>JAZPZL010000040.1:0-4770 GCA_045544655.1 Eubacteriales bacterium
GGATGCGGGAGGCGATGTATTTTGCCTCCAGATTTTCATCCTGAAGCAGGGCATCCTCTTCACTTTTTGCTTCTTCCTCCTCGGGAGGCTTTGCCATCAGAAGCAATTCCGTGTTGGGCGGGGGAAGGGGATCTCCCTCCTTGGGTATTTTGGCAAAGCGCAATTCGTCGTCCTTCCGATACAGAGAATCGGAGCGGTAGCCTGCCATCATTACCCGAAAGATGCGGTTGACCAGATCAATGATGGGCTGGGCGCAACGGAAATTATCGGAGAGAAAGACCATCCGCATTCCGCCGGTATCGCCTTCACGGTATACGGGCAGATTCGTTTTATAATCGGAGAAGATCTTCGGCTCCGCACCGCGGAAGCGGTAAATGCTTTGCTTGGGGTCACCTACGATGAAGAGATTATCCTCACGGGTGACGGATTTGAAAATGAGATCCTGCACGCCGTTGGAGTCCTGATACTCGTCTACGAAGACGGCGTCCAGCTCGGAGGTAATGCGCTCTCCCACAGGGGTTTTCACCCAGCCGTCCTCCGTTCTTTCGGCAACCAGCTTCAGGGTAAATTGCTCCAGATCCGCATAATCCAGCAGATTCTTTTTCAGCTTGAAGGCACTGTAGCGACCCAGGGCATCCTCCGCCAGAAACAGAAATTCACGGGAGAGGGAGATGCTGCGGCGCAGCTCTGCCAAAAGGGTGGGCAGAGGCGTGACGAGAAAATCTGCGGAAAAGGAAAGGAGGCTCTTTTTCGTGCGGGTGTGGATCTCCGCGATCTGATCCTTCAGGGCAAGCTCGTGAGGGGGACAGGTCTTTTTGGTCACGGTGGGGGATTTGCCCTCCGTTCCCTCCTTCAAAAGCTTTGCGGCGCCGAAGAAATCGCTTTTCTTGCAAAGGGCGGCGCACTGCTCCAGGAGCGCCTTCCGCTCCTCGATGAAGGGGATGAATTTGTCTCCCAGCACCTGGGTTTTCCCCAAAGGCTCCAGCAGGGCGTTCAGCGTTTCCGCTCCACCCAGGAAGCGGTCGGCGGCTTCCTCTGCCACGGGCTTGCCGAAGAGGCTTTCCCCAAAGGGCAGAGTACCGTTTTCCACCTCACCGCATTCCCGCTCCATCTGAGTCAGGATGTTTTTCAGCTCCTCCATTCCGCCGGGGAGGTTGGAAACGTTTTTGAAGAGAGTTGTCAAAGCATCGTACAGACCGTCCAGGTTACGGGCGGAGCCGAAGACGCGGCAAAGGCTCTGGCGTACCTCTTTTTTGTCGCCCGCTTGGGCGAGGAAGTCGTTGACCGCCTCCTCAATGGCTTTTTTCTGCAAGGGCTCCAGGCGCAAGGGATCGGCAATGCGCTCCTTGCCCGTCAGTCCCAGCTCCTTGCCGTAAGCGCGGATCAGCGTATAGCAAAAGGAGTGGATGGTGGAGATCTGGGCGCGGGAAATTGCCATCAGCTGGCGGGAAAGGACCGTATCCTCGGGATGCTCCGCCACCATTTTGGACAATTCCTCGTAAAGCTTATCCTCCAGCCCCTTTGCGGCGGCCTTGGTAAAGGTTACCACGGCAAGGCGGGAGGCTTGAATATCACCTTTGGCAAGAAGGCGAACGATGCGGCCGGTGAGGACCTTGGTCTTACCGCTTCCGGCGGCGGCGCTCACTGCCAGACTGCATTTTTCCGCCTCTACGGCCCGTCTTTGATGCTCGGTCCAACGGATCATACTTCTTCCTCCTCTCCGAACAGCTCCTCCCGACCGATCTTGCGGTAGGGACGTCTGTCCTCTTCTCTGCGTTTGCAGACGGCTTTATATTCACAATAGGAGCAGGGATCCAGGCTACCCGGCTTGGTTAAGGGTGCGGCGGGGATCCTGCCGTTTTTCAGGCTTTCTGCCAGTCGGGCTAAATCCTTTTCCACCCGTTTTTTCAGCTTGCCCAGCTGCTCCATGGTCACCAGATTTGCGGTGCCTGAGGGACGGCTTTTGCCGTAGGCGACGGGAATGAATTCTCCCAGACCCTCGGGATCCTGGGCTGCAAGAAGCTCTGCCTCGTCCACCACCAGTCCCTCGCGGGAAAGGGCGAGGCAAGGATTTTCCAGGGCTTTTTCCGCCTCCTCCCGATTTTCGGCGGCGATGGGATTTGCAAGACCGTTGAGATAAATGACTCCCGCGGGCAAGGGGCGGAAGGCTTTCCCGTTGTGGGTGAAGCCGCAATTCCACAGAGCGAACAGGTACAGAAGCATCTGCAGACTCAGACCGTTTGCCACGTTGGTGAGAGAAAAGCTTTGTCCGCCGGTCTTGTAATCCACGACGCGCACGTAGTCCTCTCCGTTTTTGCCCGTGTAGTGATCCACGCGGTCAATTTTTCCGCTGAGGATGAGCTTGGTTCCGTCGGCAAGGCGGATCTGATAGCTTTCGTCCAGATCGCGGATGTCCTGCTCGAACAAAAGAGGACGAAAGTCGCCTGCGGAGAATTCCTTTTGCAGACTTTTCAGGATCAAAAGGGTGCTTTCCTCCAGACGGAGCAGAAGGAATTTCATACTTGCATCCGTCTCCTCGGTGAGAAGCAGGGCAAGGCTTTCCTCCACCGCCTTGCGGTTGACCGCCTCCAGCTCACTTTTGGAAAGCGTGACAAGATCCTTCCCCTCGACCGAGAGGAGAATCAGCGCCTTCTCCAGGACCTTATGGACGAAGTCACCTGCGATATTGGGTCCCAGAACCGCCTTCTTTCGGGGATTTGCACCCAAAAGATAGTGGGTGAAATAGGAGAAGGGACACTTGATATATTTTTCTATGGGGGTATAGGCTATTTTCAGATCCTCGCCCTGATAAGGCTTTTGGGACTTCAGCTCGTCCCGCGTGATGCCTGTGGCGTGACCCTCTGCCGCGGCAAGTGCGCGCTCGCGGAAGGCAACGGAAGCGAGAAAGTAGTTTTTCAACGCCTCCTGCTCCTCCGTCTCCTCCCCCAGATGGGTGATCCAATGGGCAAAGGCCTCTTCCTCGGTTTGGGGCATTGCGTTCTTGGGATCGAAAAGCTCCTCCTCAACGGAGGGGATGAGAGTCTTTACCCGCTTGCCAAGAATGGAGAGAGCGGCGTCGTCCAAAGCACCGTCCTCTGCGCGGTAGGAAAGGATCAGCCCATTTTTCGCGTAGGCGGCGGCAAGATAAAAATAGAAATATTCGTCGTAAAGGCCGCCTTCCCGGCAGGGGACGCGAAAGCCCTGCTCTAAAAGCTCATTTTTCTCACCCTTGGGGAAGAGTCCTCCCTTTTGCTCGGGAGCAGGGAAGACGCCTGCGTTGACACCGGTGAGGAAAATATAGGACGCGCCCGTGGGACGGGCAAAGTCCACTCTGCCCACCTGCACCCGATCCTGACCGGGAGGGAGGGCGCCGGGAAGAGATCCGGACAGAGCAAGGGTCAATTGCTCGGTAAAGCGGAGCTTGTCGCTTTTGCTGTCTCCCAAGGCGCGGGCAAAGGCATCCAATGCCTCCAAAAGAGCGTTCCAGGTACCGCTCAGGGCGGCGGCGCGCTCAAAATCGTCTGCATCCTGAGATGCCTTCAGCTTTGCAAAATGTACCCGCTCCGTACCGATGGCTGACAAAAACGCCAGAAGGGCGTGGATCTTTTCTCCCACGGTTTCCCCTTCCAGGGCAGTGCTGAGGGTACGGATGGGGGCGAAGATCTTCTCACGGGCGGCGCATACCTGCTCCAGCTCCCGAAGATCTGCCTCTTTTTTTTCAGAATAACCTGCGGGGTTCATGGTAAAGGGGGTATCGCGGAGCATAGCGGGTGCAGTCAGGCTCCAGGTGGACACGTACTGCTCCAGACAGAAGCGATCCTCATCGGACACGGCAAAGACGCCGTCCTTGATATAGCTTCTCACCTCGTCTTCTTCCCCGAAGCCTGCGGCAAAGCGGCACGCCAGCAGCAGCGTCTTGGCGAGAGGGGTTCTGGCAAGGGGCTTTTTCTCCTCCAAAAAGTGGGGGATGCCCTTTTCCGTCAGGGTCAGTCCCAAAAGCTCTTCTCCCGCACCGTCACGGGAAAGAATGGCAATATCGCTCCAGCGTGCGCCTTGGCGCGCCAGCTTCATACATTCCCTTGCTACGAAATCCCCTTCCTCTCCGGGGGACTTACAAGCCACGATGCGGATCTGATCCGATTTTTTATCATAGGGGATCCCGCCGTGCATCAAGTGGGCGCACAGATGCCCCAGGGCAGAGTCCTCCTCTTTCTTTTCCAGGGTGGTATCCCGCACCTCTACCCCCAGCTCCTTGGCTTTCCGCTCCAGAGCTTTTGCGGCGGCAAGGGGCTTGGTAAAGAGAAGCTTTTCTCTTTTATGGGCGGCAAAGCTGATAAAGACCTCCTCCGCCTGGGTCAGAATGCGACCGAGGATCTCTTCCTGAGGGTGGGTGAAATCCCAAAAGCCGTCTACGAAGACCACGCTTCCCTTGAAAAAGGGATATTCGGCAAGAATTCCCGCCAGTCGCAGACCCTCCTCCCCGGGATCCCGATAGCGCTGAGCCAGCAGATCCGAATAGGATGCGGTCAAAAGGGCGATCTGCCCCAATTTTTCTCCCAGACCGGGGGTGGAGAATTCCATCCCTGACAGACGGGAAAGGGCGGGGGACCAAAGCCCTGCCAGGCGCATACTCTCCAGCTCGGTGTAGAGGGAGGTGATGCCTGCCGCATCCTCCCGCAGATTCAGTGCGGAAAGCTGAGGCAGAAGGGCGTGTACGCATTCCGCAAGCAAAAGCTTTTTCTCCGCCTCCGTGGGGCATACGCCCGCCAG
>JAZPZL010000041.1:0-9621 GCA_045544655.1 Eubacteriales bacterium
CTACCCCTCCTGCGAGGTTGATCACGATATGTTCGAGGCGATCAAGGAATTTGCCATTGAGGATGTCAAGGCTGCTCTTGACACCGATGACAAGACCGTTCGCGACGAGCGTATGCAGGTGGTTTACGAGAAGATCTACGCCAAGTTTGACGAGATCTATCCCGACAGCCGTCTGATGATCAACGAGTGCGTTTACAAGCTGCAGAAGTTTGTGGTACGCCGTTGGCTTTTGGACGAAAAGAAGCGTGTAGACGGCAGAAGAATGGACGAGATCAGACCTCTCGCTTCCGAGGTTGGTTTGATTCCCCGCGTACACGGTTCCGGTCTGTTCACCAGAGGTCAGACTCAGGTGCTTACCCTTGCTACCCTCGGTTCCATTGCCGATCAGCAGATGCTGGACGGTGTTGATACCGAAGAATACAAGAGATATATGCACCACTACAATATGCCCGGTTACTCCGTAGGCGAAGCCAAGGCTTCCAGAAGCCCCGGCAGACGTGAGATCGGTCACGGCGCTCTTGCTGAAAGAGCACTGGAGCCCGTTCTTCCCTCTCTTGAGGAGTTCCCCTACACCATCCGTCTCGTTTCCGAGATCGTTTCTTCCAACGGCTCCACCTCTCAGGGCTCCATTTGCGGTTCTACCCTTGCTCTGTTGCATGCAGGCGTGCCGATCACCGCTCCCGTAGCAGGTATTTCCTGCGGTCTGATCACCGAGGGTGAGGAGTGGGATACCATGATCGACATTCAGGGTCTGGAAGACTTCTTCGGCGATATGGACTTTAAGGTAGCAGGTACTCACAAGGGTATCACTGCCATCCAGATGGACCTGAAGATCGACGGTCTGACTCCCGAGATCATCAAGCAGGCTCTGGAAACCACCCACAAAGCAAGACTCTACATTCTGGACGAGGTTATGCTCAAGGCCATCCCCGCTCCCAGAGAAGACGTATCTGAGTTTGCTCCCAAGATGATCTCTATGAAGATCCACCCCGATAAGATCCGCGAAGTCATCGGATCCGGCGGTAAGGTCATTCAGAAGATCTGTGCCGATACCGGTGCCAAGATCGACATCGAGGACGACGGCAGCGTATTCATCTCCGCAGTAAACCGCGACAGTGCGTATGCTGCAAAGAAGATCGTAGACGCCATCGTATTCGAGCCTGAGGTTGGTATGGTATTCGACAACTGTACCGTTACCCGTCTTATGACCTTCGGCGCGTTCGTTGAGTTCGCTCCCGGTAAGGAAGGCCTCGTGCACATTTCCAAGCTGGACAAGAAGCGCGTTGAAAAGGTAGAGGACGTTTGCAAGGTTGGCGACAAGATGAAGGTTAAGCTCATCGAGATCGACGACAAGGGCAGAATCAACCTCTCCCGCAAGGACGCAATGGACGAAGAGTAAAACCAAAAAGAACGAAGCAATTGCTTCGTTCTTTTTTTGTCGAAAGAAGCAGAGAAAAAACCTCTGCTTCTTTTTGCTTTATTTCTTTTTTTCGCTGCCGCAAGATCCGTTACAATTTTTGGAGTAGGGGCAACCGATGCAGGTCTCCCCCCTCTTCTTTGCACGGGACAGATACCAAATAATTCCTCCCGCGATCAAAACCAGGATCGCAATGATAATCACGTTTTCCATTTTTTTATTTTGCACCTTTTAATGCGCTTGCCTCTTTCAACTTCTTATTGGTATTCGCGATAAGGCTCAGCACCGCGCCTACGATAGCGATCACGATCAAAAGACCGCCGATCACGCCGCTTACGTTCATCTGATCGCCTACGATCAGGGAACCGATGGTGTAAACCAGATAAGAGATGGTATAGCCTACGGCAAACTGAAGACCGATACCGCCCCAGAGCCATTTTGCACTCTTCATTTCCGCACGCATTGCACCGATAGCGGCAAAGCAAGGAGGCGTATAAAGATTGAACATCAGGTAAGCCAAAGCCGCAACCTTGGTGATCGCCATAATGCCCGCTGCCTCTGCGCCTGCGCCCTCCATCAGAGCAAGCTCCTCGGTATCAATGAGGTTTTCAAGACCTACGAAGCATACTGCCAGGGTACCGACCACGTTTTCCTTTGCAATAAAGCCGGTGATGGCTGCTGCCGCCAGCTGCCAGGAAAGAACGCCTACGATGGGAACGAGGAGGTACGCAAAGGGGGATGCGATGGATGCCAGAATGGAAGCATCTGCGCTTTCTGCAACGGCAAAGCTCCAGGTAAAGGTCTGCATCAGCTGTACCGCCATATTACAAAGGAGGATAATGGTAGCCGCTTTCACGATGTACGCCCAGCCGCGGCTGCACATAGACTTGAATGCGCCCCACAAAGAAGGAGCCTTATATGCGGGAAGCTCAATGATAAAGAAGGATTTTCTTACCTTGTGACCGGTGAGCAGATTGATAAGCACCGCGCCCAAAAAGATGAGTGCAATGCCGGCAAAGTACATCAACGCGCTGACCCACCAGGCATTTCCGAAGAACGCGCCTGCAAAGAGAGAGATCACGGGGATCTTTGCGCCGCAAGGCATAAAGGGTGCCAGCATTGCGGTAGCTCTGCGCTCCCGCTCGTCACGAATGGTACGGCTCGCCATAACACCGGGAACGGCACAGCCTACGGTAATGACGAAGGGAATCACGGATTTACCGGAAAGACCAACCTTCTTGAAAATGGGATCCAACACCACTGCCGCGCGGGACATATAGCCGCAATCCTCAAGAAGGGCGATGAGAAAGTACATCACCATAACCAGGGGAAGGAAGCCTACGACGGCAACCACACCGCCAATGACGCCGTCTACCAGAATGGCAGACAGCAAGGGACTTGCATTTTCAAGCAAAGAGGCTACCCAGCCCTGAAAGCCTTCCAGAATCGGAACCAGACCGGGAATAAACTTGCCGCCTACCTCAACGCCCTCTGCGATCCAGGTGCCGAGGGTGGTCTGCGAAATGAAGAATACCAGGAACATCACTGCGGCAAAAATCGGAATCCCCAGCCACTTATTGGTCAGGATCTCATCGATCTTATCCCCGAAATTCTTTTCACGGGTGAGAACTTTGCGCACCTCAACTTCTTTTACGATCCCGTTTACAAAGGCAAAACGCTTACGGTCCGCCTCCTCCACCGCTTTCTTATTGGTCAGGTCAACGGCCTCCTCTTCGTAGGGCGCAGTCTGCTGCTTGCCCACCTGCTTTGCGGCGGTATCAATGAGTGCCTGCAAGCCGTCGGCAGAGGTGGAAACCGTCTTGACAACGGGGCATCCCAGCTTTTTGGAAAGAGCCTCCCCATCAATGGTATTGCCCTTTTTCTTGCCAATATCACTCTTGTTAAGAGCTACCACCACAGGGATCCCCAGCTCCAGAAGCTGAGTAGTAAAAAACAGGCTTCTGCTCAGGTTGTCCGCATCCACGATGTTGATGATCACGTCGGGATTTTCATTCTTCACGAAGGAGCTGGTAATGCTCTCTTCACTGGTGAAGGGGGACATGGAGTACGCGCCGGGAAGGTCGACCGCGGTGATCGTGTGCTTGCCTGCGTACGCCTTCTTAATCGGGTGTTCCTTCTTGTCGACGGTAACACCCGCCCAGTTACCAACCTTTTCATTTCGGCCGGTAAGCGCGTTATACATCGTGGTCTTACCTGAATTGGGGTTGCCTGTTAAAGCAATTCTCATTTGTTTTCCTCCTCATCTATGTTTGATCCCCTTTGGATCAAAAATACGTTATCACTTCGAGTTAGCCGCCGCTAACTCCTTGCCGAAAAAAATAAGCCGAAGCCTATTTTTCAATAATGATTGCCTCTGCCAGGGGCAGGTCGATGCTGTACCGTGCATCCTTAATGGAAACGGTCATACCTTTTCTGCGATGAGCCACGACGGTGATCGCCTCTCCTTCGTAGCAGCCAAGAGAAAACAAAAAAGAGTTCAGCTCTTCATCGTCTGTGTTGATCTGCTTGATGATATATTCTTTTCCTTCTTCTGCTTCTTTCAAACACATAGCTCTTTCCTCCTGCGTCTCGCAAGTTAGCCTCCGCTAACCAATGGTCTAAAAAGGTGGTTAGCCGTCGCTAACCACCAATTATTATACGGATAATTCCCGATTTGTCAAGCATATTTTTTCATTTTTTTCGATTTGTTGCAATTGTCTACTAATAGCGATTGATTTATTTTCCGTTTTATGGTATTATGACAAAAGAAAGAAAAACGATTTGGAGAAAAACTATGTCACTACAGCCTTCCGGAGAAATGTACCTGGAAACTATTTACGTCCTTTCCAAGAACAAAGGGTCGGTACGCTCCATCGATATTGCCGAGCATATGAATTATTCAAAACCCAGCGTCAGCCGTGCTGTGGCGAGATTAAAGAACGATAACTACATTTCGGTCGACCATCTGGGCTATATCGCCCTGACTGACAAGGGACTCTGTCTGGCGCAAAAGATCTACGAGCGCCACACGGTCTTAAGCCGCGTTCTGATGATGCTGGGCGTGGATGAAGAGACCGCTTCCGAGGATGCCTGCAAGATCGAGCACGTCATCAGCGACAAATCCTTTGCCACCCTAAAGCGTTTTATCGAAACGAAATAATCTTTTCAGCAAAGAAAAACTTGTTTTCTCCGCTTATCTATACGATCAAAGGAGTACAATTATGAAACGATTTCTATTTCTCATTTTAGCATCTGTTATGCTTTTCACGCTGTTTTCCTGCAGCAGTTCCCTGCCCCAAACAAAAGCCCCCACCTCTGAAACGGAAGAGGTTACAGCAACCGAGGAAGCAGAAAAACTCACCTTTGAGTATGAACCCGCAGGACTTGCGATCGTAGAAAATCCCTTTCCCAACTTGGACCTAACCGGGATGACCGAGGTTCAGAAAGCGGTGGTCGTCACTGCAGAAAGTATGTTCCTTCGCGGAAGCCGCATTCAATACGAGGATACCCGCTTTCTCAATACGACGAAGCTCCCCTATTACCGCTGGGCGGTAGGACAACGATCTCCCGAGGAATACACCTCCCAGAATCTTGGCTTTCTCCATTGCGCGGCATTTTGCTACGAGGTATACCGCAACGCCCTGGATCTGGATCTTTTTTACGGCAATCGGGCCTGTTATTACACCAGCCGTTTTGAATCCGATGCGGATAAGATTCTTCACGAAACACCCGTTTCCTCCGGTTTTTCCTCTATGACCGACGCGCAGCTGGAGCAAAAGAAGCAGGAATTTCTCAACGCTCTTCAGCCGGGCGATATTATCGTATACCGCGTCAAAACCAACGGTCACGCGATGCTTTACGTTGGAAACGAAACCATTCTTCATTCCAGCGGCAACGTTTACGACTGGAATGGAAAAAAAGAAGTCTTTGAAGAAAAAGGCACCGTACGAAAAGATTCGGTCCACTTTCTTTTTGACAAAGGCACAAGTCGCTACCTTTTCAATAAACTGAGCTACTGCATCGTACGTCCCATCAAGGATTTCGCTGTTACCTCGGTTCCTCAGAAGTCCATCGACCGTATAGGAGTGATGCGCGGCATTGTAGCAGAAAAGCTTTCTTCCCATACCCGCGGTCAAACCGTATCTCCCGATCAGGATCTTACCTTCACCTTTTCTCTGCAAAATATGACCAAAGAGGAAAAGGTGCTGAAGATCACCGACTCTCTTCCCCCTTACACCGAATACGTGGGTGGGGATCTGACTCTTTCCGATAATACCCTTTCCGCGACAGTTACCGTTCCACCGGAAAGCAAAACCGAAGTATCCTATACGCTTCGCGTTTTGAAGGACGCTCCCTCGGGAGAAACCGTTGAAAATCAAAGTTTCATCTCCTCCGTTCCCGTAAACGCTCCACCTGTTATCATCGGAAAGACCCTGAACGAGGAGGAACAGAACGCCATATACAAGGCGGCAGACGATTGCGCTGCTACCGAATTGTGGGGCTTGGAGCTTGCCAACGCCATTTACGAAAAATCCGTGGGCTACAAGCCCTTCAAAACCAAACCTACCGAGGAGATCTTCGATGATCTGTTCCGCTATTATTCCGACGATCTGGAGAAACGAACTGCTACCTTCGACTCCTCTTGGACCAAAACCTGGCGCAGTCTCGATCCGAAATCTTCCTATAGCAATATGCTGGTACCCAATCTCTACGGCGGCCGCAACGTGGCGGAACGCTCCGACAAAGATCCTTATACGGATCTGGAATGGTTCCAAACCTCCCGAACTCGCTATATTTCCGCAAATCTTCTGATTCCCGGCGATGTTATTCTGGTTTGGAAAAGCGGAAACACCGAAGCAAATCCTTATCTCTATACAGGGGATGCCCTTTTGGATTTGCAGATCAATACCCGCACCTCCCCCGAGCCTTTTTTGTCGAGTCTCGTGGCAGAGCCTTATTTCGTCGTCCTTCGTCCCTCCCTTGCAGAATGATCCTCAGCAGACCTGAAAGATTTACTTTCAGGTCTTTTTTTCGGTTTTCTTTCTTCTGTTTCAATTGACTTTCCCTTTCCGATATGCTACAATCGAAAAAAATCCCTGGGAGGTTATATATGAAGCATTCTATCGTATCCCGATGCACGTCCGGTGCTTTTCGTTACCAAGCGTGGCCCACCATTGCCAAAGGGGACGACGGCACCTTGTACGCCGTTTCTTCCGGTCACAGACTCGGTCACGTTTGTCCCTTCGGAAAGGATCTGATGGTAGTCAGCCGCGACGACGGCGACACCTGGTCCTCCCCCGTCATCGTCAACGATACTTATTTGGACGACCGTGATGCAGGACTCTTGGTTTGGGGCGACAATCTGCTTCTTTCCTGGTTCAACCACCCCGAAGCCTTCTTTGAAAAGGACCACAAAAAGCCCTTTTACGTATTGAATACTCCCCTCGCCCTTGGAATGCGAGAGCATTGGAAGACCCTGCCCGAAGAAGAAAAAGCATACGGCTCCTTCACCCGTATCTCCCGCGACGGCGGCAAGACATGGTCCCAGCCGCGCCGCTCCCCCGTTTCCGCGCCTCACGGACCCATCCGCAAAAAGGACGGAACCCTCCTTTACCTGGGCAGAGAGTTTTATAATATGGGACGCGGAGGCGAATGCGGCATCATTATGACCTACGAAAGCCACGACGATGGGGAAACCTGGGAATATCTGTCAACCATTCCCAATCCCACCGACAACCCCACCGGCTTCGTCGAGCCTCATCTTTGCGAGCTTCCCGACGGAACCCTGATTGGCGGCTTGCGCATTTCCATCCCGGACTATCCCGGAAAATTGAGAACCTATACCGTCTTTTCCAAGGACTGCGGTAAGACCTGGACCGATCCCCAACCCTTGGAGGGAGTTTACGGCGCACCGCCTCACTTCCTTCTTCATTCCTCCGGTGCCTTGATCCTGACCTACGGCAGGCGCAGATACGGAGATCAAGGTCAGTACGCCCGCATTTCCCGAGACGGCGGCAAGACCTGGGGCAAGGATTTTATGGTTTCCCCCGTTGCTCCCGATTGGGATCAGGGCTATCCTTCCTCCGCTGAGCTTTCCAACGGTGATATTTTCACCCTCTACTACCAAAAATATGAAGGAGACGATTACCCCTCCCTCCTCGGCACCCGATGGAGCCTGGACGAAGAACCGAAATAAGTATTAAATGCCCGAACACAAGGTTCGGGCATTTTCTTGACAATTTGCTTTCTTTTCTCTACAATAAAAGGTGAAAGGAGACCATAATGAAAAAGATCAATTTCAGAGGTATCCTCTTGATTCTGTTCGCTTGCTTTGCTGCGCTTCTCACCGTAGCAATCCTTTTTCAATCGCGACCAAAGCTGGAGCCACTGCCCAAACCGCCAACTGTGACGACCACGCGCAGAAGTGTCTCTACCACCACAAAGCCACAGGGCTACGACTCCGCATATTTTATGAACTGCAAAAACCGCGGTGATTGCAAAGCGCTGAAAGGAAAGGTTTTGCTGAACTTTTACCTGGTTTCCGACGGAGGCTGCCTATGGACTGAAAAAGACGAAAATAAGTTCAGGCAAGACGTAGCCGATGAGATTCATTTGATGAATCTGGATGCCCTGCGCTTTCAGATCCCTTTGGCTTTTTGCTGCAATTTCATTCCTCTCACCATGCCGGAGCAAATGATTCGTGACGAATCCGATCACTATATCCCAAAGCTTTTACAAGCCCTAGGCGTTGAAAATAAGAATACAATGCTTCCCGCTCTGGCGGCGGAAAGTGGTTGTGATTCAGCAGCAGTTCTGTTCTGCTTCAATCGGGATGAACGCAGCTTTGCATTATCCACCACCGCCGAAAACGGATTTGAATACTGTGTTCTGTACTCAGGTGCCCGCGCTTTCCGACACGAATTATACCACGTTTACGGCGCCCGCGATCTTTACACTCCGGAGCATATCAATACCATCGCCATCAGGTTCTTTCCCGACAGTATTATGCGAAAAAGCGGAAGTATGGTGGTAGATCCTCTGACTGCCTTTACATTAGGCTGGAGTGATCATCTGGATGACCGTGTAAGGGAATTTTTGGAAACCGTTGACCGATAAAAAAACCAAGTGTCTTTCGACACTTGGTTTTCTTTTTTTTAACCAACGATACCGCTTCGCTCGATACCCTGTACAATATACTTCTGACAGAAGCAATAAATGATAACCAGAGGAGTGATGATCATCAACGCTGCAGTATTGATGATCGCGGAGTTGTAAACGCCTGCTGCCTCGAAGCCGGTGGTATCGAGAGAAGGAGGAACGGTTACAATGTTGGGCATCAGATAGGTAGAGGTTCTGGTAAAGAACATCGTGGTGTAGAAGTCGTCGGTCCACTGCCAGGAGAAGGCGAAGATGAACACGGTGATCAGCATCGGCACGGAAAGGGGCACGATGATTCGCACGAAGGTCTTGAACACACCGGAGCCGTCTACGTAAGCTGCTTCTTCCAATTCGTCGGGAACGCCGCGGAAGAACTGTCTCATCAAGAAGATATACAGACCGTTCTTAAATGCGAGACCGCCGATGGAGAGCAGGGTCAAAGGCCAGTAGGTGTTGATCAGGTTCAAGGTATTACCGGTGATCAGCTTAATGATACCGTACATATCGAAGTAACGGAACTTCTGGAACAGCGCCAATCTCAATGCCTGATGAGGAACGACCATAGTAAAGATTACGCAGTAGAAAAGAAGCGTATTACCCTTGAACTTAAACTTTGCAAGACCGTAGCCGATGATCATCGTCGTGATCATCTGCACGATGGCGCAAAGAAGGGAGATGATGGTCGTATTGAACAGAGCTTCAAAATAGCGGTTTTCCGTAATGATCGCTTTGTAAGTATCCAGGGTAGGATACTTGGGGATCAGCTTTACGGTTACGTCGATAAAGTCTTCACGGCTCATAAAGGAACCGAATACCTTTGCAATGAAGGGATAGAGGATTACGTACGCAATACCGATCAGAAGGACATAACGGAAGATTGCCCAAGCGAGATTCTTAGCGAAGGTAAAGGTAAAGAATTTTGCTTTGATTCGCTCCCACAGCGGGGTGCGATCCTCGAATTCAACGTCGAATTCTTTTTTACCAAAATGCTTTTTGGTCTTGGTTTCTGCATTCATCGATTTGTCCTCCTTTCTTAGTCTCTTCTC
>JAZPZL010000042.1:0-3374 GCA_045544655.1 Eubacteriales bacterium
AAGGGGTCCAAGCGCATCGGCTCGAGAAGCTCCAACACGAAGGGCAGTGATAATATTATTTCCAACGGCTCGGGCATTGCCGTGGCAGACGGACAGTGTATGATGATCGTGGAGCAGGGCAAGGTGGTTGAGGTTTGTGCAGAGCCGGGTGAATACACCTACGATGCTTCTACCGAGCCTTCCATCTTTGCAGGCTCCTTCGGCGAAAGCCTGAAGAATACCTTCAAGGCGATGGGCAAGCGTTTCACCTACGGCGGTGACACGGGCAAGGATCAGAGAGTGTACTACATCAATACCAAGGAGATCATGGGCAACAAATTCGGCACCCCCAGCCCCATCATCTTTGAGGTGACAAGCAAGCGGGTGGGCTTTTCAAGAACGGTGAATCTTCGCTGCAACGGCGTGTATTCCTACGTGATCTCCGACCCCATCGTGTTTTATACCAAGGTCTGCGGCAACGTAGAGTACGCCTTTACCAGAGATGCCCTTGACGAGCAGATGAAGACGGAATTTATCTCCGCGCTTCAGCCCGCCTTCGGCGCTTTGGCGGAGCTGGAGCTTCGCCCCGCTCAGATCCCCGGAAAGGTGAACGAGCTGAAGCAGGCGATGAACGAGGCACTGAAGGCGGAGTGGGTAGAGAGCCGCGGTATTTCCGTGGAGAAGATCGCCCTGAATCCTATTACCTTAAATCCCGAGGATATGAAGAAGATCCAGGATATGGAGGACGCCGTTTCCATGGGCTCCAACGCCGCGATGATGGCGGGAAGAATGACCACCGCTACCGCAAACGCTATGGAGACTGCCGCAGGCAATTCCGCCGGCGCGATGACCGGCTTTATGGGGATGAATATGGCAGGCGGCGCTATGGGCGGCGGCTTTCATGCGGCACAGCAGCTTTATCAGCAGGGGCAGCAGCAACAGGCTCAGCAGACAGCCGCCGACGGCTGGAAGTGTGCTTGCGGCACGGTGAATACGGGTAAATTCTGCACCGAATGCGGTGCAAAGGCACCCGAAGCGGGCTGGAAATGCGCCTGCGGCACGGTGAATACGGGCAAATTCTGCCCCGAATGCGGCGCGAAGAAGCCCGCGGGCGTTCCCCAGTACAAATGCGATAAGTGCGGCTGGATTCCCGAGGATCCCGCCAAGGCGCCCCGCTTCTGTCCCGAGTGCGGGGATCCCTTTGACAACGGCGATCTGGTCTGATCTCGGCGAGAATCGGCTTTATGATACAGAATTTTAAATGTCCTTCCTGCGACGGCGCCATTGAATTCAACAGCACCGTCCAGAAGATGAAATGCCCCTATTGCGACACCGAATTCGAGGTGGCGGACATTCTGGCTTACAATCAGGCCACGGCGGATCAGCCGGAGGGGGACGAGATGCATTGGGATTCCTCTGCCGGTCAGGAGTGGCAGGAGGGCGAGACCGAGGGAATGCGGGTCTACACCTGTAATACCTGCGGCGGTGAGATCGTGGGCGACGAAAATACCGGCGCCACCGAGTGTCCCTTCTGCTCCAATCCCGTGGTGATGACGGGTGCCTTTCGGGGAGATCTGAAGCCGGATCTGGTGATCCCCTTCAAGCTGGATAAAAAAGCGGCGATGGAGGCTTTGCGGAAGCATTACCACGGAAAAAAGCTTCTGCCCAAGGTATTCAAGGATGAAAACCGCATCAAGGAGGTCAAGGGGATCTACGTTCCCTTCTGGCTTTACAGTAGCGATGCCAAGGGCTACGCCCGCTTTAAGGCGACCCGCGTCCGCAGCTGGAGCGACAGCGATTACAATTACGTGGAGACCCGCTACTACAACGTGGTTCGGGCGGGGGAGATCGGCTTTGATTTCGTCCCCGTGGACGGCTCCTCCAAAATGGACGATGCCCTGATGGAAGCCATCGAGCCCTTCGATCTGTCGCAGGCGGTGGATTTTCAGACCGCGTATCTGGCAGGGTATTTTGCGGACAAGTACGACGTGGATTCCGCGACGGGAGTTCTGCGGGCAAACGAGCGCATTAAGGCAAGCACCGCGCAGGCGCTCGCCGATACGGTTCACGGCTATGCCTCCGTCCATCTTTCCGATCTTTCCGTGGATCTGAAAAACGGCACGGCAAAATACGCTCTGGTTCCCGTATGGCTTCTCAATACCCGCTGGAAGGATCAAAATTACGTGTTCGCCATGAACGGTCAGACGGGAAAAATGGTGGGAGACCTGCCCATTGACAAGGGGCTTTTTTGGAAGTGGTTTTTGGGCACCTCCGCAGGGATCTGCGGCGCGATTTTTGCCCTGATGTCCCTTTTGTGGCTGTTTTAAGGGGGTGTCGGGAATGAAAAGAATAGTTGCCCTTCTTGCCGCTCTTCTGGCACTTGCGGCTTTGCAGACCCTCGTATTTGCCACTGCCGAGGCACCCTATCTTTCCGATGGGGCATCTCTTCTGAGTGAAGAAGAAAAAGCCTCTCTGGAGGCACGGCTGGAGGAAATTTCAAGCACTTATTCCGCGCAGGTCGCCATCGTGACACGGGAGGTGAGCGAGCTTCCCATCGATACTGCCGTGGAGGCGATCTACGACAACGGTGCCTACGGCTTCGGCGCGGATTTCGACGGAGTCCTTTTGCTGATCTGTATGGATACCCGTGAATACCGCATCCTCAGCAACGGCTTTGCCGCCGATGCCATCACCCCCTCGGACATCGATTCCATTTCCGATGCCATCGTGCCCGAGCTTTCCGCAGGAGAGTATGCGGCGGCGATGGAGACCTTCGCAGAGGAAAGCGAGGCTTACCTGAATATTTATCTCAACGGCGAGCCCTACGATCCCGTGGGAATTCTGATGATCGCCTCCCCCATCGGGCTTGTGGCGGGGCTGATCTGGGTTTTGATCCTGAAGGGTCAGCTGAAATCCGTCAGACGGCAAAACGAGGCGAATCGCTACGTCCGCGCAGGCGGCTTGACCCTGACCCGATCCGGCGACTACTATATGTACCGCAACGTGACCCGTACCCCGAGACCCAAGGAGTCTTCCTCCTCCCACTCCTCTTCCTCTTCCCGCAATGTGGGCGGCGGTCGCTTTTGAGAAAAACAAAGGAGTTTTTTTCAACAGAGTAGTTGTCATTTGATTTTTTGTGTGTTATACTGAATCGGTAAAACCAACCGAAAATAAAGGAGATACGAGTATGAAGATGACGTTCCGTTGGTACGGCGAAGGCAACGACCGTATCAAGCTTTCCGACATCAAGCAGATCCCCGGTGTAGACGGCATCGTTTGGGCACTGCATCACAAAATGCCCGGTGAGATCTGGGAGAAAAGTGAAATTGCCGAGGTAAAGCGTCAGCTGGACGAATACGGCTTTAATATGGACGTGGTGGAATCGGTAAACGTAC
>JAZPZL010000043.1:0-4461 GCA_045544655.1 Eubacteriales bacterium
GGGAACGGGAAACCTCGTAGTTAAAGTCCACGTGACCGGGAGTATCGATCAAATTGAATTCGTAGGTTTTTCCGTCCTTTGCTACGTAATCCAAGGTCACGGCACGTGCCTTGATGGTAATGCCGCGCTCCTTTTCCAGTTCCATATCGTCCAACACCTGAGCTTCCATTTCCCGCTTTTCAACGGAGCCGGTATGCTCCAGAATGCGGTCCGCCAAGGTGCTTTTTCCATGGTCGATATGTGCGATAATACAAAAATTGCGAATGTTCTTTTCCATATTAGTCCCGATCCGATAATTTTATTCCTCTGCGGTTTTCCCGCTCCAGATCACGCTTAAGCGCGCTTTCTCGCTTGTCATAAAGCTTTTTGCCTCGGCAAACGCCGACCTCCACCTTTACCCTTCCCCTTTTGAAGTAAAAGGAAAGAGGGATCAAGGTATAGCCGTCACGCTCGGAAAGCGCTTTCAGCTTTAAGATCTCCTTCTTGTGCATCAAAAGCTTTCGGGTACGAAGGGGATCCCGATTGAAAATATTTCCCTTTTCATAAGGGCTGATGTGAATTCCCTTTGCAAACAGTTCCCCGTCTGCAATGATCAGATAGGAATCCTTTAAATTTACGGTACCCTGGCGAATGGATTTCACCTCGGTCCCGAACAGCTCGATTCCCGCCTCAAAGCGTTCCTCCACAAAATAGTCGTGATACGCTTTTCGGTTCGTAGCACAAGTTCTGATTCCGTCATTCTTCTCCATTCGTGCCCTCCTTCAAAAGCTGCTCAGCCCGTTCTGCGGGTAAAGTAGAAACGTTTTTCAGTTTTTTCTGTATTTGTCTGGTACGGACACCCACAAGAGCATCCAAGCCGCGGTTTGCCTGGTCAATTTTCGCCTGAGCATCCCGCAAAGCGGTCTCAAATCTGTCAAACTCGGTTCGCACGGCACTGAGTACCTCCCAAACCTCACTGCTTCGCTTCTGGATCGCAAGAGTGCGGAAGCCGGTCTGCAAGGAATTCAGGAGCGCCGCCATGGTAGTGGGGCCTGCAATGTTGATTTTGTAGTTTCTCTGCAAAAGCTCTACCATTCCCATTTTCACCACCTCGGCGTACAGTCCCTCGGTGGGAAGGAACATAATGGCAAAATCCGTAGTTGCGGGAGGAGCTACGTACTTTTCGTGAATATCCTTTGCAAAAGCCTTGATGCGGCTCTCCAGGATCCCTCGCTGTACACGGACCTGCTCGGGGTCTGCGGCATCGTACGCCTCCTGCAAATGCAAATATGCATCTGCGGGAAACTTGGAATCCACAGGCAAATACACAGCGCCATCTCCATCCCCGGGAAGGCGGATGGCAAATTCCACACGGTAGGAAGAACCGGGAACGGTGGCCACGTTGGTCTCGAATTGCTCGGGGGATAGGATCTCCTCCAGAATAGAGCCAAGCTGGATCTCACCCAGAATTCCTCGGGTCTTCACGTTAGACAATACTTTTTTTAAGTCTCCCACGCCGTTGGCAAGGGTCTGCATTTCACCAAGTCCCTGATAGACCTGCTGAAGGCGCTCGCTGACCTCCTTGAAGGAGCGGCTGATCCTTTCCTCCAACGCAGTTTGCAGTTTTTCATCCACGCTTTGGCGAATCTCGGAAAGGCTCTTTTCATTGCCGGAACGAAGCTCGGTCAGCTTTGCATCTACCGTCTCACGGAGAGTCTGAGCGTTTTTTTCCTGAAAGGCGTTCATTTGCGCCATACGCTCATCCACGCCCTTCAGCGCGGTATTCAGATGATCGGAAAGATCTGCCAGACGCTTATCCTGACGGGCAAACACCTCAGTCTGGGTCTGGTTCTGCGCACGGGAAAAGGCTTCCAGAGAACGGGAATTCTCCTCAGCGATATCGCGGCGGGCATTTCCCAAGCTGCGGTCAAACCGCTCGCTCAAGCGTTCCAGATCCTGTCGCTCGATTCCGTCCTTCCCCTTGCTGTTTTTTAAGGAAAAAAGGGCAATCAAGGAAAGGATCACCGAGATCGCGGACAAGATCAAAATTAAAAACAAAAACGTGTTTTCCAATAAATAGTCCTTTCTCAGTCTATGGAGGTTCCCTTTTCCTTTGCTTCACGAAGCTTGGCGGCATTGGCAGAATGCTGTGCCTCGGTATCTGCAAAGATCATAGAACCGTCCGTATCGGAAATAAAGAAAAGGTGCTTGTTCTGTTCGGGATAAAGGGCTGCCTGGATCGCCTCCCAGCCCGGATTGGAAATGGCAGAGGGAGGAAGCCCTGCATTGCGATAGGTGTTATAGGGGTTGTCGATCTCAAGGTCCGCGTAAGTCAATTCAGGCTTGCGCTCTGCAAGGCAATACTGAACCGTAGCATCCGACTGTAAACGGCGCATATTCTGAGAATTCAGACGGTTGTAGAAAACGCCTGCAACCGGATAAAAGTCCGTGCTGAATTTTCCTTCCTTTTGAACGATGGAGGCAAGGGTAATGACCTGATCCAGATTCATTCCCAGCTCGTCCAATCTGGCGTAATAGTCCTGCTCAAAGCGTGAATCAAAGGCGGCAAGAAGCTTATCAATGATCGCAACCTCCTTGGAATCCGCATAGAATTCGTAGGTATCCGGGAACAAATACCCTTCCAGACGGTACTTGCGATCCGGAGATAGCTGGATCTCCTTCAGCTTTTCCATAAACTTATAATTCTTATAATCGTAGTTATTAATGGCATCAATAAAGCCCTCACGGGTTCCCATTCCGTTGGAAACGAACAGATTGATGATCTCATCCACCGTGTATCCCTCGGGAATCGTAAGCTTTATGATACCGCGCGCCTTGCGGTCCCGAATCTTGCTGACGATCTGATCGTAATTGAGGGTACTGCTAAGCTCGTAGTCCCCTGCCTTGAAGGCAACGGGAGTTTCGGAATCCCGATTCTTGAAATTGACCCAAAAACGGAACACCGCAGGATACTCGATCAATCCCCCGTCCTTCAAAATGTTGGAAACCTCGGAGACCGTAGCGTTTTCGGGAATGGAAATCGTCGCGGTCACGTCGTCTTTGACCAGGGCAAAAATATCGTTCGCCCAACGGATGCCGCAGGTCGATAAAACAACGGAAATGCCAACGACAACACCGATATAAATCAAAGCGATCACAAGGGTCGAAGCAAGGGAAAAGCCTTGGGAACGCATTTCGGCGGCTTTCGCCTTCTTTGCGGCGGGATCAACGGGCTGACAGGGTGCTTTTTGCGCGGGATTCACGGCACCGGCAGGTCTTGCACTCTTAGCAGGACTCTTTTTCCCACCGGGATTCTTCTTCGCCAAAGCTTTTTTAAGCATTCCGGACAAAGCGGTGACCGCGGGAACGCTCTTCTTCGGCTGAGAAGAGGATGCTTTGGGAACGACCTTTTTCTTCATCGGAGAAGCAGGTGCACCCGCGTTCTTTTTCGTGGGAACGGACGGAAGCTTGACCGTCTTTTCTTTTTTCTTTTGATTGTTCAGTTCTTTCATGGATCAACCTCTTTTCAATACATCGGATACCAAAAAGGCAAACAAAACGGCAGTCGCCAAAAATGCAGGTGAAAGATAGATCTCCTTCAGGATCCGCAAAAAAGCTTTTCCTTTGGTTTCACAAACGCCTTCCTCCTGTACAGCCTTCGATTTTTCCAATTCCTTTCTCAGAAGCTCTTTCCGACTTTGCAAAATCTCGTGATAAGCCTTGGACTGATAGATCTTCTCCAAGCCGGAAAACATAAAAATAAACAAAAGCAAAAATGCCGCCAGAAGAAAGTAGGGTAAAATCAGGCTTTTTCCCGCCTGACGGAGATATTCCACCACCGGCGCGCGAAAATACTCGTGAGAAATATTGATGATAATATGCAAACCGATGGCAGGTAAAAGAGAATCGGTGACAAGGGTGATCACACCCAATACAACACCCATAAACAAGAAATATACAAAATTCTCCAAGGAAAGATGAAGCATGGCGAACATCAACGCAGTAGTTGCCACGGTCCAGGATGCGCCGTAAGAGCGATACTCCTCCAAAAGGATCCCTCGAAACGCCACTTCCTCCAGAATTGCAGGCAGGATCATCGTTCCCAGCAGATGCAAAAAGGTGTTTTCGCTTTTTGCGGAAAAGGAGATGGCATTGGGAGTTACCACCATTGCCTCCTCAAACACAAACAGTCCCAAATAACGCAGAAGCATACTCCCCACGAAGAAGATCAATGTCATATTGACCAAAAAAGGGATTCCCTTAAACGCTACGTATCGAAACTTCAATCCCGATACCACGTCGTAATTCGTTACCCTGCAATAAAAAGCAAGGGGGAGCAAAAACACGATGAGCTGCACGATGGTAGAAGACAGAAAGGCATCCACCTCGATCCCGTCGATCACGCGGGACAGTATGGAAGCAACTCCCGAAAGCATCAGGATCACACCGAACAGGATCGGCGCGTAGGTCGTTGATTTCAGT
>JAZPZL010000044.1:0-2763 GCA_045544655.1 Eubacteriales bacterium
TTTTGGGGTCAAGGGACTTTTTCAAAAAAAGTCCCTTGCAGGGCTTGGGGCAGCGCCCCGCAAAAACCCGGCAAAAGTCTTTTGCAAAACCTTTTTTTGAAAAAAAGGTTCTGCACTCCAAAAAACTTCCTATAAGAGAATCTTCGCCCCTTCACCGCGGCTTTCCCTTTTTGGGGCACTGCCCCAAACCCCGCCCGCTTTTTGTAAAAAGTGGTGTAAAAACTTCACTCGAAAAAGTTTTCCCAAAGGGAAGCCTTTTTTATTTTTTTGGTGGATTTTCGCAAGGACCACCGCCAAACGCAGAAAACAAAGGAAATCAATTTGTTTGTTCAATATTTCGGAAACATCGTAGGGGAGGCAACCTGCCTCCCGCATCCGTGCGTAGAAAATCAAGGTAAACAAATTTGTCCGCTCAAAAATTCGGATGTGCCGTAGGGCGGGGGCTTGCTCCCGCCGCCAAGCGCAGAAAACAAAGGAAAATCAATTTGTTTGTTCAATATTTCGGAAACAACGTAGGGGACGGCGCCCTCGACGTCCCGCCGCCGAGCGCAGAGAATTGGGATTTATTTGTGATGTTCGCAAACGGTGCGAAGGATTCATTCCTCCTCGAGGGAAGTTTTTGCCAAGCTTTTTTTAAAAAGCGTAAAAGCCACAAAGCAAGCACGAAAAAAGCGTACCCCTTTCGGAGTACGCTTTTTTGTATCAGGTTTAGAACAGAGATACATCGCCAAAGTCCTTTGCGGGACTCTTGCTGGCATTGTTATCATCGGAATCTTTCAAAACGGAGCTGTTTCCGGTATAAGAAATATCCAGAATATCCTCTGTCTCAAGAGCGATGCGCTCTGCGGAGGGTGCCGTATAGATCTTCTTCATAATACTCTTCCTCCTTACTTGCAAGCTACAGCCTTCTGGATGTATACCAGGAATGCGGTAGCATTGTTCTTATTCCCGTTGGTATCGTCATTTGCAAGCTTATTTGCAATTGCCTCGATGGAAGCAGTGTAGGTCATATGAATGCCTGCATCGGAAACAACGGAAACGGTAAACGCTTCTGCAAGATACTCGTGTGCAAAGTAGAGGTCTGCGGTAATGGTCTCTCCTTCAACCTTGATCAGGTCGGAAACAACCTCCTCGCCGTTTACAAGAATCTTCGCGTTTACGGGAGCTGTATTCAAAGTAACGGTGAGTCTGAGACCTGCAGCATCACCCATCAGGAGCGTTGCATTTGCGGAAGCGATGTCGTCAGCCTCGCCCCTGGCAGGGGTAGGAACAAGCGTTACTGCCTCGGGAGCCATGGTGTTTGCAGCACCCAGGTTGTAAACGTTGTGGAATTCGATCACTGCATCAGCGTAAGCCTTCCACTTAGCATTTTCAGCCCATGCGGTCTGTGCCTGTTCTGCAAGGGATGCAATGGAGAGCAAGGCTTCCTTCATGCAAGAACCGGAAACGGAAACGTAGGTCCCAAAATCGGTAAGTCCGATGCCGTCAAATACGAGAGAATAATATTCTTCTTGATATACTTCCAGATCGGCTTTCTTGCCTTCTTCGATAACTTCATCCTTGAAGGTTACCTTGTAAGTGAATACATCTCCGTAGGATTCAACGTCCTCTTTGTTCCAGAGAACACGAATTCCCAGTCTGTCTGCCAGACGGATGGTCGCGCCTGCAGGAGTAACTGCTACACCGGCGATCAGAATGGACGCATCCTCGGTATAAGCACCGTAAATGCCATCAACCTCGATGATATCGTAACCAGAGCCTGCGGGAAGGAGGATATAATCGTGTGCCTGCCAGCCCTCGGTCTGCTTGAACGCGATCTCGCCGGTCAGAGCCTTGATCTCAAGATTGGTATCCGCACCGATCTCAATTGCTTCGCCGTTTGCAGTAAAGCTGTCGATGATCGCCTCGCCGCCAAACTTGAGGGCTACGCCTGCAGTCTGCTCCACGTTGAGCACTACGTCGCCGGTAGCCTTCAGATCTTCTGCGGGATGTCTGCTCAGTGCATAAACGTTGCCTTGGAAGTCACCGCCCTTGATGGTGGTGGTCACGTTACCGGTGATGGTATCGCAGGCAGCAGACTGAGATCCCCAAATGGTGCCACCCACAACGTCGGCGGTAAAGGTACCGTCGTTGATGATCAGCTCGATGTTACCCACCAGGGTGCCGTTTCTGGGACCGCCCATCAGGGAGTTGGGCATATTAGATGCATAGCCTTTGAAGACGCCGCCGTTGACGGTAGTCTTGATGTTACCGGTGTATTCACAGGCGCTGCCGCCGCCAAGACCCCAGAAGCCGCAGAAGGTACCGCCGTTGATGGTAGTTTCAATGCCGTAGTCCACGCCCTCGGGCTGAATGTGAACGTTGGTGGAACCGCCCATCACGTAAGACTTGCCTGCGTCAAAGCCGTTGATCACGGTCTTGACCGTACCGGTGAAGGTGGGAGCGCCGTTACCAAAGTAAACGTAAGCGTTGGCGCTCTTGTTACCGGTAAAGCTTTCAATGTTGTTTACGATAGAGGGGCAGGAAACCGTTCCGGTACCGATGGTACCGCCGTAGTAGTTTCCGTTGAAGGTACCGCCGTCGATATTGTTGATAATACCGGTCTCGATCACAGCACTGCGGAAGCATCCGCCTGCGTAAACGGTAGCTTCATCGCTGAGCTTGTCAAAGGTACCGCCCTTGATATTGTTGGTGATGGTGTTGATGCCGGAATGGATGGTTTCGGTATTGGAGCCGTAGGATCCGCCGTAGAACTGATGGAAG
>JAZPZL010000045.1:0-27758 GCA_045544655.1 Eubacteriales bacterium
CCTCTATAAAAAAGAGAGCTTTCCCACGATAACCTGTTTATTAAATTTTGTGTAGCATTGTGAGTATATCACGCTTTTTGGAAAAAGTAAAGACATTAAAATGAAAAGAAAGAAATCGGGAAGTTAACCGGTAAAAAATATTTGATTAAAAAAGTGAGGTTTCCCTGAGTTTATGCGGAACAGGGGTGAATTTTTTTAAGATTCTCATTGTGAAGTTTTTTGCGGAGCTTTTTTTCAAAAAAGCGACAAAAAAAGAATAGCCCGCGAGGGGACTATTCTTTTTAAATGGGTTATTCTTCTTCGGCGTAGAGCTTCTCAAGCTTGGTCAGCTTGGTGTAGCGCTCAGCAGCAGCAGCCTCAGCCTTATCGAAGAGAGCCTCAGCGCGTTCTGCATTCTGCTGAACCAGACGAGCGTAACGGGTCTCATTCTTAATGAATTCCTTGTAGGAAGCGGTGGGAGCCTTGGAGTCAACAACCAGCTTCTTCTCCGCCAAGGGATTGAAGCGGAAGAGCTGCCAGTAGCCGGCTTCAACAGCCTTCTGCATTTCTACCTGGCAGTTAGCCATGGTACCCTTGATACCGTGCATTTCGCAAGGAGCGTAGCCGATGATAAGGGAAGGTCCGGGATAAGCTTCAGCCTCGGTGAGAGCCTTGAGGAGCTGGTTCTTATCAGCGCCCATAGCAACCTGAGCAACGTAAACGTAGCCGTAGCTCATAGCGATCTCAGCAAGGTTCTTCTTACCGATTGCCTTACCTGCAGCAGCGAACTGTGCAACCTGACCGATGTTGGAAGCCTTGGAAGCCTGACCGCCGGTGTTGGAGTAAACCTCGGTATCGAATACCATTACGTTTACGTCCTCGCCGCTTGCCAGAACGTGGTCCAGACCGCCGAAGCCGATATCGTATGCCCAGCCGTCACCGCCGAAGATCCAGATGGACTTCTTGGACAGGTAATCCTTCTCAGCAAGGATCTTGGTCTTCAGCTCATTCTCGCAGGGGCAAGCCTCCAGCATAGCAACCAGTTCCTTGGTAGCGATCTCGTTTTCAGCGCCGTTGTCAACGGTGTCCAGATACTTCTGAACGATCGCCTTCTTATCAGCGTCTTCAACGGTTTCGATGAACTTCTGAACGTAGCCGATCAGCTTCTCACGGATGGTCTTCTGACCCAGGTGGATACCCAGACCGTGCTCAGCGTTGTCCTCGAACAGGGAGTTTGCCCAAGCGGGACCGCGACCGGTAGCGTTGTTAACGGTGTAAGGAGTTGCAGGAGCGGAGCCACCCCAGATGGAGGAGCATCCGGTTGCATTGGAGATGTACATTCTCTCGCCGAAGAGCTGAGTGATCAGTCTTGCGTAAGAGGTTTCTGCACAGCCTGCGCAGGAGCCGGAGAACTCGAGCAGGGGCTGCTTGAACTGGCTGCCCTTAACAGCCTTTGCATTGAACAGCTCGGGCTTCTCGGTAACGTTCTCTACGCACCAATCGAAGGGCTTCTGCTGCTCCAGCTGAGTAGCCTGAGGAACCATCTCGAGTGCCTGCTTGCCTTCCTTGCCGTAGAGGGGACAAGCCTTTACACAAAGGGTACAGCCCATACAGTCAAGGGGAGAGATTGCCATAGTAAACTTGTAGTTGGTCTTCACAACGGGCTTTGCGCAGAACTTGGTCTCTGCGGGAGCCTTTGCCGCCTCCTCTTCGGTCAGAGCGAAGGGACGGATGGCAGCGTGAGGACATACGAAGGAACAGTTGTTACACTGGATACAGTTTTCAGCGTGCCATACGGGAACGGAAACTGCAACACCGCGCTTCTCGTAAGCGGCAGCACCCTGGGGGAAGGTACCGTCAGCGCAGTCAACGAAGCGGGAAACGGGAAGGGAATCACCGTCCATAAGGGAAACGGGCTCAACGATCTCGTTTACGAACTTCACAAGCTCTTCGCGCTTGCCGGTAGCTTTCGCCTTCTCGCCTGCGGGAGCGGCATTCTTCCAAGCTTCGGGAACGGAAAATTCGACCATAGCGTTTGCGCCTGCGTCGATTGCCTTGTAGTTCAGCTCAACGATGGCCTCGCCCTTCTTGATGTAGGACTTGTAAGCCATCTTCTTCATATACTCGATGGCCTCGTCCTTGGGAAGGATGTTTGCCAGAGCGAAGAATGCGGACTGAAGAACGGTGTTCTTAACCTTGGGGTTACCGATCTGTTTGGTAGCGATGGAGGTAGCGTCGATGGTGTAGAACTTCACGTTGTTGTTTGCGATGTACGCCTTAACCTCTGCGGGCAGATGCTCGTCAAGAGCGGCTGCATCCCAGGGGCAGTCCAGCATAAAGGTACCGCCGGGTTTTACGTCCTGAACGATCTTGTAGCCCTTGAGGATGTAGGAGTAGTTGTGGCAAGCAACGAAGTTTGCCTTGGTGATGTAGTAGGGGCTCTTGATTGCCTTATCACCGAAGCGGAGGTGAGAAATGGTGATACCGCCGGTCTTCTTGGAGTCATACTGGAAGTATGCCTGAATGAACTTGTCGGTATGGTCACCGATGATCTTGATGGAGTTCTTGTTTGCGCCAACGGTACCGTCGCCGCCCAGACCCCAGAACTTGCAGGAGATGGTGCCTTCAGCAGCAGTATCGGGAGCGGGCTTCTCTTCCAGAGAAAGACCGGTTACGTCGTCCACGATACCGATGGTAAAGCCGTTCTTGGGAGCGTCTGCTGCCAGATTCTCGTAAACGGCGAAAATGCTCTGAGGAGGAGTATCCTTAGAACCGAGACCGTATCTGCCGCCAACGATCTTCACGTCGTTCTTGCCTGCGGTTGCAAGTGCGGTAACAACGTCCAGATACAGAGGCTCACCCAGGGAGCCGGGCTCCTTGGTACGGTCGAGAACTGCGATCTTCTTCGCGGTAGCGGGGATGGCTTCGATCAGCTTGTCTGCGCGGAAGGGTCTGTACAGACGAACCTTTACCAGACCAACCTTCTCGCCCTTGGCGGTCAGGTAGTCGATGACTTCCTCAGCAACGTCACATACGGAGCCCATTGCAACGATCACTCTCTCTGCATCGGGAGCGCCGTAGTAGTTGAACAGCTTGTAATCGGTACCGATCTTCTCGTTTACCTTATCCATATATTCCTCTACGATTGCGGGAAGCTCATCGTAGAACTTGTTACAAGCCTCTCTGTGCTGGAAGAAGATGTCACCGTTCTCAGCGGAGCCGCGGAGTACGGGATGCTCGGGATTGAGCGCTCTTGCACGGAAGGCAGCCAGAGCGTCCTTGTCGATCATATCTTCCAGATCCTTGTAGTCCCAAGCTTCGATCTTCTGGTTCTCGTGGGAGGTACGGAAACCGTCGAAGAAGTTCAGGAAGGGAACGCGACCCTTGATGGCTGCCAGGTGAGCAACTGCACCCAGGTCCATAACCTCCTGAGGATTGGTGTTTGCAAGAAGAGCAAAACCGGTCTGACGGCAAGCGTAAATGTCACTGTGATCACCGAAAATGTTCAGCGCGTGAGAAGCTACGCAGCGCGCAGAGCAGTGGATAACACCGGGGAGAAGCTCGCCGGCGATCTTGTACATATTGGGGATCATAAGGAGCAGACCCTGAGAAGCGGTAAAGGTGGTGGTGAGAGCACCTGCGGCAAGAGAGCCGTGAACGGTACCTGCAGCACCTGCCTCGGACTGCATTTCCGTAACCTTTACGGTTTCGCCGAACATATTCCGGAGTCCGGTAGCAGACCAGGAGTCTGTCAGTTCTGCCATTACACTGGAGGGGGTAATGGGGTAGATGGCTGCCACTTCGGTAAACGCGTAAGATACGTGCGCCGCAGCGGTATTACCATCCATGGACATTTTCTTTCTTGTAACCATGATTGTTTATTCCTTTCTTTTGTATAGAATTAATTTTCCGTATGAGATTATATCACTAAAAATATATAATGTAAAGGTAAAAAAACGAGTTTTTTTAAAAAATTCAGAATAAAAATCAGGAAAATTCTCATTTTTTTTGCATTTTTTCTAATTCAGTGGTACAATTGGAGAAAGAATGCAGAGAAAGGGGGGAGAAGGATGATCGTAAAGATCGGAACCTGCGCGCTTTGGGGCTTGGACGGCTTCGAGGTGGCGGTGGAGGCCTTTCAGGGAAAAGGCACTTTTGAAATGGAGATCATCGGTCTTCCGGATCTTGCGGTGAAGGAGAGCCAGAGCCGTATTACCGCAACCCTTCTCGCGTTAAAGCTCCCCGTGCCGTCGGGCAAGGTTACGGTCAATCTTGCTCCTGCGGATCGGAAAAAGCAGGGGAGCGGATTCGATCTTCCCATTCTGATGGCACTTTTGTCCATGACCGCTCTGGGGGGAATGGAGCTGGGGGACAGCTTCTTTTTCGGGGAGCTTGGACTGGACGGATCCCTCCGCGGCGGCGCGGGCGCTTTGCCTAAGGCACTTGCCGCAAGGGATGCGGGGGCAAAACGTCTGTTCCTTCCCAAGGAAAATGAAAGGGAATGCTCCGTGGTGGAGGGCTTGACCGTATTCGGCGCGGATCACGTCAGCCAAATTCTGGATCACCTTTTGGGCAAGGCTCTTCTGACTCCTGCCGTTTTTGATCGGGACGAGGCGTTGAAGGCGCGGGAATGCGCCGTGGATTTTGCGGATATTCGGGGTCAGGCGCTTGCCAAGCGCGCCCTTGAAATTGCGGCGGCGGGAAATCATAACCTGCTTCTCGTGGGACCGCCCGGCAGCGGAAAAAGCTTGCTTTCCAAGGCAATTCCCGGCATTTTGCCGGAAATGAGCTTTGAGGAAATGCTCTGTACCACCGCCGTTCATTCCGTCAGCGGGACGCTTCCCCAAGGTCAGTCCCTGATTCGGGAGCGACCCTTCCGTGCGCCTCACCATACCATGAGCTTTGCGGGCTTGGTTGGGGGCGGTCAGAATCCCTGTCCGGGTGAGATCAGCCTTGCCCACAACGGCGTTTTGTTTCTGGACGAGTTGCCGGAATTCGACAAGCGGAATCTGGAAATTCTCCGTCAGCCCCTGGAGGATCGGCAGGTGACCATCACCCGCGCCGCGTGGAAGATGACCTTCCCCTCGGATTTTATGCTGGTGTGCGCCATGAATCCCTGTCCCTGCGGGTATTACGGAGATCCCACCCATCGCTGCAGCTGTTCCAAGGCGGCGGTGGAGCGTTATCTGGGAAAGATCTCGGGACCTTTGCTGGACCGTATTGATATGCGGGTGGAGGTACCCGCTCTGTCCTTTGAGGAATTGGAAAACAAGACTCCCGCAGAGTCCTCCGCTTCGGTTCGGGAGCGGGTAAACCGCGCCAGAAAAAGTGCAAGAGAGCGGTATGAGGAATACGGAGTGACCTGTAACGGCGCCCTTTCCGGCGCTCTGACCAAAAAAATGTGCGTGATGGACGAGGGAGCGAAGGCTTGTATGAAGGAAAGCTTTCAGGCGCTTCAGCTTTCCGCCCGCGGCTACGACCGCATTCTCCGCCTTGCCCGTACCATTGCGGATCTGGAGGGCGCGGAGCTGATTGGTGAAAATCATATTTTGGAGGCGGTGCAGTACCGCGTTTCCTCGGAGAAGTATTTTGGATAAGCTGAATATTAAAAATAAGGACCGCTTCCTCCGCGCCTTTTGCAGAACGGTGGAGGAGAGCCGCTTTTTCACCCGTTTCGGATTTGGAAAAGGGGAATACGCAGGGCGGAGGATCCGCGGTGGATTTTTGCTGTATCGACGGCGGAGAGGGATCTTTTCTCTCTTCGCTCTGACCCTCTGGGGGACCTTTTCCCGGGAAGAGGGAAGGGACGTTCTGCAGCTTCGCTTCGGGCGGTGCGTTCCCGTGGCGATCCTTTGGTGCCTTTGGTGCGCCTGGATGCTTTTGGCGGGGATTTTGCTGGTGGCTTCCTCCCCCGTGCTTGCCCTTTTGTTTCTCTTGCCCGCCCTTCTGTGCGCCTTGCCGCTTTTCCTCTTTTCCAAAAGGGAAAAGGCGCGGCTGATCGACCTCGGGAAGAGGCTGGAGGATTGATGCAGGGCTTTGCCCCGCACCCCACAAGGATCTTTTTGAAAAAAGCTCCTTGACCTCAAAAACTTATTAAGGGAAGTTTCTTTGGTTCTTTCTTTTCAAAGAAAGAACGAAAAACGGAAAATACAAGGAGTTTTTTATGCGTAAGATCGCCTCAATTTTGTTGGCATTTTGTTTGATGGCAGGGCTTTTGCCCGTATCGGCGGCGGAGTATACCTTTGCCGAGCCCATCGAGCAGGATAAGTGGAAGGATCCGGAGTTTTCCACGGACCACGCCTATTCCATTGCCTTCGTGGGCGATCCTCAGTTTATCAACAACAGCGACGTCAATTTCGGGGAAAAGAAAATGGAGCAGCTGTTCGGGGTCATTGCCGACACCGCCGAGGAGCGGAAGCTGAAGCACGTATTCGTTTTGGGTGACATTACCCACGCAGGCTACCGCAACGACTCCAATCTTGCCTTCGCGCACAACTCCCCCCCCATTACTTCGGAATGGGAGAACGCCCAAAAGTCCATTTTGCAGTTGAGTGACGCGGGCATTTCCTACTCTCTTTGCCGCGGCAATCACGACGACTATATGATGGACGATTACTTTAACGTCCATGCCTACACCGATCAGTTCAAGGACTGCGGCGGATTTTTCAGCGATTCCGAGGCCAAGTATACCAAGGCGCGCGAGCCGAAGAATCCCGATAATTACGTTTATTGGAGTGCGACCACCGGCTACCACAAGGAGTCCATCGTCAATTCCTACAAGACGGCGGAGATCTGCGGAAACAAGTACATTTTTATTACCGTGGACTTTAATCCCACGATGAAGGTGGTGAAATGGCTGAACGGGATCCTGGAGGAATACTCCGATCACATGGCGATCGTCACCACCCACGCCTATATCAATAAGCTTGGCAAGCATCTGACCTACAACGACGGCACCATGTACGATCACGGCGTTGCCGCTCCTCAGCTTTGGGAGTCTTGTCTCAAGCTCCACGAAAATCTTCTGATGGTGGTCTGCGGCCACGTGGGATCCATCAAGCCCGTGGTGTCTGCCCGCAAGGGAGTCAACGGAAACACGGTGCGCGAGATCCTGATCAATCCCCAGAATTACGATCTGAACCGTGAGTCGGGCGGTGGTGTTCAGGATACGGGCGCGGTTGTGTATATGAACTTCTCCGAGGACGGAGGAAAGGTGACCTTCGACCATTACTCCACCCTGATGAATAAGGAGTATGCCCACGAAAATTATCCCATGACCCTTTACAAGGAGAAGCCCTTGTTCCTCGAGGAACAGGAGGTAGATGCCAAGGTGGAGGAGGAAAAGAAGCCCGATCCCGTTCCTTCCGCTTCTACCGAGCCTCAGCTTCAGGGACAGAGCGGCATCGGAGCGGTGATCGCCGTGATCGCAGGTGCCCCGGCAGTTGCCGCCGTTGCCGTGGTGATCGTCGTGGTAAGGAAGAAAAAGAAGAAATAGGATGCAGGGCTTTGCCCCGCACCCCACAAGGAGCTTTTTGAAAAAAGCTCCTTGACCTGAAAAACTTATTAAGGGAAGTTTCTTTGGTTCTTTCTTTTCAAAGAAAGAACGAAAAACGGAAAATACAAGGAGATTTTTATGCGTAAGATCGCTTCAGTTTTGTTGGCTCTTTGCCTGATGGCAGGGCTTTTGCCCGTATCGGCGGCGGAGTATGTCTACGGCGAGCCGATGGAGCCGGAGCTTTGGATGGAGCCTGACTTTTCCACGGATCACGCCTATTCCATCGCTCTGGTGGGGGATACCCAGTGCCTGAGCCGCTGTGACATTCAGGACGGAACGAAGGCTATGGAGCAGCTGTACGGTGTCATTGCCGATACCGCCAAGGAGCGGAAGCTGAAGCACGTATTCGTTTTGGGCGATATTACGGATATGAGCTACCGCAACGACAGGAATCTGGGTTACGCCATTTTTCAACAGCCTATGACCTTGGAATGGGAAAATGCTCAGAAGGCGATCCTGCAAATGAGCGAGGCGGGCATTTCTTATTCGCTCGTTCGCGGCAACCACGACGACTATATGATGGACGATTATTTCAATATCCCCGCCTACACCGATCAGTTCAAGGACTGCGGCGGCTTTTTCAGTGATTCCGCCGCTAAGCATTCGGGGGGAGAGGAACCCCGCAATCCCGAAAATTACGTATACTGGAGCGCCAAGACGGGTTACCACGAAAAATCCATCGTGAATTCTTATAAGACTATGGAGATCTGCGGGACCAAATATCTGTTTGTGACCGTGGATCACCACCTGACCATGAACGTTATTAACTGGGTGGATGAGACCCTGGCAAAATACCCCGATCATCTTGCCATCGTAGCCACCCACGCCTATATCGGCTCGGAGGGAAATCTGTTTTCCACCACCGAAGGAGATACCCATCTGCCCAACGGACTTGCGGCGGAGCAGCTGTGGGAATTTGCTTTGAAAAAGCACGAAAACGTGCTGGCGGTGGTGTGCGGACACGTGGGAACCCTTCGCCCCGTTTATTCCACGATGCGGCGCGGGATCCACGGAAACGTGGTGCGCCAGATCCTGGTGGATCCGCAGAATTACGATTACCGTGATGCCTACGGCTCCGTAACCGGCGTTCAGCCCACGGGAATGGTTTTGTATATGAACTTTTCCGAAAACGGCGGAAAGGTGACCTTCGATTATTACTCTACCATTTTGGATAAGGAAATGGTGGATGCGGATTATCCCCTGACCCTTTACAAGGAAAATCCCGTTGCGGATAAAAAGGCGATGGAGACCGTAGCCGACGCACAAAAGGATCCCGTTCCCACCGCCTCCACCGAGCCTCAGCTTCAGGGACAGAGCGGCATCGGAGCGGTGATCGCTGTGATCGCAGGTGCCTCGGCAGTTGCCGCCATTGCCGTGGTGATCGTCGCGGTAAGGAAGAAAAAGAAATAGGATCCGCAAAACCTTTTTTTGAAAAAAAGGTTCTGCACTCCAAAAAACTTCACTCGAAAAAAACGAAAAAAAGGATCCCCGCAGAAAGGATTTCCGTGGGGATCTTTCTTTTATGATTTGGATAGCTTATCAATGAGCTGAAGCACGATCTCCTTGGAGGTGGGGTCCAGAGAGATCAGCTTTGCCATAGCATCTGCCAGACGCGGGTCTACGTTTGCCGCCGGCTTCTGTGGTTTCATCGGAACGACGGGACCTTGACCGGGTACGGCGAAACCGCTCTTCGGTGGGACGGCAGGACCTTGACCGGGTACGGCAAATCCGCTTTTCGGCGGGACAGCAGGGATCTTCCCGGGTACGGGGAAGGAGTCCTTGCTTTTTTTTGTTTTTTTCGGTGTGCGGACCTTGAAGAAGGGCTTTTTCACCAGGTGATCGACGTTTTCCAGATCCTTCAGAAGCTCCTCTGCTGATTGATAACGTGCCTCGGGATCCTTTTGGGTACATTTTTTGATGATATACTCAAGTCCCGTGGAAAGGGAGGGATCCACTTCCCGAATAGGCAGGATCTCGTAGGGAGGCTCGGCGGGGTTTTTCCCCGTAACCAGATGGTAGAGGGTAACGCCCAGACTGTAGAGGTCCGTTCTGGCATCCGTCTGACCCATACCGCCGTATTGCTCCGGTGCGGCGTAGCCTCGCGTTCCCAGACAGGTGGTATCGGCGGCGGCGCTTTTCTTGTATTCGCGGGCGGTGCCGAAATCAAGGATCTTGATGCTTCCGCCGGGCTGAAGCATAATATTGGCAGGCTTTATATCTCGGTGGATGATGGGAGCGGGACGGGAATGCAGGTAATCGAGAACGTGACAAATCTGCTTTGCGATGTCCAGGGTCTGATGTTCGGCAAGAACCATCCCCTCATCCAAAAACTGCTGCAGACTTTTTCCTTCCACGTATTCCATAATCAGAAGAATGGTCTCCGGCTTTTTGATTATGTCGATGAAGACGGGGATGGCAGGGTGATTGAGGCTTCGGACAATGGAAATTTCGGACAGGAAGGACTCCCAGACGATATTGAAATTTTTGGTTTTTTCCTTCAGGATTTCCTTGATTGCCCAGTGCTTATTCGTGGTAAGGTTTTCCGCCAGAAAGACGGTGGAAAAGCCGCCTTGCCCGATTTTTTTCAAAATGCGGTATTTTCCATCCAAAACGGAGTCAATCTGTAAACGCGTGCCGTCAGATACGGGAGAAGGGGACGATTCCTTTTCTCCCCCTGAGAGGATGGTGGTTTCATTACCGCCGGATTTATGCTTATAGAGATAAGTGGTATCGTCACCCTTCTGACGGAAGGAGGTGGCTCCGCTCAAGATACCTCCCACGAAACGGATCAGCGCTTCCTCATTGTCGTAGGACTGGAGGGGAGCCAGATTGGCAGGCAGGTCGTTTACGGGAAAATCCTTGGAGCGGTAGGTGACGATGGTGCGGGTCTTTCTTCCCTCTCTCAGCCACAGATTGCTGAACATTTCAATTTCGTATGAAACCCAGTCGGAGGTGATGTTTGCGCGATTGGTTCCCACGGCAATAAAGACCTTCGCCTGCTCGAGGGCGGTGGCGATGATGGTCATATAATTGGATCTGCCGCTTGCATCCACGGAGTATTTACTGAAAAAGGGATTGTACCCCTTGGCGCGAAGGGCGTGGTACAAGGACTCTGCCATTTTCACGTCCCGTCCGGGGAATCCGTTTTCCTCCGTATTGCGGAAGGAAATGAAAATATCGTACTTTTGCGTTACGTCACCGCACGCTTTTTGAAAAGAAAGTTTTTGATTGCCGACGGTGATCTCATCCTTGAATTGCAAGGGATGCTCTGTGTTTGGGGGGATGGGAGTTCCGTTTAAGAAGGTGCCGTTGGTGGAATTCAGATCGGACAGGTAATAGCGATCTTCCTTGCAAGTGATCCTACAGTGAGCGCGGCTGACCGCAGGGGAGGAGAGCATCAGGTCTACGAAATTCTGCGCGGTCCCGATGGTAAAAAAGGGCTTGTCGATCAGCGTGATCTGATTCGTTTGAAGATTCTGTAATTGCGCCGCCATATTCTTTCACCTTCTTTCTTTCTCATCATTATACCGATCTTGGCGGAAAATGTCAAATGCTTGAATTTGTCTTGCGAAAATTTTTGTGATGTGTTTCTATAACGTGAAAGAGAACGGAGGATCCGTTCTCTTTTTGCTTTTATTTGGTAATTTTGATAAAGACCTTTTTGCCCTTGCGCAGGATGAATTCCGCGTCGAAGTCGGAGGCGGGGAAGGTGGTGCCGATGTCGGTGACCTTCTCATCCTTTGCGGTTACGCCGCCCTGCTGAATGAGTCTGCGCGCTTCGCCGCGGGAGGGGCAAAGCCCGGTCTTCACCAGAAGGTCCATAATATTGATGGCGCCGTCGGTGAAATCTGCGTCGGTCAGGGTGTGGGTGGGCATATTGGCGTTGTTACCGCCGCCGCCGAAGAGGGCGCGAGCCGCTTCCTGCGCCTTGTCAGCCTCCTCCTTGCCGTGAACCAGGGTGGTCAATTCGTATGCCAGGATCTCCTTTGCACGGTTCAGCTGACTGCCTTCCCAGGCGTCCATCTTGTCGATCTCCTCCAGAGGCAGGAAGGTGAGCATACGGATGCACTTAAGCACGTCGGCATCGCCCACGTTTCTCCAATACTGGTAGAAGTCGAAGGGGCTGGTCTTTTCGGGGTCCAGCCAAACGGCACCGCTCTGGGTCTTACCCATTTTCTTGCCCTCGGAGTTGAGGAGCAGGGTAATGGTCATAGCGTATGCGTCCTTGCCGGTCTTTTTGCGGATCAATTCCGTACCGCCCAGCATATTGGACCACTGGTCGTCGCCGCCGAACTGCATATTACAGCCGTATTTCTCGGACAGGTGATAGAAGTCGTAGGACTGCATGATCATATAGTTGAATTCCAGGAAGGACAGACCCTTCTCCATTCTTTGCTTGTAGCACTCGGCGCGAAGCATATTGTTGACGGAGAAGCAGGCGCCGACCTCGCGGAGAAGATCCACGTACTTCAGATCCAGAAGCCAGTCTGCATTGTTTACCAGGATCGCCTTGTCCTCACCAAAGTCGATGAAGCGCTCCATCTGGCGCTTGAAGCAATCGCAGTTGTGCTGAATGGTCTCGGGAGTCATCATGGAACGCATATCGGTTCTGCCGGAGGGGTCCCCGATGTAGCCGGTACCGCCGCCCACCAAAACTACGGGCTTGTTGCCCGCCATCTGCAAACGCTTCATCAGGCACAGCGCCATAAAGTGACCGCAGTGGAGAGAATCTGCCGTGGGGTCAAAGCCGATATAGAAGCGGGCGCCGCCGTTGTTGATCAATTCTCGGATCTCTTTTTCATCCGTTACCTGCGCGATGAGTCCGCGCGCTTGAAGTTCTTCGTAAATTCCCATGGTAAAGCCTTTCTTTATCTTAATGTATCTTTTAATTTTTCAAATTCCGCAAGACCCTCCCGACGGAGCTTATCTGCGGCGCTTCTTGCTTCCTCGGAAAGCTCTCTGCCTCCCAGAAGCCTTGCGTTTTCCTTCAGACTGCCTTCCCCGTCCAGGGGCGTAAGACCCGTTTGCGTTCTGCCCTCCGCTTCCGTTTTTTCTACCAGGAAGTGGTGGTCTGCCAGGGTGGAGACCTGAGCGGAATGGGTCACGCAGAAGATCTGCCGATCCCGTGCAAGACAGCGCAGACAAATGCCGATCTTCTGTGCAGTCGCACCGGAAATGCCCGTGTCGATCTCGTCAAAGATCATAGTGGGCGCATCTTTCTCCTTGAGAAGCTTTAAGGAAAGAGCCAGCATAATACGGCTCATTTCACCGCCGGATGCCACCTGTGCCAGGGGCCCCGTGCCTTCACCGGTGTTGGCGGCAATGCCGAAGGAAACCCGTTCGCCGCCCTCGGGTGAAAAGCCGTCCTCGGGGGTGAAAAGCACGGAGAAGCGCATTTTGGGCATATCCAAAAAGGCAAGGGTGCCGTGGATCTCCCCTTCCAGAGCCTCAGCCGTTTTTTTGCGGGCAAGGGTCAAAGCGGAGGCGGCAGCCTCCAGCTTGCGGGAAAGGCTTGCCAAAGCAAGCTCACTCTTTTTTATATCATCTTTTCCCCGCAGAGTCAAGTCCTTTTTCTCTTTTATCTCTTCGTAATAGTCCAGGATCTCGTCAACGGACTTGCCGAATTTCTGCTTCAAGCGGTAGAGGGCGTCCATCCGCTTCTGAATGCGGTCCATCAGATCCCCCGGGTCCTCCTCGCCGTAATCGGAAAGGGCGGCGGAGAGGCTGTTTTCCAATTCCTTGGCGCTTTCCGCCAATTCGTACAGCTTTCCCGCGGTCTCGGCGTGATTCCCTTCTCCCAATTCCTCCAGCTTCCGCGCGGCGGCAGACAGGAGAAAGACGGCTCCCTTTCCCTTTTCCCCGCCGGAAAGGGCGCGATGGGCAGTGGCAACGGCACCGTATTCCTTTTCAAAATTCTGCAGGTGACGAAGCTTTTCCTCCAGCTTATCCTCCTCGCCCCGCTTAGGCTTTACGCGGGCGATCTCCTGCATCTGATATTCGTAAAGGGCAAGCTTTTCCTTGCCGTCCAAAACGTCCTCGCGAAGCTTTTCCAAGGCTTTTTTCGCCGTCTGATGCTCAGCAAAGGCAGCTTTGTACGCTTTAAGGGCATTTTGACCCTCTTGATCCAGCGCGTCGTCCAGATACCTTCTGTGATTTTTTTCGTCCAGAAGTCCCACGGCACTGTTTTGCCCGTGAATGGCAAGCAGCTCCGAGGCAAGGGCGGAAAGGCGGCTGAAGGGAAGGGTCCTGCCGCAAAGCTTGGACAGATTCTTTCCCGTGGCGTATACGATGCGGGTGAGGGTCACGCCCTCCCGCGCCTCCTCGGGATCCACCAGTTCAGACAGAGATGCGATCTGCTCCTCGGTCAGGTCGGTGAAAAACAGGGAGACCTCCAGCTTTTCTTCTCCGTGGCGCACCAATTCCTTTCCCCCCTTGGAGGACAGGAACAGACCCAGAGAATCCAGAATCAGGGATTTACCTGCGCCCGTTTCACCGGTCAGCACGGAAAAGCCCCGATGGAAATCCACCGAAAGGCGTCGGATCAGTGCAAGATCGGAAACAAACAGGCTGGTCAGCATAAATACCTCTTAATCTTTGATGTATAAAACGTTCATATCGCGGCAGAATTCCCGTGCCAACTGCTCGTTGGCAAACAGCACCAGAAGGGTGTCGTCCCCTGCCAGGGTGCCGATGATGTTTTCAATGCGGATCGCCTCCAGCGCCGCCGCTGCCGCGTTTGCGGTGCCCGAGAGGGTCTTGACCACGCCGATATTCCCCGCGGGGACGGCGCTTGTCAGTACCTGATGGAGAACGGAGCGGTACTTGTCACGGGTCTGATTCTCTCCCCGCGCTCTGTCCTGGGTCACGGCGTAGTGGGTCCCGCCGGTCTTACCGGGGACCTTTTGCAGATGAAGCTCCTTGATGTCGCGGCTGATGGTTGCCTGGGTAGCGGTAAAGCCGCTTGCCTTCAGGGCGGCGGAAAGCTCCTCCTGGGTGTGGATCTCTCCTGCTCCCACCAGCTCCAGAATTTTCAGTTGACGTTCGTTTTTCATAAAACACCTTTAAAATTTACGGAAAAATACTTCCAGATTGCTTTGGGGCTTGGGGAAGATCAGCTTCAGGCGATGCTTTGCCCTGCGGATCTTCACCGTGTCCGTGGGCGTGATCGCCTTTTCCGTCTTTCCGTCTGCACAGACGGTGATCGTGCCGCCCTCGCCTGCGGCTCCCTTGACGGTGAATACCGTATCGGGGGAAAAGATCATGTGGTGGGCGTTGATGAGCAGATACGAGGATACCGCTTTGACTCCGATGGAATCAAAATTGGCATCCTGTACCGCGCCGCCTGCGGAAAAGCTGTAGCCCGTAGAGCCCGTGGGCGTATTGAAGATCACACCGTCTGCGCGGAAATGGCACAGCTTCTTTTTGCCCGTGAACAGATCCAGCTCCACGATGTGAAATCCCCGCTCGGGGGCAATGACGAATTCATTTAGCGCGTAGAAGGTCTGATCGCCTACGGTGCATTCCAGCATCATACGGGAGGAAACGGGAAGCTCCTTTTCCAGAAGAAGGGGAAGCTTTGCCAGATCCTTTTCCTCCAGGGAGGTCATAAAGCCTACGTTGCCGAAATTGATGCCGAAAATGGGGATCTCCGCCTTGGCGGCTTCCTCCGCCACGGATAAAATGGTGCCGTCTCCCCCCAGGGTGATGAGAAGATCGGCGGAAAACAGCTCCTCGTGGGAAACGAAGCGGAGCTTTTTCAGATAAGGGGTCAAGGAGGGCATATCGGCAAAGCTCTGCTCCAGACGAAGCTCACACGCAAAAGCGGAAAGCTTCTCAATGACCTTTGCCGTGCGGGCAAGGGTGGGGTCCCGACTGGGGTTTGGGTAGAGGCTGATGATCTTCATACGCCCCCTCCTTTCTCAGGATTCTTTTTGAAAAAGTGCCAGATATTCCAGATTGCCGTCCCCGCCCGCAATGGGAGAGGGGATGACGTTTTTCATCGCAAGACCGTGCTTTTTCGCTTCTTCCCGAAGCTTTTCGATGCACTCTGCCCGTTTCTTATCGTTTTTGACGATGCCGCGATCCAGATTCTCTCTGCCCACCTCAAACTGAGGCTTAATGAGAGAAATGAATACGCCGTCCTCCGCCAGCACCTTGGAGACCGCAGGGTACAAAAGACTCTGGGAAATGAAGGATACGTCCATGGTGACAACATTTGAGACGGGAACCATACTCTCGTCCAGAAAGCGGGCGTTGGTATTTTCCATCGAAACTACGCTACCGTTTTCACGGAGAGAGGGATGGAGCTGATCCGTACCCGAGTCTATGGCGTAGACTCTTCTGGCACCGTGCTGCAAAAGGCAATCGGTAAAGCCGCCGGTGGAGGCGCCGATGTCGATACAAAGCTTTCCCCGAAGCTCCACGCCGAATTCCGCCAGCGCCTTTTCCAGCTTCAGTCCTCCGCGGGATACGTAGCGATCCAAGGGATTCTCGTGGATCTCCACCTGACTGTCGGTGAAGATCTTTTCCGCAGGCTTTCTGCATTCCTTGCCGTCTACGGATACGTACCCCTCCCGAACCAGCTTCGCCGCCAGGGTGCGGCTGTTGCAAAGTCCGTTATGATAAAGATATTGATCCAGTCTGTTCCAGCTCATACAGTTCCTTTTCAATTCCTCGGGCTGTCAGGCGGTGATCGGAAAGCAATTCCCGTGCCTTGCCGTGGGGAATAAACGTTTCATTCAATGCCAGGGTGCGATGGCGCACGCCTTCCAGAAGCCCCTGCTTTTCCAGCAGGGAGATGAGATAGTGGGAAAAACCGCCGATTTCCATTCCTTCCTCTACGAAGAGGATCTTCTTGGCGTGGCGGAAAAATTGAGGGAGCTTTTCTTCGTCAAAGCCCTTCAGAACGGAAAAGCGAATGACGGAAACGCTTTTTCCCTGCTCCGCGTAGCGCCTTGCTCCTTCCAGACAGGCGGAGGTCATACGACCGAAGCACACCACTATCATACCATCTTTTTCGCCGTTTTCATAGTCTTTTTGCTCAATTTCCTCGGTGAGAGGGAAATTTTCGGCGATCAAGGGGTCGGGAGTGCCTTTGGGATAGCGGATCACCGAGGGGGTACATTCCTCGGCAAAGCTCTTTTCCAGGGCGCGCCTCAGCTCGGATTCCGAAGCGGGGGCGTAGATCCTGATCCCCGGAACGGGAAGGAGAAAGGGCAGGTCGTAAAGCCCGTGATGGGTGGCGCCGTCCTCTCCCGTGATCCCCGCCCGATCCAGACAGACCGTAACGGGAAGCTTCTGCAAAGCCGCGTCGTGGAGAAATTGATCCACCGACCGCTGGAAAAAGGTGGAGTAGACCGCAAAGCAGGGGCGCATCCCTGCCGCCGCAAGTCCTGCGGCAAAGGTCATGGCGTGTTCCTCGGCAATGCCCGTATCAAAGAGCCGCTGAGGGAATTTTTCACCGAAGGTCTCCAGTCCGACGCCGCTTTCCATGGCGCTGGTGATGCAGACGATGCGCTCGTCCTTTTCCCCAAGGTCTGCCACGGTATCGCCGAAGATGCGGGAAAAGCTTTTTCCTGCGCTTTTTTCTTCGTTTTTGGGACTGAGTCCGTGGAAGCGGGAGGGATCCTCCTCGGCAGGGGCGTAGCCCTTGCCCTTTTTGGTGACCAGATGAATGATGGAGGGGCCGCTTCGCTTCTTTGCTTCCCGCAGAAGGGCCTCTACCTGCTGCAGGTCGTTGCCGTTGGCGGGGCCGAAGTAGTGCAGACCCATTTCCTCAAAAAGGTTTCCCATAGGAAGGGTCTGGCGCTTGACCACCCGCTTGACCCGCTTGGCAAGCTCCTCCAGAGAATCGCCCACCAGGGGAAGGGAATCCAGAATTTCTCCCAATTCCTCCTTGAAGCGGTAATAGCGGGGGGTGCGGAGACGATTCAGGCTGGTGCGGAGCCGTCCCTTGCTTTTACCGATGCTCATACCGTTGTCGTTGAGGATGATGATGATCCGATCACGGGGGGAGATGTTGTTCAGTGCTTCAAATACCATTCCGCCGGAAAAGGAGCCGTCTCCGATGACGGCAACGGCAAAGCTGTCCTCTCCCCGCAGGCGCGCCGCTTTGGCAAAGCCCAGGGCGGCGGAAAGTCCCGTGCCGCTGTGTCCCGTTCCGAAGGCATCGTACTCCGATTCCTCTCTGCGGGGGAAGCCGGAAATGCCATCCTTTTGCCGCAGGGTGGAGAAGGCTTCTCCTCTGCCCGTAAGGATCTTGTGGACGTAGCACTGGTGACCCGTATCGTAAATCACCTTGTCACGGGGGAGATCCATCACCCGCACCAGGGCGGTGGAAATTTCCACGATGCCCAGATTGGATGCCAGATGCCCGCCGTTTTCCGTCACGTATTTGACCAAAAACGAGCGAAGGAATTCGCAGTATTTTTGTGCGCCCGCCGTACTCAGGGCGCGTACTCCCTCGGGAGTATAGGGGGCTTTCATCTGGTGCCGCCCTGGAAGGGGCCCTCGGTGGGAGTGCCGTCACTTCCGGTGGTGAGCTGGGTCACCTTCTGCTGTGCCGCATCCAGCTTATCGGTGCAAAGGCGCACCAGCTTTGCCCCTTCCTCAAAGAGGGCGAGAGAGGTATCCAGGGGAGTTTCCACGTTGTCCAGAGCGCGGACGATCTCCTCCAGTCGCTTCAGCATTTCTTCAAAGCTCTGATTTTTCATTTCTTCCATGATTCTACCTCCAGAATTTCGGCTTTTGCCGTACCGTCGGACAGGCGAACGCGAACGCGGTCTCCTGCCTTGATCTGCTCGTTTTTATAAATACTTCCGCCCTTTTCGTCGAACAGGGCGCTGTAGCCGCGGCTCATGACTGCCAGGGGACTCAGGGCGTCCAGACTTGCCGCGTCCTGAAGCAGTCTGCTCTTTTTTCGCTCCATCAGGCTCTTCATCAGATTTTCCATTTCCCTATCCAGATTCAGCACCGCCATACGCCGATCGTCGATGAGGCGCATCTGGCTTTGCATCTGGGGGCAGGATGCCAGGGCATCCAGGCTTCTGCGGAGATTTTTAATGCGGTTTTCCGTCACCAGACTCATTCGGTCGATGACGTTGTGTAATTTCCGCTTCACCTCTCCCGCCTCGGGCATTGCCAATTCCGCCGCCGCGGAGGGAGTGGGGGCGCGCAGGTCTGCCACGAAGTCGGAAATGGAAAAGTCCGTTTCGTGACCGACTGCGGAAATCACGGGAACGCGGGAGGCGAAAATGGCGCGGGCAAGAGCCTCGTCGTTAAACGCCCAAAGGTCCTCCAGACTGCCGCCGCCCCGACCGAGGATGATCACGTCCACGGGGCAGGTGCTGTTGAATACCTCCAGTCCGCGGATCAGCTGGGCAGGCGCGCCGTCTCCCTGCACCAGGGAGGGGTACAGCACCAGCTCCGCCAGGGGGAAGCGTCTTCCTGATACGTTGATCATATCCCGGATGGCGGCACCCGTTGCGGCGGTAATGATACCGATGCGGCGGGGATATTTGGGAAGAGGCTTTTTGTATCGGGGGTCGAAAAGACCCTCCGCCTCCAGCTTTTTCTTCAATTGCTCAAAGGCGATGTAGAGCGCGCCAACCCCGTCCGGCTCCATATCGGAAATATAAAGCTGAACCGAGCCGTCCTTGACGTAAGAGGAAACTCTGCCCTCGCAGATCACCTTCATTCCGTTTTCGGGAACGAAGCGGAGCTTTGAGGCGTTCATACGGAACATCACTGCGCGGATCACCCCGCCCTCGTCCTTCAGGGACAGGTAAAAGTGACCGGTCTTGTAGTGGTTGATAAAGTTGGAGATCTCACCCTTGACCAGAATGCGGCTCAGCTGCGGGTCGCCCTCCAGCTTGGATTTGATATATTCGTTTAATTGGGTGACGGTAATGGCTTGTCGGTTATCCACGGTCGTCTCCTTTCCTGCAAAGCAGTGCTGTGCCGATGGCATTATCGGCGGTATAGGCGGGGGGTGCAAAATAGTGATTTTCCCCGGCAAGTGCTTCCTTCAGCAGATGGGAGCTTGTAACGCCGCCCGAAAAAAGCACTGCGCCCTTCTCCGTGCCGAATTCCAGCAGGGCACGGATCGCCGCCTCCACCACGTCAAAGACGAAGCGGGCAAGGTCCTCGGGGGCTTCTCCCCGGGAGAGCATCCCGTCGAATTTGTTTTCAAAGCCGGAGAGGTTGATGCCTCCCTCTTTTTTGGGAATGGCGATCTTGTAGTGCTTGTCACTCTTCTCCGCCAGCTTTTCCAGCTCCCTTCCCGCAGGGAAGCCAAGCCCCAATTTCACCCCGCAACGGTCGATGAGCTGACCGCAGGTCAGATCCAGGGCTTCCGCCAGGATCTGGGCGGAGTAGCCGTCTCCTTGCCGGCGGATTCTGAGAAATTCCGTGGTGCCGCCGGAAAGGTGAAAGGCGTAAAACTCCTTGTCTTCAAAGCTTTTACCGTTTTCCGCCGCACCGAAGCGCGCCGCCTCGATATGACCCTCCTGATGGGAAAACAGCCGCAGGGGTACCCCTGCCAGGGCGGCGGCGGTCTTTGCCGCGTTCACGCCCGCCAGAAAGCAGGGCATATAGGAGCCCTCCACGGGACGGGGCTGATCGCTGACTCCTACCCCCAAAAGGGTGAAGGAGCCGTATTTTTCCCGCACCTGACCCAGGACCTCCTCCACGATCTCCGAAAGATCCCGGGTATGACAAAACAAAGCGTCACTCTGCCGCATCCCCCTGGAGCCCCGGGGAACGGACAGAAGCCGCTTTGCGCAAAAAACTTCGCCGGCAACTGTTACCGCTGCCGCCGAAGTCGTATAATTGCTGGTATCGATTCCGAAATAAATACCGATACTCATATCAGTCTGCCAAAGAGCCGAGGATTCCGTTGACAAATTTCTTTGCCCCGTCTTCACAAAAACGCTTGGTCAGCTCTACCGCTTCATTGATGGCGATCTTTACCGGTACGTCTTCGGCACATTCCATTTCGTACAGAGCAAGCTGAAGCACGGAAAGGGTTCCCTTGGAAAGGCGGTCAACCTTCCAGTTACGGGCGGCACCCTCGATCTTCTCCATTGCTTTGTCAGCATAGGCTCTCGCGCCGAAGAAGGTTCTCTTGATGTACTCGCTTTCCCCGGCTTCCTCCTCCATTTGCCCGATCATGATCTCGAACACGGAGGAAGTCTCCTCCTCGGGATAAAACTGGGATGCGAAGAGCATCTGGTAAACGATCTCTCTTTCTTTTCTGCGGTTCAATGCCATAGGGCCTCCTTATTTCAGTAGGAGGTAACGCGGATCACGCCTCCTACGGATTGGATCTTTTCGATCTCGAACGCCGCATCACGCTCAGCAAGGAGGTAGGTGTAGCCGCCACGGGTGCCGCGGGCAATATTGCCCCCTGCAACCAGAGCTTCTACGTCGACCCCTTCCTTCATAATGATGCCGACACGGTTCTGCATGGATCTGCCCAGTTTGACTGCGGGCATATTCACGCTGTTTTTGATGTTGCCGTTTACCAGGTAATCGGCAAGCTGGTCACACGCCATTACGGCGCAATTGTCCTCCGCCTCGGGAGTGGATGCACCCAGGTGGGGAGTAGCCACCACGCCCTTTTGACCTGCCAGAGCGCCGGTGGGGAAATCGGTATAATAAGCGGCGATCTTTCCGCTTTCAATGCCTGCCAGAATGTCTGCGTCTACGCCCAGATCTGCGCGGGCAAGGTTCAGAAGGCGAACGCCGTCACGCATTTTTGCAATGTTCGCACCGCCCAGAATTCCCTTGGTAGAGGGCAGGGAGGGTACGTGTACGGTAATATAGTCGGACTCCTTGAAGATGCGGTCCAGATCGTCAACCTTTTCAACGGCGGGATCCAGCACCCAAGCGGCGTCAACGGAAGCGTAAGGGTCGTAGCCCAATACGCGCATGCCCAGAGCCAAAGCCGCGTTGGCAACGCCGCCGCCGATGGCGCCCAGACCGATGACACCCAGAGTCTTTCCCATAATTTCAGGACCTACGAAGCGGCTCTTTTCCTTTTCCACCAGCTTCAGAGCGTCGGGATTGCCGGAAAGAGTCTTTGCCCATTCCATGGCGTCGGGAACCAGACGGGAGGTGAGAAGAAGGGCGGCAACTGCCAGCTCCTTTACCGCGTTGGCGTTGGCACCGGGGGTATTGAATACCACGATGCCCTCCTCGGCGCATTTTTCGGTGGGAATGTTGTTCACGCCTGCGCCTGCACGGGCAATGGCGCGCAGAGATGGGGGGAAGGAAGCCTCGTGAAGATCCGCAGAGCGGACCAGAATGCCGTTTTCCTCGGTGATCTCTTCTCCCACCGTAAAGGTATCGGGAAGTCTTTTCAAACCGCAATTCGCGATTTTATTATACAACTTAATTTTCATTTTGTATACCCCTTTTTCTTAAATTTCTCCGCCTTTTTCGTCAAATTCCTTGATGAAAGCGGCCAGCTTCTCCACACCCTCTACGGGCATGGCGTTGTAGATGGATGCGCGCATACCGCCAACCTTGCGGTGGCCTGCCAGAGAAACCATTCCCCGCTCTGCGGCTGCGGCAACGAATTTCTTGTCCATTTCGGGATCGTCGGTACGGAAGGTGACGTTCATCAGAGAACGGGAATCCTTTTGTGCGTGGAGGTGGAACATTTTGGTCTCCTCGATTGCCTTGTAAAGGATCTCCGCCTTTTTCTGATTGATCTCGTGCATCGCCTTCACACCGCCCAGAGACTCGACCCACTTGAATACCAGACCTGCAATGTAGATGGCGTAGCAGGGAGGTGTATTGTACATGGAACCGGCGTCTGCCATTACCTTGTAATCCAGCATGGAGGGAGTTTCGGGACGGGCATTTCCCAAAAGATCCTCGCGGATGATGACGATGGTGAGACCTGCGGGGCCTACGTTCTTCTGCGCGCCTGCGTAGATCATGGCGAAGTCGGAAACGTTGATGGGCTCGGACATAATGCAGCTGGACATATCGCAGACCAGGGGCGTTTCACCGTTGTCGGGCAGGGTGTTGAAGTGGGTGCCGTAGATGGTATTGTTGTAGCAAACGTGGAGGTAGTCTGCATCGGGACGGATATCTGCCTCGTTGAAGGCGGGAATGCGGTCGAAATTGGTTGCCTCGGAGGTGGCGATCACCTTCACGTCACCGTATTTCTTGGCTTCCTTGAACGCCTTGCCGGAAAATTCACCGCTGACCACGTAGTCTGCCTTGCCGGTCTTCATCAGGTTCAGGGGAACTGCGGCAAACTGGGTGGAAGCACCGCCCTGCAAAAAAAGTACCTTATAGTTATCCGGTACGTTCATTACGCGGCGGAAGGTTGCCTCAGCCTCCTTGATAATGGCATCGTACGCCTTGGAGCGGTGGCTCATTTCCATTACGCTCATACCGGTGCCTTGATAATCGGTCATCTCCTTTGCCGCCTGCTCCAGCACGGGCAGGGGAAGCATAGAAGGTCCTGCGGAATAGTTGTATACGCGACTCATAACGTTTTCTCCTTTATTCTATAAAAAACAAATTTGTATTATTATACGCCCCCTTGTCGGCTTCTGTCAAGGGCGAAAAACCTCTGTTTTTCCACTATCGGTAGAATCTTATGAAAATAAATTGTGAACTCTACCGATAGTAGAATTTATAAAGAGGGAGAGGTGCGGGAGGCAGGTTGCCTCCCCTACGTCAAAACGGGACGTCGAAGGGGAGCGATGGGAGCGCCGCGGAGCGGGAGAAGCGACTTGAGCGAGTGGCAGCGGTCAGCAGATGCCGAGGAGCACAGTCGACGAAGGCAGATGGTGGGCACCGCAACAGGACTGCCGTCCCCTACGGTACACCCGTAATTTTGAGCGGACAAAGCGGGGCTCAAAGAGAAAAAGCGTTCCCCTTTTTTTCTTTTTCCTTGATGGAAGTTTTTGCCAAGCTTTTTTCAAAAAGCGGCAAAAGTCCCCTGCAAAGAGTCCCTACAAAAGAACAAACCGTCTGCGGTGCAGACGGTTTGGGCTTATTACTCCAATGCAAGATCCACCAGGGTCTCGCAAAGCTCGGGGAAGGCGATGCCTGCGGCGCGGGCGGCATCGGGGAAGAGACTGGTTTCGGTCATTCCCGGGGAGGTGTTGATCTCAATCACGAAGGGATCGCCCTTTTCATCCAGCATCATATCCACGCGGGCAAGACCGCGGCAACCGGTTTCCGCATAAGCCTTGGCGGCGATTGCCTTCACCTTTTTCTCCACCTCGGGAGAAATGCGGGCAGGAATGATGTGGCGGCTTCCGCCGGGGGTGTACTTGGACTCATAATCGTAGAATTTGCCGCTGGAGGTGATCTCAATGGGAGGAAGCACCAGCAGCTTGTCATTGCCCATTACGGGTACGGTCAGCTCTGTGCCGGAGAGGAATTTTTCCGCCAGAACCTGATCCCCGTAGGTGAACAGCTCCTTGAGGATCTCTTCTGCGCCTTCCCGTTCCCGGAGGATGGCAACGCCGATGCTGCTGCCCTGACAGTTTGCTTTCAGCACCAGGGGCAGACCCAGCACCCGAATGGCGTTTCCAACTGCCTCTTTGGGGTCGGCATCGGGGGAAATACACAGAAATTGCGGGGTGGGGACACCGGAAAGGGTCAGCACCTTTTTGGTCATCATCTTATCCAGACAAAGGGCGCTTGCCAGAGTTCCGGGGCCGGTATAGGGGATCCCCATCCATTCCAGAAGCCCTTGCACCGTACCGTCCTCTCCGCCCTTGCCGTGGAGGGCAATGAAGGCGCAGTCGGGAGCAAATTCGGTGATTTGGTTCAGGGTTTTGCGGGTCAGATCCAGCTCCACCACGTTTTCAAAACGCTGACGAAGGGCTTGGGCAACGGCTTTTCCGCTTCTCAGGGAAACCTCCCGTTCGGTGCTTTCACCACCCATCAGCACAAGGATTTTTTCAGTTCTCATAGCGTTCCTCGATTCGTTTTTTTCTATTATATATATGCGTTGTTTGGATCAGATGCCACCCAGAGGCGGTAAGGTATCGCGACGCGCACGGTAGACCTGGGGGAAGAAGTCCCGCAGAAATGCGGTGAAGGCAGTTACCGCGCGGCGGATAAAGTGATCCACCACCTCATCGGTAAAGACCTCCGATTCGGGAAGTGCCTCCTCGGTGTGCCAGTGGAAATTAAACTCCAGGAATTTGTGGATCTCCTCTTCGGGCAGACCCATACTGTTTTCGTACAATTTGGGATCGGGCTTGTGGAGACGGGTCCAAAGCTCCCTAGACCAAGGCATTCTCTGGGCGGTGCGGCTCCCTGCACGGGAAAGCTCCTTGCGGTAATCCACGAACCAATTCTCGGGACCGTGGGATTTGCGGTGTGCCATTTGGGGTCCGTTGTCCCACAGATAGTCCAGGTAAAAATGGCAGAGGGCGCCGAAATCAAAGTCCCGAGTCAGATCCAGACCCTTGCCGAAGCGGATCAGGCTTTGGAGCCGCTCTTCGGGGGGAACGTCGCGGAAGTGGAGCTTGTCCTTGATCTCCCGATACGCGTCCACGCAGTCGGGGAGAATGGAGCCGAGAAAGTAGGAATCGCTGCCTGCGGGATCCAGCAGGTGGGCGGCGTACAGATGCATCATGGTTGCAGGCATAAGTTACCTCATTGTATATGGTTTCGAAAGGGGGTCAGGCATTTTCGCAGACCGTAGCCAAGCACTGCCGCGCTGAGGACCTCCCCTGCAAAAATGGAAAGAAAAAGGAGGGGGAGCGCCGTATCGCGAAAGCCGTAGGCAAAGTAAAGCAAAAGGGGTACGATGGCGGTATTGGCGATCACGGGGGGAATCAAGGATAGGATGGGTCTTTTTTTCAGAGAATAGGTTCCGAGGGCGCCCAGCAGAGTTGCCAGGGAGCCGAATACCACGTCCATGGGAATGGCACCGCCCAAAAGATTTGCCAGAATACAGCCGACGAACAGACCCGGCACCGCGGCGGGGGTGAATGCGGGGAGGACGCAAAGCGCCTCGGCAAACCGCAGTTGGATGGGTCCGAAGGCAAGATTCAGGCTCGCGGACAGAAGGGTCAGGGCAACGTACAGCGCGGCGATCAGCGCCGCCTTTGTGATAAAAAGGGTTTTGGGGTTACGCATGGTTTTCTCCTGTAGTTTTGTTTTGAGTGAGGAAGGTCTCGAACTCACTTGCCGCGTGCGGCACCCATCATTGTATCACAAAGGCGGGGAGATTGCAAGAAGATTGTGGTATTTTGGGGCTCTGCCCCAAACCCCGCAAGGGACTTTTTCAAAAAAAGCCCTTGACCCCAAAAATTTATGGCAAAGGGGAAGGCAAATATATCCGTGATCTTGCGGGGACAAGGCAGGATTACGGGGTTGCGGTTGGTTGATAGCGGGCTGTCGAGGGCGCCAGCCCCTACACCTCATCCGTCAGCCTGCGGCTGCCACCTTCTCCCACCGGAGAAGGCTAATATGCCCGGGATTTTGCAGGGACAAGGCGGTTTTCCGCGGGCTTGTCCGGAAAAGGGGCGAAAAGTTTTTCTTCTCCTGAGGGGAAGTTTTCGGAGGTTCCGAGAAAAGCGAAAACCAAGAAAAAGAGGTTTTCCCCATTTTGGAAAGCCTCTTTCTTTTGAATCTGTATGAAGGTTTTTGGAGTGCAGAACCTTTTTTCAAAAAGGTTTTGCAAAAAAGCTTTTTTATCCGGCGAGAGATCGCATACGAAGGCGGAGGTTGTCAGCGATCATAGCGATGAATTCGGAATTGGTGGGCTTGCCCTTGCCGCCCTGAATGGTGTAGCCGAAGAGGGAACCCAGCATATCCACGTCGCCCCGATCCCAAGCCACCTCAATGGCGTGGCGAATGGCGCGCTCTACCCGGGAGGAGGTGGTTGCGAATTCCTTGGCAACGCCGGGGTATAGGGTTTTGGTCACCTCACCGATGATGCGATTGTCCCGCACCACCATCATAATGGCGCATCTGAGATACTGATACCCCTTGATGTGAGCGGGGATCCCCACCTGATGCAGAATGCGGGTCACCTGATTTTCCAGATCAAAATCATCGTGAATGGGGAACTTTGCCTCCCGACATACCTGACGGATCTTATCTCCCAGCACCTCGTAATCAAAGGGTTTCAGAATGCAGGCGCTGATGCCTCCTGCAAAGGCGTCCTCCAGTACCTTGCGATTGTTGACCGCCGTTACCAGAATGAATTTGGGGGAAGCCTCCTTCAGGCTCCGCTTTACCTCGCGGATCAGGCTGGCGGGATCGTACCCCGGAAACCACAGATCCAGAAGGACCGCGTCCGGTCGCAGACTCTTTATGGCGTTCAACGCCTCTGCGCCGTCTCCGCTGTCACCTACGACCCGAAAGCCCATATTGGTCAGACTCTCCTTGCATACGAAGCGGAAATCATTCCCCGAATCAATAATGTAAACCTTTTCCTGCAGCTCTTTCATAACGTGCTTTTCTCCTATCTGTCCTTTTTTCGTTTTTTGTAGATCGCTCTTAGATATTACCAAAAATTGGTAAATAATGCAAGAGGTTTTGAGAATAAAATTACCAATAATTGGTAATTTTGGAGGATTGAACAAAAGAAAGGGGTCCCCTTTTGCCCATCTGCCGAAAAAGAAGGTCGGGACTTGTCGAAGAGGGGCATCCGCTGTCGAAGGGGGGAGGGAGAATTGTCAATTTCCTTTGGCTTTTGTTTCCTTCACCTATATTCTAAGACTTCCTGGGGAAAAAGTTTGGGGGATGCCGCCGTCGATTTTTATTTTCTTTTGCTTTTATTTGGAAAAAATTCAAAAAAAACTGCTACCGATACGGTAGCAGTCAAAATGATTTCTCAGAAGAAATTTTTGATCCATCCCAGGATGGTAAAGTCGTCGGCAAATTCAAAGCTGAGGATGCCGTAGAGGAAAAGTCCCACGATGAGGGTGGGAACCACGTAGGGCAGATAAGGCTTGAGCCGGCGGGGAAGCTTGGGACCCTTTCTGCTGTTTGCCTCTTCCGGAAATTTGTCGAAGCCCCAGCCCTTTTTGCTGACGCAGAACAGTACGCAGAGAAGAAGAAGAGACTTCCCCACCATCTTCCCCCTTCCATATTATTAAATACGGTAGGCATGGACTCGAAGAGGAGGCAGGGACCTGCTCCGACCTGAATATCGTAGGTGAAGCAGGCGGGGAAAATGATCAGTCCCGCAACCAGGGCAACGAGCGGCTACCTAATTTTTCTCGTTCCA
>JAZPZL010000046.1:0-6485 GCA_045544655.1 Eubacteriales bacterium
TTTCTTGTCTTCCTAAGCCCGCTTGGCCTCCGACTTCACGAGAATCGCCATGAGTACCGTTGCTTGGTATGAGATTGCGATTTCCATCGGTATTTTGGTTGCCTCCACCTTTGGCATTGGCGTTCTGTCTGCAAAGATCTATCGCGTGGGTGTTTTGATGTACGGCACCTCTCCCAAGATCGGCAACATCATCAAAGCCGTTTGGAAGGCTTAAAAGCGGATATACTGTAGGAGGCATGAAAATGGAACTGAAAAAACTGGATAAAAGCGTACTGAAATTGTGGTACGTTCGCGCGGGGATCGGCTCTCTGGCACTTTTGGGTGTTTTTGCAAGCGTGGCTGTGATCTTGATCGCGGCAGGGGCATCGGGGGAGGTAACTCTTGCGGTACTGCTTGGGGTGGGGATCCCCGTCGCATTGCTCCTCGCTCTGACCTTGATCCTGCCTGCCTTGCGCTACAAAATGTATGCCTGGGGCTACGATGACAAGAGGATCGTCGTGAAGCAAGGGGTCGTTTTCAGAAAAAGAGTGGTGATCCCCGTCTGTCAGATCCAGGATCTCCACAGAACTCAGGGACCCTTGATGATGCTTATGAAGCTGAGCGGTGTTACGATCTCAACGGCAGGCTCCAATTTCGATATTTCCACCCTCACCACGGAGGAGGCGGATTGTATGATCGACGAGCTGGAGCGCAATCTTGAAACGAGAATCGAGGAACTGCGGAATGAAGAAGTTTGACAAAGGATATATTTATTCCTCTTTGTTGTCGGATCTGTTCGGAAGTCTCGTGGTGGTGTTCATTTTTCTGAAAGATTTCTTTCTTGACGATGAATCGAAACCGGCGGATATCAAGGCGGCGATTCCCTTTTTCGTAATCGGATTTCTGGTGGTTTATCTCTGCTTTATCGTTTACCGAATTCTCTATTACAAGACTGCCGGATACGAGCTGACGGAAAAGGAGATCAGATGTAACCGAGGCGTGCTTTTTAGAAAACGCTCCGTTCTGGACTATAAGAAGGTACACGCCATCAACAAAAAGCAGAGCATTTTTCATCGGATCTTTGGCGTTGCGATCCTGACCGTTGACAGCGGATCCACGAATACCTCCCATCAGGCAGAGATCACGATCATCGAAAAGGCAAAGACGGTGGATGCCTTGATGATGGAATTGAATGCGCTGAAAGAGGGCGGTGTGCAGAAAGAGTCGGATCAAAAAGAAGAGGTAGTGCTTTCCGAAAAGGACCCTTTGTACCGCTTTACTTCCAAGAAGAAAATGCTGTACACCCTTATCAATATCACCTCCACCGCGTTCTTTACGGCGCTGTTTTGCGTATTGGCAATAATCGTTCTCGGTATTTGCAAGGCGATGCTTTTGCTGGAAACGCCGGGAACTTGGGTGCATTTTTTCCTGTTTTCCATTTTGATCACCGTAGGTGCGATGCTGCTGTTTTCGGTGTTCTCGTTCATCGGGTGTATGGTTCAATCCTTCGTGAGATACCACGATTTTTCCATTGTAAAACGGGGGAAGGATATACAGATCTCCTTCGGGCTTCTGGAACGGCATACCAATACCTTCAGCTACGATCGGATCAAGGCGGTGAAGATCACCCAGAGTCTCGTGCAAAGGATGCTTGGCTTTGCCGCCATCAGGCTAGAGGTCATCGGTTATACCAATGACAACGGAAGCGACAACAATACGGAGCTTGGCGTACTCGTTCCCTTTTGTAAATACGGTGAGATCGGTGAGATCCTTGGCAAGGTGTTGCCGGATTACGTTCCGGATGAGAAGCAGACGGGATCCGTTTCCTATTTTCCTTTCATATCCTGGTTCGCTCTGATCCTTGGGATCGCAGGGGCGGTGGTGTTGCTTCAGGCTGTCCTGCCCTTACTGATCTTTCACGCGCCCTTATCGGCTCTTGCCGCTACAGTCCTTGCAGGGATCGGCGCGGGGGCGATGATCCTGGGCATAAAAGCGTTGAGCGCGCTTCTTGGCTATCAAAACAACGGTCTTGCCGTAAACGGTGAAAAGATCACCGCCTACTACGGTGGATTTACGAAAAACGTTACCGTTTTTATGGCTCGGAATCTGATCGCCGCAGAAAACGTCACCACGCCCCTCCGCCGAAAGAAGGGGATTACAAGCCTTGTGATGCATCTGAAGACCAACGCACTGTCCAACGAGGTGAAGGTGCATATTCAGAAGGAAGCGCTTGCGGAGATGATCGAGGGACTATTGATCCTTTAAAAAACTGCATAAAAAATTGAACCGGAAGGCGTTACGCCTTCCGGTTCTTTATTGGGTTATTTTGCGCTTTTGCGTTTGCGTTCTACCAGAGGAACCACGAAGATGGTGGTACCGCTTACGAAGAGGAGTGCAAACCAAAGGGACAGATTGGAGAAATCACCGGTTACGGGAATGACGGTGGAAACGGGCTCGGAAGGAGTGGTAACTACGTTGGAGGTGTAGATGTTCTTGCCTTCCTGGAAAACAGCCTGATTCTCAATGCTCTTTCCTTCGGTGGTGTTTACCTTTGCGCGGAAGGAAACGGTCTTCGTTTCTCCTGCGCCAACGGTCAGGGTCCAGGTGATGGTACCGTTTTCAAAGATACCGCCGTCGGTAGCCGTGCCTTCCACGTAGCTTACGTAGATGGGCAGGATATCCTTTACGATAACGGTAGCACTTTCACGGTCACTGTTCTTGAAGGAAATGGTATAAAGCAGCTCGTCGCCGTATTCAACCTTCTTGCCGTCAATGGAAACGGAGGGATCCTTTGCAAGGAATACGTCCTTCTTTACGTCGTCGCTGACGGTGTGGTTGGTAACCTGGTTGGTGGTGTAGCGGTTGGTTCCGTCAAAAGCCTCGGCCTCGTTGACGATGTTCATCGCGCCGATCTTGGCATTTACGGTAACCTTAAAGGATACGGTGACCGTTTTCCAAGCAGGAACGTCTTCGATCAGCCAATTGAGCTTTCCGCCTCTGAGAACGCCGCCGTTGTCTGCGGAGTTTTCAACGTAGGTGGTGCCAACGGGGATGGTATCGCTGATCTCCAGGTCTACCACGTCTGCACTTGCGTTGACGAAGGTGATGGTGTAAAGCAGCTCGTCGCCCTCGTAAACCTTCTTGCCGTCAATGCTGATCTCAGGCTCGGTACTCTGGAATACGTCTTTGGTAACGACCTTGTCCACCGTATGGTTGACCACTTCGTTGGTTTTGTAGGAGTTGATGCCGTCGCGTACGAAGGCGGTATTGGTCAGAATGACCTCGGGCTCGTTTACCTTTACGCTGAAGGATACGGTAACGCTTTCGCCTGCCTTCACGTTCAGAACCCAATCTAGATGAGTACCAGCGTAGGTGCCGCCGTGGGAAGCGGAGCCTTCCACGTAGGAGGTGAAGTGGGGGATGGCATCCATGATGTCTACCACCACGTCCTGTCCGTTGTAGTTGGTGTAGGTAATGTAATAGGTGAGAACGTCGCCGGGCTGAACCTTCTTGCCGTCAATAAAGGTGGTGGTGTTCCCTGCGAAGAAGACTTCTTTCTTGGTTGCTTCTTCGAAAACGGCGTTGATAAAGTCTGCCTTTCCGGAAACCGTGGGGGATGCGGTGGATTCCGTGCCGGAATCGACGTTCGTCAAAACTGCGGTAAGCTGGCCGTCTCCTACGTCCTTGACGTTAACTGCAAAGCGGTGTACGGTGCGGTCGTAGATGATATCCTTTGCGGGAGTGCTGTAGTCTTCCACAATGGCAAAGTAGTAAGTTCCCGTTTTTGCGAGGGTTCTGGTGCCAAAGGAGAAGGAGCCGTTTACGTTCGTCTTTTCTTCCAGAAGATTGGTGCTTACAAGCTCAAAATTGGAATCGGTCTGATACAGATGGAACTTGAACGCATTGTCCGAAAGAGGCGCACCGATGAGGGTCTTGGTTCCGCTGAAGTTCACCTTTGCGGGGGCGGCGGTGTAAGTGTTCTCGAAGCGGATCTCGCTGTTTTTCACGCTTGCGCTTGCATTGAGAACGCCGTTTTGATCCGTTACCGTTACAACTACCGTAACGGGGTGACCGGCACCGTTATAGGTCACACCGGGAACCGTGCCGGATTTTTCCTTTACGGTGTAGGTGTACGTGCCTGCCTGAGAATAATGAAGCTTCTTGAATTCAAAGCTGCCGCTGCTCGTGTTGGTCACGGTTTCAAGGAGCTTGTTTCCTTCGTAGAGCTCAAAGGAGAATTCGCCCTGTCGGGGTGCTCTGCCGTGAAGGATCTTATTTCCTGCGATGGTGTATTCCGTGGGAGCTGCTGCGTATTCGTTGTAGAAGGTTACGCGGTTGGATACGGAATCCTCAAAATAGTAGCTTGCTACCAGCTTGCCGGTTGCGGGGTCATTTACAACCTCTACCACAAGGTCGAAGATCGTGGGATCGTATCCCATACCGTTCAGCCAATACTTGCCGGAATCGGCATCAAGCACTGCGCCTGCGGGGATCAGCTCAACCACGTCGAATTCATACTTGCCTACCTGAGAAAGAACCAGCTCGCCGTTAAAGTTTACGAAGGTAACGTCACCTGCCAGATCGTTGGTGCCTACCAGAACGGGGGCGGAACGATCGTTGTTCTTGTATACGTGGAAGGTGAATTCGTTTGCCTCAAGGGTCTTGCCGGTCAACACCTTGGAAACGTAGCCGTCCAGATCAACGGTGGCGTCTGCGGGATCGTAGGTATTTTCAAAGACGACGGACGCGGAAGTGGCGTCTGCGGGATCGGAAGTGATTGCTTCGTTGGAATTGGTGGAATTCGTCTTTACCACCGTAAGGGATGCAGTCAGGTCGGTACCGGTAGCAACGACCTCTACGGTTACGTGGTAAACTGCCTTGGAATACGTCCAGCCCTTTGCCGCCTTGTCAGCATCCTCTACCTCACTCAGGGTAAAGAAGTAGGTGCCTGCCTTGGTGCAGATGCTTGTGAAACGGGCGATACCTGCGGCGTCGCTGTAAATGCTGTGGCTCGCGGCGTCTGCGCCGGTCAGGGGATTCCAGGAGGCATCCGTGCGAACCGCCTTGAATTCAAAGCCCTCCAGGGAAACGGTGGAATCGCCGGATTTGTTATCAAGGCGCTTTTGAATGTCAAGACTTATGGGTACGGTGTGATAGGTGTTGGTGAAAAGCACTTCGTAGGATCCGTCGGTGATCTTCTGCTGAGTTTCGTCGTAGACGGTAGCCACCAGCTGTCCGTTTTCGTCGGTGACGTGAACGTTGAAGGCGTGGAGGGTTCTGTCGTAGGTGATGTTGGAAACGTTGCCCTTTACCTCAAGCACGTGGTAAGCAAAGGAGCCGACCTCGGTAAAACGAATGCCTGCCAGAACGTCATCGATACGGAATGCTTTTTCTCCGTGCTCGTTGGTGGCGTAGGTAACGGAAGCAGTCTTGCCTGCTACGTCTACCCAGGCGTTGTTTTCAAACTTCTGAACCTTAAAGGTGAAGGTTCCGCCGTCGTGATTGCCCTCTGCCACGTAGTTCTTCGTACCTACGATATCCAGATCCAGGGTAGTGGCATCGGGGGTGTAGTGATTGATGACCACTGCGGTAGCGTTGGCATTTGCGGGAACGGTGACTGCGTTGTCGGAGTCTGCCGCTTCACCGGAGTGGTTGCGGGTTCTGTAGCTTACTGCAAAGTGAGAACCGGGAGCAGCTTCGGTGACGGTCACGCCGGTGCCTGCGGGAAGCTTGAGGATCTGGACGGTGTGCTTCGCCTTGATGGAGAAGTGAAGCTCGCCGGCGGCGGAAACGGTCTGAGTGGTCTTTTTAACGGTTCCGTTTTCGTCCAGCTCGATCTCAAGCTCCTTGCCTGCCAAAGCCGTTCCAACGTTTACCGTCAGGTCAAACGCGGTATTCAGAACGGAATCGGGAACGTTGTGATCACTGGTGATCTCTTTGGTAATAAACAGGTTGCCGTATTCGGTGGGAGCGTTGGTAACGGAAGCGGGGGCGTACTGCGCTGCGCCGGAAAGAACCTCGGAAACCAAGGGAACCTTCACGGTTGCAGTCTTTGCGGAAACGTAGTATTCCGCGCCTGCGGGGATCTCTTCTCCGATCTCGCAAACCGTACCTTCGGGAATTCCGGAAACGTATACGGTCTGGTTTGCGCGAACCTTTACGGACAGAACGTTTCCGCTGTAGGAAACGAGATTTGCCGCCAGGGCGTTGCCATCGGCATCGGTAACCTCGGGAGCTGCTACCACGCCTGCGGGAACGGTAACGGTGAGGGTGTAAAGATCGTCGGCGTTACCCATGGTACGGGTCACGTTCTTGGTCAGAGCAATTCCGGTATCCAGATCCATGGAGATCCGACCGTTGTTGCCCAGCCAAACGACTACGTCGTTGCCGTTATGAACGGAAGAGGTCTGGTGGGTATATTCGGGGGTGTAGTGGTGCTGAGCCGTGCCGGTCAGGTTTGCGGTCTTATCCACCATCATATTGTGGAGACGGCTGGTGCGGAGAGA
>JAZPZL010000047.1:0-4702 GCA_045544655.1 Eubacteriales bacterium
CGGGAATTATTTTCCATAATATATTATATATATCGCGAAAATTATAGGGTTATGTTGATTTTTATATCGGGTTTCAACCGTTTTTGACACCACGCCCTATTGAATTTTTTCTGTTTTTTTGTTAGAATAAGTAGAATGAAAAAATTTGGCTCTTCGCAGTCAATTACAAGGAGGATACAAGAAATGGAATATCGTATTGAACACGACTCTATGGGCGAGGTAAAGGTACCTGCCGACAAATATTGGGCGGCTCAGACCGAGAGAAGCCACGAAAATTTTAAGATCGGCGTAGGCATCGAGACCATGCCCCGCGAGATCACCCGCGCCTTCGGCGTTCTGAAGAAGGCTGCCGCAATCGCAAACCACGCTCTCAAGCCCGAGAAGATGACCGACGAGAAGCTCGCCGCCATCAAGACCGCTTGTGACGAGGTGATGAGCGGTGCCCTCAACGACCACTTTCCTCTGGTCGTATGGCAGACCGGCTCCGGTACTCAGTCCAATATGAACGCAAATGAAGTAATTGCAAACCGCGGCAACGAGATCGCAGGCGCAAAGCTTCTTCACCCCAACGACGACATCAATATGTCTCAGAGCTCCAACGATACCTTCCCCACCGCAATGCACATCGCGGCTGTGGAGATCATCGAGGATAAGCTCTTCCCCGCAATGGATCTGCTCATTTCCACCTTCGTTCGCCTGGAGAAGGAAAACGAGGGCATCGTAAAGAGCGGCAGAACTCACCTGCAGGACGCTACCCCCATTCAGTTCTCTCAGGAGATCTCCGGCTGGAGATCCAGCCTTGAAAAGGACAAGGAGCTTCTGAAGGCTTCTCTGGTTCATCTGCGCGAGCTGGCTTTGGGCGGCACCGCAGTAGGTACCGGTCTGAACGCTCCCAAGGGCTTTGATACCAAGGTTGCCGAGGCCGTTTCCCAGATCACCGGAAAGACCTTCGTTACCGCAGAGAACAAGTTCCACGCACTCACCTCCAAGGACGAGTTGGTATTCGCTCACGGCGCACTGAAGGCACTTGCCGCAGATATGATGAAGATCGCCAACGACATTCGCTGGCTGGCAAGCGGTCCCAGACTGGGCATCGGTGAGATCTTCATTCCCGAGAACGAGCCCGGCTCCTCCATTATGCCCGGTAAGGTGAATCCCACCCAGTGCGAGGCTGTTACCATGGTAGCCGTTCAGGTTATGGGTAACGACGTTGCAGTCGGTATGGCTGCTTCTCAGGGCAACTTTGAGCTGAACGTATTTATGCCCGTGTGCATTTACAACTTCCTCCAGTCTGCTCGCCTTCTGGCTGAGTCCATCGTATCCTTCAACAACAACTGCGCCGCAGGCATCACCGCAAACCGTGAGAAGATGCACGACAATCTTCACAATTCTCTGATGCTGGTTACCGCGCTGAATCCCTACATCGGCTACGAAAACGCCGCTAAGACCGCAAAGAAGGCGTTCAAGGAGAATATCTCCCTGAAGGAAGCCTGCGTGGCTCTCGGATTTTTGAGCGCAGAAAAGTTTGACGAGGTCTTCCATCCCGAACAGATGGTATAATTTCAAACCGAAAGGAAATCGCTATGGTATTTCAATATTATCCCGGCTGTACCTTGAGAACGAAGGCAAAAGAGCTGGACCGTAAGGCAAGGCTTGCCGCTGAGGCCTTGGGCGTTACCCTGACCGAGGTTCCCGAATGGCAGTGCTGTGGCGGTTGCTACCCCGTAGCAAAGGACGAGATCGCCACCAAGCTTTCCGCCGTCCGCGTGATGATGGCGGCAAAGGAAGCAGATACGCCCGTGGTCACCGTTTGCTCCGCCTGCCACAACGTACTCAAGCGTGTCAACGCCGATATGAAGGGTGATGAGGTCATCCGTGACCGAGTAAACCGTTATATGCAAAATGAAACTCCTTACGCCGGAGAGGGCGAAGTGCTTCACTTCATCGAAATGCTCCGCGATAAGGTGGGCTTCGACAAGATCCGTGAATTGGTAAAGAATCCCTTGACCGGCAGAAAGATCGGCGCTTACTACGGCTGTCTGCTTCTCCGCCCCGGCAAGGTTATGGCCTTTGACGATCCGGAAAATCCCACCATCATTGAGGATTTCATCCGCGCTTTGGGGGCTGAACCCGTGGTTTACCCTTATCGCAACGAGTGCTGCGGCGCGTATCTGACCCTGGAGGACAAGGAAGCAACTGCAACGAAGTCCTCTGCCGTGCTTCACTCTGCCGCCGCAAACGGCGCAGAATGCGTGATCACCGCTTGCCCCCTCTGTCTGTACAATCTGCAGAAGTGCGGCGGTGAGATCCCCGCGGTATACTTTACCGAGCTTCTCTATGAAGCCCTGGGATTGGAATAAGGAGGAATTATGGAACAGAAGCATTTGAAAGAAGATATTCTGCGCATGAGCGGCGTCAATCCCCGCAAGTGTATGAAATGCGGAAAATGCAGCGGAACCTGCCCCTCCTACGATGAAATGGAATTTCACCCCCACCAGTTCGTTTATATGGTGGAAAGCGGTGACATCGAGCCCTTGATGGCATCCGAAAGCATTTACAAATGCCTGACCTGCTTTGCCTGCGTGGAGCGTTGCCCCCGTCAGGTAGAGCCTGCCAAGCTGATCGAGGCGGTAAGACTTGCCGTGATCCGTCAGCAGGGTCAGAATCACCTCAAGCCCGACGATATTCCCGCTATGCTGGACGAAGATCTGCCTCAGCAGGCAATCGTCTCCGCTATGAGAAAATACGCAAAATAGGAGGACGAATATGCAAAGAATCGGCGTTTTCGTTTGCTGGTGCGGTAGTAATATCGCCGCAACCGTTGATGTAAAAGCCGTTGCCGAAGCTCTTGGAAAAGAGCCGGGCGTGGTTTATTTCGAAGATTATCAGTATATGTGCTCCGAGGAAGGACAGAACAAGATCAAGACTGCCATCCGTGATTACAAGCTCACCGGTGCCGTGGTCTGCTCCTGCTCTCCCCGTATGCACGAAAATACCTTCCGCAAGGCAGCTGCCGCCGCAGGCGTCAACTCCTTTATGGTGGAGATCGCCAACATCCGTGAGCAGTGCTCCTGGATCCACAAGGATATGCAGAGTGCTACGGAAAAGGCAATCATTCTGGGCAGAGCCGCCATTGCGAAGGTTCACCTGAACGCACCCCTGACCGCAGGGGAAAGCCCCGTTATCAAGCGCGCACTGGTCATCGGCGGCGGTATCGCAGGCATTCAGACCGCACTGGATATTGCCGACGCAGGCTTTGAGGTAGACATCGTAGAAAAGAAGCCTACCATCGGCGGTAAGATGAGCCAGATCGACAAGACCTTCCCCACCCTGGACTGTGCCGCTTGTATCCTCACCCCCAAAATGGTGGATGTTGCGCAGAACGAGAAGATCCGCATTTTCTCCTTCAGCGAGGTGGATGCAGTCAAGGGCTTCGTAGGTAACTTCAACGTATCCATCCGCCGCAAGGCAAGATACGTGGACGAGGTCAAGTGTACCGGATGCGGTCTCTGTACCGAAAAATGTCCCCAGAAGAAGGTTCCCAACGAATTCAATCTGGGTCTTGACCAGAGAAGAGCCATTTATATTCCTTTTGCTCAGGCAGTACCCAAGGTTGCTACCATTGATCCCGATTACTGCACCATGCTGAAGACCGGCAAATGCGGTGTCTGCTCCAAGGTATGCGCCGTAGGTGCCATCGACTACAAGCAGAAGGATACCATTGTAGAGGAACAGTACGGTGCCATCGTCGTGGCTACCGGCTACAATCCCATTGAGCTGACCAAGTACGACGAATTTGCTTACTCTCAGTCTCCCGACGTGATCACCTCTATGGAGTTTGAGCGTATCACCAACGCGGCAGGTCCCACCGGCGGCGTTCTGCTCCGTCCCTCCGACGGAGAGCATCCCCACAAGATCGTATTCGTTCAGTGCGTGGGCAGCCGTGAAGACGGCGGCGGTTGCGGGAAGACCTACTGCTCCAAGATCTGCTGTATGTACACCGCAAAGCACGCTATGCTCACCCGTGAAAAATATCCCGACACCGAGGTTTACGTCTTCTACATTGACGTTCGTACCCCCGGTAAGAACTTCGATGAATTCTATCGCCGCGCGGTAGAGGAATACGGAGTTCACTACATCAAGGGTATGGTGGGCAAGGTATCTCCCGAAAACGGAAAGCTGATGGTCAGAGCCTCCGACCTTATCGAAGGCAAGCAAATGATCATCGACGCGGACCTGGTGGTTCTTGCCGCTGCCATTGAGCCGGACAAATCCGCCCGTCCTCTGGCAACCATGCTGACCGCTTCCATGGATACCAACGACTTCTTTACCGAAGCACATCCCAAGCTCCGTCCCGTGGAAAGCCCCACCGCAGGTATTTTCCTGTCCGGCTGCTGCCAGGGTCCCAAGGATATACCCGAAACCGTTGCTCAGGCTTCCGCTTGCGCCGCAAAGGTCATCGGTCTTCTTGCAAAGGACAGCCTGACCTGCAACGCTTGCGTGGCTCATTCCGAGGAAATGCTCTGTAACGGATGCTCCTCCTGCGAGAAGGTATGTCCTTACGGTGCCATTACTTATGAAGAGAAGGAATTCCGTATGCCGGACCGTACCACCAAGGTACGCCGCGTGGCAAGTGTGAATCCTGCCGTTTGCCAGGGATGCGGCGCTTGTACCGTTGCCTGTCCCAGCGGCGCTATGGATC
>JAZPZL010000048.1:0-2440 GCA_045544655.1 Eubacteriales bacterium
ATGACGCTGTTTGCCGCGGCGGGACTTCTCCTGAGGCGCAGAAGCGATTCCGTAACCGCACTTTGCTTTTCGGCGGCGCTTTTGGTGATCGCCAATCCCTACGCGATGGAAAGCTTTTCATTTGTGCTTTCTTACATATCCACCTTCGGCGTTGTTTACGTCGGCGCTCCCTTGTGTGAATATATCCGTTTTTGTTTTACGGAAAAAGGAATGCCCTTCCTTTTGAAAAAACTGCAAGGGGTGGTTTTGATGCTGGCGATCTCCTCGGCGTCCTTCGTTTTCATTGCCCCGGTCCAGATGCTGCTGTTTGATACGGCAACTCCCTTTGGACCGCTTTACGCCCTGATCCTGATCCCCTTGTTTCAGATCAGTCTGATCCTGTCCCTGGTGGGGTCGATCTTGAGCGGAATCGTCTTTTTACCTCAAGGGATTTCTTCCTTTTGCCTTGCGATCTCGGCACGGTTTCCCGATCTCGTAATATTTCTGGCAAAGGGGGCTCCCGCACCGCTGGAGATGGGAGGGGCAAGCGGCTGGATCAGCGCCGCGTTTTTGACCGCGATGCTGGTGATGTACCGAAGAAGGACTCCTCTGACGGACGTTTTTCTCCTCCACGGAATATGGATCGTATTCCTCGGCGGCTTTTCATTTTTCAAAGTTTTGTACCCGTAAAAAGCGGGGGCGTATTATGCACAGTTTTTGAACGAAAAATTCGTCAAATTGCCGAATTTTTCAAAAAATGCGGTCATAACGAGTAAAAGAAACAATTTCCTCTTGCCAAAACGCCGAAAAACCATTATAATGATGATAAGTTATTATGGGTAGAAGTCTATCCTTTTACAAACCATTAGGAGGTTCTGCAATGTTTAAGAACTCAAAAATGCTGAAGGGTATGGTCCTCGCACTTGCATTCGTGCTGGTGCTGGGCGCAGGCGTTTTGCTGAATTTGACTGCAAACGCTGAAGGAAATACCGTTGTTTACTACGTTTCTGACAGCGGAAACAATACGACGGGAAAGGATGCGGCTACTGCGTTTCGCACTTTTGCGGCGGCAACCGAGGCGGCAAATAAGTTGAATCTTGCCCCCGGTACCGAGCTGAAGATCATGGTCGTGGATCAGGTATTTATCCATACCACGGGTCTTGATGTGAACACGGTAAGAGACAGCGCGGGGAACAAGGTGCATATTACCATTGCCTCTGCGGACTCCGGCAGTAAGGCTACCATTCTTCATTTCGTAGAGGATCCTTCTGCGGCTACGAAGAATGAGAAGATCCACCTGGTGAATGATATTACCTTCCGTGATATTATCATCAGCGGTCAGGTGCAGAGCTACTACGAGAGCAACGCTCCCGTTACCTCCACCATCGACTACAGCAAGTTTTACCGTACCCGCGGACTCCACGTTGGCTCCAATACGGTGGAATTCGATAACTGTGAGTTTACCTCTACCTTCCCCGAGCAGTCCAAGGCAAAGAACTGGACTCTTTTCTGTGACGCTTACGGTGCATCCAGCGTAGAGGGTGCTTCCCATCTCCGCTTGCTCAACGGTGACTATTCCAACTGTACCGTATACGTACAGGATCAGATCACTCCTCTTTGGGATCTTTCCCTCTACGTGGAGAATGCTTCTACCGGCACCGTTTACGCCCTTGCCGATACCGATACGTCTACTACCATCAATGCAAAGAGCGTGACCTGCCACTTTAAGGATGCTACCGTCGGCAGCTACAACCCCCAGGGTCGTGGCCACGTCGGTGTGACCTACGGCGTTACCGCCATTTTCGAGGGCGATACCGTTGTGAAGAACTGGGTGGGCTGTATGCAGTCCGACAGCAGCACCGCTTGCCTTGACGGTGACCTGAGATACTTCTTCCGTGACAACGTGAGCATCAGCGTTACGTCTGCCGACGTGCAGGAAGGGGCAAAGTATATGTACCTTACCCCCCACGGCACGATGAACGGTAACCTTTACGTAACCGTAGAGGGCGGTACCTTCAACAACCGCTTGGTAACCGGCTCCGATACCAATACCAAGAACAAGCAGACTGCCGTGATCAACGGTAATATTTACAACGAGTTCAAGGGCGGCACCTTCAATGCCGGTTTTTCCTGCGGTATGGGTGTTGCAGGCGGTACGATCAACGGTACCATTACCAATAATTTCTACGACGGCTTTGAGCTGACCGCCGGCACCTCCTACCTGGGAAGCCGCGGCGGTAAATGCGGCACTACGACCAATAATATCTACGGCGGTACCTTCGGTGATAAGATAGAGGTTTATTTCGGCGGCGGTAGCGCTCTTATGTCAACGGATAAGAATATCCTTGACGGTGACCTGATCAATAACTTCTACGGCGGCACCTACGGCGGTACGGCTTGGGTAGGACCTAACTCCCAGACCGTTACCGGCGGCGTTTACAACACCTTTATGGGCGGTACC
>JAZPZL010000049.1:0-2951 GCA_045544655.1 Eubacteriales bacterium
GTAAAGGATGCCATTCTTTGCGAGGGGTGCCGTGTAGGCGAGGATGCCCAGATCCCGCCGAATTCCGTATTGGGGGCGCGAAGCGTCGTGGAGTCGGGAGCCGTTCCCCACGGAAAAAAATATCCCCCCAATTCCGTTCTCCCGCGAAAAGCTCCGTTTTGTGAGGAAGGGCTGGTCTTTACCGAGCGTGGTGCCGCTCGTGGGGGAACTCCGGGACTGGATCGTGAATCCGCCCGAAGGCTGGGGTACTCCCTTGCCAGACTTTGCGGGGAAAAGGTGGGGGTGCTTTGGGATGAAGCCGCCGCGGGGAGCGCCTCTTTTGCCACCGCTTTTGCGGAAGGAGTGATCCTTGGCGGCGCACAGGCACTGATGCTGGATCGGGGAACGGAGGAAATGGCGTCCTTCGGAGCGAATCTCTTTTCTATTCCCGTGGTGTTCGTATCCGGAGCTGAAGACGGCGGTGTGTTTTTTGCCTTTGGCAAGGAGGGAATGCCGCTGCTTCGCAAGGAGGAGCTTAAGCTCTCCCGTTTTGCAGAGGAGGAGCTTCCCCGACGGGCGACGGGGGAATTGCTTTACCGTGGGGATCTCCGCGGCCGTTACAGAAATTCCCTGGAGCGAAATATGGGACGGGGCAGCGGAAGGACCGTTGGCTTTGCAGGTCAGTTTACGGGAATTTTAAAGGATGCTGCCATAAATGCCGGCTTTGCCGCATATGGTGGTAGCAGAGGAAAAGGTCTGTCGCTGGAGGTGTTCCACTGTGAGGTCAAGCTGTTTCTGAACGGGAGTCGCTTGGCGGATACGGAAAAGCTCCGTTTGTATCTTTTGGATCGGGAGCTGAAGGAGGGCAGAAGACGCTTTGCATTGCCACGAAGCGCTCCCGCGGCTTTCGCGGAACGTATTCTGGAATACGGCGGGGAAGTGGAATGCTTTTCTCTGAACTCCACCTTGCGGGAGGAGCGTTTGCCCAGAGCGAGAGCGGCACACGACCGTTGGCTGTTCGACAATGCACATCTTGCGGCACGATTGCTTTCCCGATTTGCCGATCTGGGTGAGGAAGGTCTTGCCCGTGAATTGAAGAATACTCCGGACGTTTATATCACAAGCCTTCGGTACGAGCCGAAGGAGGAAAACAAGGCAAAGCTTTTGGCAATGACCGAGGAGCTTGCCGAAAAAGGAAAGAAAGTCAGACTGGAGTCCGGCTTTTACGAAATGAAAATTATATCCGAGGCAAGCGCTTTTGAAGCCGCCTTGGAGCATGCATTTGAATTTAGAGGAAAAATCAATGAAATCGAAGAAAAACTTGGGAGAGGGTAAGACCCCTCCCGTACATAAGACGAAAAATAACGAGATGAAAGAACAGAAAAATACCAACAACCGAAAGAAGAAAACTACCGGAAGCCCCTTCCGTCGTCATACAAAAAGTAAGAAGCCGACGAAGGAGAAGCTGACGGTAGAGCAGGAGATCCTTCGTATGAGAGAAGAAGAAAAGCAGAAGGCGGCGAAGGGAAACGCCGGTCGACAGGACAAGCAGAATCCCCCGGCAAAGTCCGTGAAGCGAGGTTCTTTGCCTAAGATCGAACGTGAGAAGAATCCTTCTACCCGCAAAAAGTCTTCCAAGCCCCGCGCCGTCAAAGAGACCGTGCAGGAGAAGCCGGTTCGCGTGATCCCCTTGGGCGGACTTGGAGAGATCGGAAAGAATATGACCGTGGTGGAGACCGATCAGGATATGATCGTCATTGACTGCGGCATGGGCTTTCCCGATGACGGAATGCCGGGCGTTGACCTCGTCATTCCCGATACCCAGTATCTGGAAGAAAACGTCCATAAGCTCCGTGGCATTTTCCTTACCCACGGACACGAGGACCACATCGGTGCCATCCCCTACGTTCTGAGAAAGGTGAACGTGCCTCTCTACGGTACAAAGCTTACCCTTGGTATCGTAGAAAACAAATTGGTGGAATTCGGACTTGATAAAACCACCGAGCTGCGTTACGTGACCCCCGGGGAAACCATTCGCGCAGGGGAGTTTTCCGTGGAGTTTATATCCGTAAATCACTCTATTGCAGACGCAGTGGCGTTTGCCATTCGCAGCCCTGCGGGAACTCTGGTGTTTACGGGCGACTTTAAGATCGACTCCACTCCCATCGACGGAGAAATGACGGATCTTACCAGATTCGGTGAATTGGGCAAGGAAGGGGTCGCGGCATTGTTCTGCGAATCCACGAACTGCGAAAGACCGGGCTTTACTCCCAGTGAACGCACGGTGGGAACCAGTCTGGAGCATATTTTCCGTGACAATACCAAGCGCGTGGTGGTGGCGACCTTCTCTTCCAATATCCACCGCGTTCAGCAGATCATTGATGCCAGCGTCAAGCATCACAGAGCGGTCTGCATTCTTGGAAGAAGTATGATCAACATCGTAAATACCGCATCCAAGCTGGGATATATGAAAATTCCGAAGGGAACGCTGATCGAGCCGGAGGAGCTTCGAAAATTCGCTCCCCGCAACGTGACTCTGATCACCACCGGAAGCCAAGGCGAGGCGATGAGCGCTCTTTCCAGAATGGCGTTTGATACGCACGGTCAGGTCAAGCTGACCCCGGAGGATATGGTCGTCATTTCCGCCCATCCCATTCCCGGCAATGAGAAGACCATTTCCGGCATCATCAACGAGTTGATGAAAAAGCAAATTTCCGTGGTATACGACCGTATTGCAGAGGTGCACGTTTCCGGCCATGCTTGTCAGGAGGAGATCAAAATGATCATTGCACTGACCAAGCCTCGCTTCTTTATTCCCGTGCACGGCGAATATAAGCATCTGGCTCAAAACGCCTCTCTTGCCGAGTATGCAGGAATACCCAAGAAGAATATCTTTATCACCGAGATCGGTAAGGTTCTGGAGTTCACCGAGGGCGGGAAAGAGGCACACTTTGCCGGTACTGCCCCTGCGG
>JAZPZL010000050.1:0-2080 GCA_045544655.1 Eubacteriales bacterium
AAGAAGCATAATGAAAACCAGCAAGGATGAAACTATTCTTTTACCTATTTTCATAACAAAATATCTCCTTTTTGATTTCGTAAAATCAAATTGCATAATTCCCGAAATTATACTTTTAGATTATAACATTTTTAATCATAAAAATCAACACATTTTCAAGGAAAAAATACAAAAAAAAGAAGCAGCGAAAAGCTATTTTCAAGCTTTTCGCTGCAGTTAATTCTTTAAAAATTACTTTTCTTTCTTTTCAGCCTGTTCCGCTGCTTCGCGAGCAGCCAGATAAGCATCATTCTTTTTTTCATATCCCTTCAATTTGGCCTCGGTAAACAAGGTGTAGCCATAGGGGCTGACATCCAATCCCTTCAGATCGGAGGAAGCCAGATAAGCATTGGAATAGAAGGTCAAAGCGATTGCGGGGCAATCTTCTGCAAGAAGCTTCTCAGCTTCAACGAGCTTCTTCGCGCGAGCACTTCTTTCGGTTTCGGAAAGAACCTCCTCAAGAAGCTTGGTGTAAGCCTCGGATTCGTAACCGGTTACGTGAGGAGCAATACCGGAGGAATCGGTATCAACGGAGACAACACTGCCGCTGAAAGCGGGAGCGAAAGGAGCAAGAGCGGAATATGCATTGGTAGAAAGAGCCATATAATCCAAAGCAATCGCATCAAAATCGCCTTCATAAAGAGCTTTTTCGTATGCAGCAACATCAAGTGCGTTGAGGGTTACCTTGAAGCCGAGACCTTCCCATACACCCTTTACGTATTCAGCAACCTCAGCATCGTATGCACGGTCATTGCGGTAGGTAAGAGCAAAAGCACCGGAAGAAACACCTGCTTCCTTCAAAAGAGACTTTGCTTCGTCAAGCTTTGCAGAGGTAGCGTAAACAGCCTTTGCACCGTCACGGAAGCTCTTCTTCATAGAAGTACCGGTAGCAGCATCGGTAACAAAACCATTTGCAGCCTTGGCACCCATACCAATGGTAGAAGCAATCTTTTCTCTGTCAAGAGAGATGCTGAGAGCCTTACGAACCTTAGCATTCTTCAAAACTTCATTGGTGCAATCAAAGAAATAGGTGTAAGAAGACAAAGAATCGGAAGTTTCGATTTTCTTCTCATTTGCTGCGTAGGTTTCCTTGGTAAAACCGCCAACGTAATAAATAGAACCGTTTTCAAAGTCCTTAATTGCATCCTCGGGAGTTTTGCCGTAATCAGAAATCAACTGATAAGGCTTAACGTAAACGTTGTAACCGTCTTCCGCATCGGTAGAAAGACGATAGAACTTGGAAAACTCCAAGGTATATTCACCGTCGGCACTCATAGACTTCAAGGAGAATTTACCGTTGGTAGCAATATCGTTAATATTGGTAGACCAAACGTCTTCCTTGCCTACAATAGCATCATCTCTCAAAGGAACGAGAGAAGGGCTGGAAATTGCTTCAAGGAAAAGCTCGGGATCAATGGGCTTCTCAAACTGAACCTCGATGGTATTTGCGTCTACAGATGCGATGCCCAGGTCATCAATGGTCTTAAGACCGGATTTCACGTCTCTGGCGTTCTTAACGTCGTACAGCAAGGATGCGGCAGGGCTTGCAACCTCGGGAGAAAGAACTCTCTTCCAAGAATAGATCACGTGATCGGCAGTGAAGGTACGACCGTCATTCCACTTGGAAGAAACCAAGTTGATATAAAGAAAATACTCTTCTCTGTCTTCATCGTACTTCTGCTCCCAGCTACTGATCAAAGAAGTCTCGATTTCACCCTTGGAGGTTACTTGTGTCAACCCCTCGTAGACAAGGCCGGAAACCTTCACAAAATCCTTGTCGTAAATCATCTCGGTAGGATCCAAATCTTCCTGAGGAGTTGCAAGATACATAGGAATGATAGAACCAAAATCCTCCATATCCACCGCGCAGGAGCTCATGGAAACGGCGAGCATTGCTGCCAAAAGCAATAATGCAACAAACTTTTTCATTAAATAACCTCCTATAAATGGTATATCATACCAAAAATGTTCGTTGTAGATTATAACACTAAACGGAAAAATAATCAAGAAATATTCAGATAAATCAAAAATTCTTTTTCTT
>JAZPZL010000051.1:0-35727 GCA_045544655.1 Eubacteriales bacterium
AGGCCCCTACACCTACGATCTTTCCATCAAATCCTTCAACGAGCAGACTACGGTACAGATCTGCTATGAAAACGGCGAACAGACCATGTATAAAAGCTACGCCAATACCCTTCCCGCAGACGGCGTGATCTCCAACGACCCGTCCGTAGGTCACGTGATGATGGTCTCCTCCGAGCCCACGGTTTTCTATAACAAGGACGGCACCATCGACGGGGAAAAGAGCTTTCTTTACGTGACTGACCAGCATCAGGGCTGGGTGGAGAAGGAGAACTCCGCGGGAACCGTTTACGAGCATAAGAACTATATTGATCGGAAATTGACCTTCAAAAAGCTTTTCACTTCCAACTACGTTCCCTTTACCTTCGGGGAATTTCTCGGCACCGATCCCGTAGAGGAAACGGAATGCAGCTTCGCTCACGAGGAAAGTGAGATTACCGTGGAGCAGTTGAAAAGTATTCCCGTCACCTCAAATTACGGGATCTCCGATATCTACGTTTACCTGAAGGATGCCGACGGTAAGATCCTGTTTTACAAGGTAAAACGTGCCGCGGCGGCAGGTAGAAAGGAAATGAACTTTTCCGAAACGGTCTACGCCGCAACCTTTAACCAATACGCTGACGGCAATCACACCGTGGAGGTGGTTTGCCAGCTGGGTACCGGGGAACGCCCCACGGTTTATACGGGTACTTTGGTGAAATAAACGAAGAAACGGAATATCTTCCGCTCCGAAAGGATGGAGATTTATGGATGCTTTGGAGCATTACGACAAGCTCATTGACGAAAACAACGACCCTGCACGCGATCCCCTGCCTTTAAAGGAATATATGGATAAGTGGGACGGTCAAGTTTTTTTGGATGCAATGAAGCTTGATAAGGACAAAACCGTTCTGGAAATCGGCGTTGGCACCGGACGGCTCGCGTTGAAAACGGTCCCGCGATGCAAGAAGCTTTACGGGATCGATCTGTCACCGAAGACGGTGGAAAGAGCCGCGCAAAATTTATCAGGGTATCCAAACGTCACCTTGATTTGTGCAGATTTTATGACTTACGACTTCAATGCTGCCTTTGACGTGGTGTATTCCTCCCTGACCTTTATGCATATACGGGAGAAGCAGGAATGCATCCGCAAAATATATTCCTTGTTGAAGCCGAAGGGATATTTGGTTTTATCCATTGATAAAAATCAAAACCAATATTTGGAGTATGGGGACAGAAGGATCAGGATCTACCCCGACGATCCCGATGAGACGAAACAATATTTTCTCAATTCCGGATTTGTTCTGCAGGATCGTATTGAAACCGAATTTGCATACGTTCTCGTTGGGAGAAAGGCATAGAAAAAAAGAAAAAGCCGATAGATTCATAGAAATCTGTCGGCTTTTTTGCGGGTTTAAAACAGCTCCTGATCCCCGTCCCGCATAATGCGGATGCAGATGGGATTTTCGGCGGAGGTTTGGGCGCACAGTTGCTCCATTTCCAGACGGCTGTCCAGGAACTGTCTGCCGTGGTGGGTGAAGCGCAGGTGCTTCACCTTATGCTCTACGGCAAAGGAGAGCACGTCGGGGATCTTGTGATGACCCGTTTCCATAATGAGCATATCACAGCCTTCTCCGATGAGGGGTTCCATTTCCGCAGGATAGCGCACGTCTCCGGAGAACACGATCCTTTTGCCCTCCGCTTCAATGAGAAAGGAAAAGGCGTGCCAGCCGTTCGTGCCGTCCTCTCTCAGGTGCTGATTGTGGAGTGCGGTGACGCGGATATTTTCATCCTCAAAGAGCAGACCGTCGGTGGTGGTATGCTCACGCAGGTCGTAGCGAAAATCCTTTCCGGGACCCTGGAGGGCAACGGTTTTGACTGCTTGGGTCAAAACGGGATCGGGGAAGAAAAATTCCAGAGCGTTGTCGCGAACGAGGGTGGCGCCGTAGTGACGCTCCAGCTTGTTAAAGCAGGAAAAAAGATTGGCAAGTCCGCCGATGTGATCAATGTGACCGTGGGAAATGAAAAGGGCAACGGTACGCATAACGTCGATCCCCATTTCGCAGGCGCGGTGAACGGCGTTTTCACCTGCCTCAAACCAATAATTGACACCGCCTACCTCCAGAATAAAGGAGGAGTGATGGGTTCCCGGCATAGGCTCGGTGCCGGAGCAAGTACCTAAAAATGAAAATTTCATAAAAAACTCCTTCGCTGTTTTCTATATCTATCATATCATAGCTCTCTTTTTTTTGCAAGAAAAAAAGGGAGCTTTTTTAAGTTGTCATTGCGTGTCAGTACTCCTTTCGTGTAGAATCCGCTCAACGAAACAAACAAGGAGGCAATATGAAACAAACCAAACAGGAATTTCTCACGGAGGATTTTAAACTCTTGGAAAAGGGCAGGGAATACAATCGCGCCATTTCCCTTTACGATACGGTAAACCGCAACGAGCGCTTTTACCGCGGGGATCAGTGGCACGGTGTTGAAAAAGGAGATCTGCCCACGCCGGTCTTTAATCTCTTCAAGCGAGTGATCAACTACTTCATTTCCACCATTATGAGCCAAAAGATCTCGGTGCATTTTGCGGCGGAAGGAACGGAGATCTTTCACGATAAGGAAAAGCGCCTTCGTATGGAGGAGGCATGTAGACTTCTTACCCGATACGCCAATTACCGATTTGATCGGGATAAGGTGGATGATCTTCTGAATCGCGGTCTTCTGGATGCGGCGGTGACGGGAGATATGTTTCTTTACGTGTACTGGGATCCGGAAAGAAAGACGGCGCAGGGCTTCAAGGGAGATTTTGTGACCACGCTGGTGGACAGTACTCAGGTCTTTTTCGGTGACGTAAACACCCCCGAGGTGGAATCGCAGCCCTACATCCTTTTGACGGGAAGAGAATTGGTATCCAAATTGCGCCGCGAGGCACTTGCAGGCGGCGCCACGGAGGAAGAGGCGGCGAAGATCGTCCCCGATGGAGATACGGAGAATCAAAGCGGTGATTTCGGAAAAAAGGAGCTGACGGATACCAAGGCAAGCTACGTGATTTGTATGTACAAAAAGGACGGTACCGTCCGCTTCCGTAAAAGCTGCAGAGAAACCGTGGTGGTGCCGGAGCGAGATACGGGACTTTCCCTTTATCCCTTGGTTCTGATGAACTGGGAGCGGGTGAAAAACTCTTATCACGGGCAGGCGGCGGCGACGAACCTGGTGGAAAACCAGCTTTACATCAACAAGGCCTTTGCCATGGTGATGAAGCATATGATGGACGTTTCCTTTTCAAAGGTGATCTATAACGCAAATATCATCGATGAATGGACGGGCGACATTGGTGAGGCGATCGCGGTGAACGGGCCTGTAGAACACGCCGCCGACCGCCTGGACCCCGGAAGCTTGCAGGCAGGCTTTCTGGACGTGATCCAGATGACCATTGGGATCACCAAGGAGCTGATGGGAGCCACCGATGCGGCGCTTGGCAACGTAGCGCCCGACAATACAAGCGCCATTATCGCTCTGCAGCAAAGCTCCGCCGTACCGCTGGAAATGCAGAGAAGAGCGCTCTATACGGCGGTAGAGCGCTTGGGGATGATCTGGCTGGATTTCATTCTGGAATTTTACGATGAATCGAGAATGATGCTTTTCCGAGAAAAAGGTGAGCTGCTCGGCGGGAATATTTCTCCTCGTGAAATGAAAAACGTGTTGTTCTCCTGTACGACTCAGGCAGGCGCTTCCAGCCATTGGAGCGAAATTGCACAGATCACCACGCTGGATCATTTGCTTTCCTCGGGAAACATACGCTTCTCTCAGTATCTGGAGCGGATTCCCGACGGATATATTCCTGAGCGTGAGGAGCTTTTGGAAGAGGTAAAGGAAGAAGAAAGCAGACTCGCATCTCAAACCGATTTTCCGGCAAACGCCTGAAAATAAATCAAAACAAAGGAGGAAAACCATGAAAAAGAAAAAGGAAAAGGAAGTTCTTTCGGAAGAAAAGCTTCCCGAAGAGATCACCTCCGTTCAGGAGGAAGGCGCGGAGGCGCCTGACGCGGCAGAATTGATGGAGGAGGATATCGCACTCTTTCGCAGTCTGTTCCCCGAGGTGAAAGGAGAGGACATTCCTCAGGAGGTCTGGGACCGAGTGGAGGCGGGGGAAAGCCTTGCCGCAAGCTACGCCCTTTTTGCGGTGCGAAAGTTCCGTGAAGAGGAGAAGATCTCCCGTATCAACGAGGAAAACGGAAAAAAGGCACCGCCCCCCGTTGAGGGAGGCTCTGCCGATGGCGATTACTTTTCACCGGAGGCGGTGAAGAATATGAGCCGCAGCGAAATTCGCAAACACTACGACAAAATTTTATCTTCCATGGAAAAATGGAACTGAAAAAGAAAGGATGAACGATTATGGCTATTCAGAATTTTATTCCCACACTTTGGAGTGAGACCCTTTACACGGAGCTGGAAAAGGATTACGTCGGCGTAAAGCTTTGCTCTCGCGACTTCGAAGGCGAGATCCGCGGCGAGGGTGACCGTGTTAAAATTTGCGGGGTAGGACCCGTTACTGTATTCGACTATCACAAGAATCAGGATATGCCCGCCGCCGAGGTGCTTTCCGACACGGAGAGAACGCTGGTTATCGATCAGGCAAAGGGCTTCAATTTCTTCCTGGATTCCATTGATCTGGCTCAGTCCAAGAAGGGCTTGATGCAGGCGGCGATGAAGGAGGCGTCCGGCGCCCTTTCCGACGTGGCTGATCGCTACATCTACTCCCTTACCGATGAAAACGTGGCGGAGCTTGAAAATGCTTCCGCTACCAGCACCAATATCATCAGCACCATTGCCGAGGCGAGAAAAATGCTGATGGAGAACAACGTTCCCAACTCTGCCAAGGTATCTCTGGAGGTTCCCCCTGCCATTGAGCAGAAGCTGGTGCTTGCCAAGGTTCTGCGCTCCACCGACAACGTAGAGGCTTTGGGCAGAGGCTACATCGGCTCCTTTATGGGCTTTGATATTTACGTGACCAACAACATCACCCCTTCTGCCGACGGCTCTTACCGCTGTATTGCCAGAACCGCCCGTGCCATCGCTTTTGCGGAGCAGGTCTCTGCGGTGAAGGCGTATGAGCCCGAGCTTCGTCACGGCGACGCGGTGAAGGGACTGCATTTGTACGGCGCCAAGATCGTCTACCCCAAGGAAATGGTATTTCTGAACCTGACCCCCGGGGAAGAAGAAATGATCTGACCCGTTTTGCATCAGAAAATGGAGGAAGGATATGAAACGCGCTGAAGAACTGTATCACAGAAGTCTTGCCCTGATCGGAGAAATCCCCGGGGCGGAAAATCAAATTTTCAGGGAGCGTGCGGTTCCGCTGATGAACGTGCTCCTGTCTCAGCTTTACGAGCTGGATATTGCTTTGCGTGGCGGGAAGCTTTGCCCCGGCGGGATCATTCCTCAGGTCTCGCATCTGGAGGAAACGCTTCCCTTCAGCGAAGCCATCCTTTACACGGTGCTTCCCTTGGGGCTGGCGGGGCTTCTTTTGATGGAGGAGGAAGCGGAGCGGGGACGCTTCTTTCTCCAGCTTTATCACACCGAGGTGGAGATCCTGCGTGACCGATGCAAGCGTGGGGTCCGCCACAAGATCAGAAGGAGCGTGTAGCGTATGGCGAAGGATTTTACCCTTGAATTGGAGAGCTTCGGCGGTTTGAAGCTCTCTGCGGATAATACCGACGAGCTTGCCGTGGGAGAGGGCGCAGAGCTGATCAATTTCCGCATTACCGATGCCAAAAAGCTGAAGCGACGGGAGGGGTATTTCCGCGTTTTTGATGCGCCTTCCGCATTGAGGGGGATCTTCTGCGCTTCCGTGAACGGCACTCCCGCGTATCTTGCACTTTGCGGAAAGCACCTTTACGCTTCCCGAGAGGGCTTTGACCGATTGGAGATGCTGGAAACGGAGGTAGGGGGAGAGGGGAAGGCGTTCTTTTTCCCCTATCACTCCGAGCTCTATCTTTTGACGGGAGAGAATATTTATCGCTACGATGGAAAAAGCCTGTCGGAGATCGAGCCCTACGTTCCCGTGATTATGATCTGTACTCCGCCCGGGAAAAGCGGAACGGTATACGAGGATGTCAATCTTCTGACCCGAAAGGTGCGCCAGCGCTTGTCTCCCGACGGGATCGGTACGGAGTTTCCTTTGCCGGTGGAAAACATCAAAAGTCTTGACTGGGTAAAGCTTTACGGAACGGATATGCGGGAGGACAGCTATTGGTTTGATATCGACGATCATTGCCTGAAATTCGTAGGTGCGCCCAGATCCGGTGTGGACAGCATTGAGGTCCAGTACGAGCTTGTCACCGAGGATGCTTCCGACCGCATCAAAAAATGCCGTTTCGCCACAGCCTTTGGCGGTGCCAGCGATACCCGCGTATTTCTGTACGGCAATCCCGACAGCCCCGCCGTGCGCTACCATAGCGGTATCGTGGACGGAAAGCCTTCCTTCACCTACTTCCCCGAAACTGCCTTTTCCCTTGTGGGAACGGGCGAACCCATTACCGCCATTTGCCGTCATTACGACCGCCAATTGATCTTTACCACGGGCAACGCCTACTATTCCTATCTGGAATATATGACGGGATCGGAGGGGAGGCTGATCGCAGGCTTCCCCGTTCTTCCTATGAATGAAGAGAGAGGCTGTGTTGCCTTGGGTCAGGCAATTCTGGTGAAAAATACCCCCGTTACCATTGCCGAGGACGGTTTGTTTCAATGGATCTCCACCAATATACGAGATGAGAGAAACGCAGAAAATCTATCCGATCCCATCGATCAAGCCTTGCAAAAGGAGTCGCTTGAGCAAGCGATCCTGTTCAATCGCAAGGAAAAATCGGAGCTGTATTTATGCGTAGGTGAGAATCTGTACGTTTACAATTACCGTTTGAAGCTGTTCTATCGGTATAAGGTGCCGACCATTCTCGGCTTTTGCCAAGGGGATCAATTGTATTTTTACAATGAAGAGGGCATTTTTGCCGTGGGAGGAAATACGGATGACGGGCAAAGGATCTATGCGGTATGGAAATCAAAGCTGATGGATTTTTCCCACAAGACCCGTGCAAAAAAGCTGTTCGGGACTACGATGATCGCCAAAGGGGGAGAGGGAAGCGAATTGCAGATCTCCTTGAGAAATGAAAACGACACGGAAATGCTTACGAAGCGGGTACACTTTTCCGGAAAAAGGGAGGGGGAGCGCATCGAACTTCACACCCCCAAAAGGCGATTCGGGGCAATTGAGATCATTCTTGAGACGGACAGTGAGGAAAGCGTTCACGTGCTTTCCCTTCACTTCAGGGGAAGGATCACGGATGCAGAATAGGAAAGGAGAAGAAGATGTCACAGACAGATACCATCAAGGCGTATTTGAAGCGACTGGAGGATGGGGCGGCAGAGATCCGCTCCCGATACAAAAATCTTGCCGCCGCCAGTGATGCCGAGTATCGCGCTAGGATCTCCCGTATGGATGCAGATTACAAGGATGCGGTCAGCGCCGCATCTGCCCAAGCCCAGATCCATCTGAAAAACAATCTGGAGAAAATGGCGGATGCGGGCTACGTCCGCTCCGGCGAGACGGTACAGGCAACCATTGCGGCAGGCGCAGACCGAGCGAAGATGCTCTCCTCTTTGAGAGGCGATTATACCCAGGAAAAACAAGCGGTGGAGAACGAGATGTCCCGCGCAAGGGATGGGATTTTGCTGGAGGGAGAGAAGGAGGCGGCGGAATATGAAAACCTCGCTGCCGAGACCTTGCTTGCCCAGCAAAATGCCGATCGGGAGTTTGAAGCCGCGCAGAAACAGCGGGCGTTTGAAAACGAGCTGAAAAAGCAGTCCCTGGCTCAGTCGAAGGCGGAATTTGAATACAAGGTCTCCCAAGAGAAAAAAGAGAAGTCCGAGGAGGGGATCGTCCCCGAAAAGACGCCTTACGAATACGTAGAGGAGATCGTAAAGCAAAACAGCAGGTACAATAAGAAAAAGAAGTACACGGTGGTGGATCGCAAGGCGATCCTGCTGGCGATCTCAGCGGTCGTGAAGGATACCCGCCTGTCCTACAAGTACCGATATGAAATGTACCTTTACGGAAAGAGTATGGGGTACCTTCAGTAAAACGAAAAAAGAGCCGAACGGCTCTTTTTTTGTAAACGGAGTTATTCAAATCAAAAGGAAATTTGGATCAGGGGAGTTCATTTTACTATTGTTTGATAGTAAAACGAATACTATTGTTTGATAGTACGTATACTTTCTTTTGAGGTGAGTAGTATGTATTATCCCAGATTGAAGGATCTTCGCGAAGACCGCGACCTGGTGCAAAAGGAGGTTGCGGCACTCCTTGGGATCGACCAAAGGGTGTATAGCAATTATGAAAGGGGCAAGCGGGAAATTCCTACGCGTTACGTCGTACAATTGGCAAGGTTTTACCAAACGTCAACGGACTATATTTTAGGCTTGACCAACGATCCTGATAAGTAAATTGCCGCGAAAATTGTTGATTTTTGCTTTTTTCGGTGTAAAATAGGTTTAGAACCGACGTACGAGTGTCGAAACGAATGAAAATATGAGGAAGAAAGTGGGTCGTGTATTCATTTTCTTTTTTCTATTGTTGTATATTTGTAGAGGAAAAACAAGAGGCTATGCTGAATATCAATTTTATACTTACATACTTGGATGAAGAAGCGGATCAAAAGCTTTTGGAGGATATCTTTTACGCCTATTCCAAGCAAATGGTAAGTCTTGCCATGACGTATCTGAAAAATAACGAGGATGCCGAGGACGCGGTGGGAACCGTATTCGAAAGAATCGCTTCCCGCAATTTTGACGTGGTACGAAGCATCAAAAACGATTGTGATATGCGTAACTATTTGTTGAAGGCGACGAAGAATACTTGTCTGAATATGCTCGGACAAAAGAAAATGACCGTATCCTTTGAACAAATTTCAGAATACGGCTACGTAGAGAAGGGAATGTGTTCGGACGATTCCTTTTTTGAAACGATCTGCAACAAAATGGACTATGAAGCGGTTCTGAAGGCAATCGGTTCTTTAAATGAAAAGTACCGCGATGCGCTTTATTATCATTTTGTGATGGAGATGACCGTTTCCGAGGTAGCCAAGCTTATGTTTCAATCCGTATCTGCAACGAAACAACAGCTTGTCCGCGGAAAGAAGATGCTTTTGGCTTTGTTATTAAAAGCGGGAGAGGAGAACGATGGCAATCAAAAGAAATGAGTTCCTTGAAGCCCTGCGCCGGGTGGTATCCGCCGAGTTTGAGCATATCCCGAAAACCGAAGAGGAGATCGACTACACGTTTTCACAGCGTTTTATGAAGCGGATGCTTCGGCTGTTCCGCAATCGGAAGAAGCTGTATTGGAAATTCGTAAATACCGGGGCAAAGCGTGTTGCGGTGATCCTTGTTGCCGCGGCGCTCGTCTTTGCTACGGCTTGCAGCTTTAAGCCCATCCGCGAGCCCATTATGCGCTTCATTACCGAGATCTACGAGACCTTCACCGCTTACTTCTTCGAGGGGGACACGGTAGGCGTCATCGAAAAGGAATACGCCCTGGAGGAGCCGCCCGAGGGATTTGTGGAAGTGGAACGGACCGTTGGTGAGAGATTCATAACCACCGTTTACGAAAACAGCTCCGGTGATACCATCACCATAGTACAAATGCCAACGGATGAAATTCAATTGCTTCTTGATCGAGAAATGGAATCTTCTGAAACAGAAATTGTAAACGGTACTGAGGTAGTTTTCTATGACTTGGGAACAAGAAAGCAAATGATGTGGATCAAGGATCATTATTATTTTGACGTAGTATCAACGGGCGACGTTGATATGGAAATTTTGAAGAAGATCGTTGCTGATCTGAAATAATGCTCAGGGAGCCTTCCCCACGGGGGAAGGCTCTCGCTTTTTTAATAGGAATCGGTTCCCTCATAGTCCAGAACGTCTGCGGCGCCACCGGAGCCGTAGATCTTATATTGTACGGTGACCCGATAGGTGCCGGAGGAGGAAAGTTGGTAGGAGCGCTCGTAGATGTGTTGATCTTCATAAAAGGTATCCACCCACTCGTCGTTGGTGGTGCCGATGTCCACCCGGGACCAGAAAATGCCCAGGAAGCGTTTTTCCACGTAGGTGGTGATCACTGCTTTGGTGGTAACGCCGGGAACTCCAACGTATTTGTATGCAACGGTCAGCTTGCCGCTGCTGCTGATGCCCATCGTCGTTGTAGTGGAAATCGTATTATTCAGGCGAGGCTGAATCTCGGCGGCGTTTGCCACCAGCGCAACGGGGGTGATCAGAAAGCAGATCGCCAGGGTGAGAGTGATGAGTTTTTTTGCGAGTTTTTTCATTTTTTCTTTCTCCTTTTTTTGAATTTTTTTCGGAAGAATTTTCCTTCCGCATCATACAACAAAAAAGGGGAGAAAAGGGTTACAATTTTTTTTAATTTTTTGCATTTTTTCCAAAAAAATCAGTCCGTCCCCAAAAAATCGTCAAGAACCTCCCGAAAATGGATGAGGGAGAGTCCGCCCTCGTTGCAAAGAAATGCGAATTTCTCTGCTTTTGCCCGATCGCAAAACAGATCGGGAAAGGACAGCGCCTCCTCCCCCTTTTGAGAAACGAGGTCGATGCCGAAGGTGAGGCGGCGTTCGTGAGATTCATCGAAAACGGCGTCTTGACGAACTTGATAAATAAAACGTGACATAGCATTATCCTTCTTCCATGGGCTTTTTCAGAAAGTAGTCAACGGAAACATCCGTCGCATTGGAAATACTTACCAGAGTCTCCAGATTCGGTCGGTATCTTCCCCGTTCAATATTGCTGATGGTGTCTTTGGAGAGATTCGTTATTTCGCTGAATGCTTCCTGAGAGAGGTGAAGCCTTGTTTTTCGCAAAGTATACATATTTTCCGCAATGTATTTCGTATTATATAGATCTGACACGGTTCCCCCTTGAAAGACATTATACGACCGCAGTTTTGTCAATGCCACGGAAGAACTTCCGTATTTTTCCACGTTTTCGTTGAAAGGGATTTTTCTTACATAAAAAATTCCGCATACGAGTGCGTATGCGGAACGACTTTCACAAAAAAAGACAGTCTTCTTTCCATTCAACAAATAAAACGGCGGAAGGGGTTACTTGCTTTTTGAATTTTTCCGGGGAAAAGGTTTTTGCCGACGGATGGGGGGAAACGAAGGCAGGGGATTTATAAAAAGACGGGTTGGAGCTGTTTGCCCTTCAACGCTTCGGAAACGGCATCGGGAACCAGGGAAAAATCGCACACCAGGGAGGAGGGCTTTTCCCGCGGAGCATCCTGGCGCATGGGGACGAAAAAGGTGTCTTTTCTGTCCGCAAGGAGAGCCAGACTTTTGGCGGAGCCGGAAAGGGCGTCGTTGGTGGAGAGAGCGACGAGCAGCTTTCCTCCCGTTCTTCGGTGAGATTTTGCCGCCATGGTCACGCAGGTATCGGTGATGCCCAGCGCCATTTTGGACAAGGTATTCCCCGTGCAGGGGCAAACGACCAAAAGATCAAGCAGCTTTTTCGGTCCGATGGGCTCAGTGTCGGTAATGCTCGTCAGAGGAGGTCGTCCGCAGATCGCTTCCAATCGGTGCAAAACCTCTTCTTTTTGAAAAAAGCGGGTGTCGGTGGTTGCTACCCGTTCGGAAACAATGGGGATCAAATGATATTGCTCTCTCAGGGACTCCATCACGCGGAAGGTCTTTTCCAGGGAACAGAAGGAGCCGGTGAGGGCAAAGCCTAGGGTCGGTTTCATAATATACTCCTTTTTATGGAAAGGGCGCGGGTCACTTCATCCCAGATGGCATCAGCTTCCGAAGCGGGTGCGTATTTTCCGGGAAGCCCGTGCAGGGGAGTGAAACGGATGCATAAGCTTTCCGCTTGTCGGGCATCAATCCCCGAATCACCGCTTGCCACCTGAAAGAAGAAGCTTCCCTTCTGCATCGTTGAGAGAAAATCGGAAGAAAAAATGGGATCGGGTACGGTGTTGACAATTCCGTCAAACATTCCAAGACCCTTGATCGGAGCGGGAAAAATATTGAAGCCGTCTTGCTCCGCGAGGGCTTGTCCACGCTCTCTCGACCATACCCACACCTCACATCCGCACAGCCATAACAGACGGGCGATGGCTCTGCCGCAGTTGCCGTATCCGTAAACGAGCAGACACAGCTCGTCCAGTCTTCGGTCGGTTTTGGCAATGATCTCCGCCAGAGCGCCCTCGGCGGTATGCTGTGCGTTTTTTAAAAGGTACCGTTTTTCTTCCAGAAGAAAGGTGATGGATAGTTTTTTTTCCTTTGCCAAACGCTTTACCTTTTCAGTGCCTTTTCCCGCGAAGACGAGGCTATGCGCGGGAAGGGTCTTCAAGGCGGCGAGAAGCTCCTTTTCACCCATGCCAAGGGGAAAGAAAAAGACGCCCTTTTCCTCGGGGGGCGCTTTGTCGTAAGTAAAAACTTCATACCCGGCTGACGCGGCTTTTTCTGCCAGATGCATAAAGCGGGGATCACGGGTTTTCGGTAGGATGAATTTCATCGCGTTTCCTCCTTTGAATCCACACTTTATTTTATGCAAAGTATCTATCTTTGTTCGAGGTTTTTAGGAAAATAAACACTTGCTTTTACGGCTTTTTTTCGATATAATAAAGTGATCTGAGCAATCTTTTACAAAGGAGTTCAAAAAGTAAAATGGTAAAAGAAAAAAGCGGCTTTTCCGTTGGCTATGCCCGTCTTGCCATCAATCCCCCCGCAGGCATCGGTCTGGGAGGCTTTGGCAATACCAACAGCCGTTTGAGTGAAACGGTGCTGGACGATCTTTGCGTGACCTGCGTAGCTTTGAACGACGGAGAACAGACGGTTTTGATGTATACGGTGGACTTCCTTGGGGTCTCACTGAACAATTACAAGATCATTTCCGCTTGGGTGGAGGAGAATCTTTCCATTCCCGCGGAGAACGTGTTTATTACGGCAACCCACAACCATTCCGCGCCTCAGGTGCGGGACGGATCCACCTCGGTCATTCCTTATATGCCCGTCTTTTACGAGGGAATGGGGGAGGTGGCACGCCTTGCGGTTGCGGATCTTTCCGAGGCGGAGCTTTTCATCGGCTCTTCCCGCACGGAGCATCTCAATTACGTGCGTCGCTACCTCCGCGAGGACGGTAGCTTCCATGGAGTGGGATGGTTCACCCGAAACAAATCTCCCATTGCCCGCCACGAAAGTGACGCGGACGATCTGATGCAGGTGCTTCGCTTCGTGCGCAAGGGGAAAAAGGACGTGGTGATGGTCAACTGGCAATGCCACGTAACCACGACCAGCGGCTTGAAGCGTACCGACGTTTCCGCAGACTGGGTAGGTGCATTCCGCGAGGAAGCGGAGAGTGCTTTGGACGTGCATTTTGCCTATTATCAGGGAGCTTGCGGAAACCTGGTACCCAATTCCTATTTGCCCCGGGAGATCAGCAACAGCGATTATCACAAGCACGGCAAGGATCTGACGGAGACTTTGAAAAAGGCTTTGGAGGATTTAAAGCCCGTCGAGCCTGCCAAATTCCGTATCGTGCATTACAACCACTACGGTTATTTTCAGACGGATACCGAGGGGAAGGATCTGGGACAGGCCAGGGAGATCTGCGATGCCTTCGATCGGGGAGATACGGATGCGGTTCGGGATCTGTGCCTGGAATACGGCTTCCATTCCAACTACCACGCAAAAGCCATTCTCGGCAGAAGCACGATGCCTAAAGACGCGGGAAAGGACATTCAGATGGCCGCCCTTTCCATGGGACAGGTGGGAATCGTTTTCGCTCCTTACGAGATGTACGATACCAACGGAATGCAGATCAAGGCCCGTTCTCCCTTTGAAATGACGCTGATCTGCGGCTATACCAACAATGCCTTCGGCTATATCCCATCCAAGCTGGGATTCCAAAACGGGGGATACGAGGTGGATGCCTGTACCTTCGCCGCAGGCACGGGAGAAATTCTGGTAGAGGAATATCTCAGACTTTTGAATGAGATCAAATAAAAAATGAAACGGATTTTGTTTTTAACATTGGCGTTTCTGATGCTTCTGACCTCATTTTCCTCCTGCGGCTCCTCTTCGTTGGCGTCCGAGACTACGGGTGAAGACAAGACCGAGGCGGCAGAAACCAAAACGGAAGATACCAAGGAAAAGCGGGATCCTACCGGCTTTGCGGCGGGGTTTGCCCGCGTGGAGATCAATCCCACGTCCTCGGTGGGGATGGCAGGCTACGGCAATACGGAGTTTCGCCGTTCCACTGTGATTGAGGATGATCTGACCGTATCCTGCACTGCCGTTTCCGATGGGGAGAACACTGCGTTGCTCTTCTCCGTGGACGTGATCGGTCTTTCGGCACAAAACTGCAATCAAATTTACAAGCAGCTGGAAAAGGCTTTGGGAGTCAGGTCCGAATTCGTGGTGATCAACGCGACCCACTGCCATTCCGGTCCCGACGTTGCAAGCACCACCGACGATTCCATTGCCAATTATCTGCGCATTTTTTATCCCGCATTCGTGAAGGCGGCAAAGGATGCCGTGGCGGATCTGGACAAGTGCGTGATGAAGATGGGAAGAAGCAAAACCGAGAATCTGAACTACGTGCGCCGTTGCTTTAAGGAGGACGGAAGCCTGGTTGCGGACTGTGTGATCAATCTCAGCAAGTCGCCCGTCGTTCGGCACGAGACTGACGCGGATAACCAAATGCAGCTTTTGATGTTCGACCGTGAGAACGGCAAGGACATTCTTTTGATGAACTGGCAATGCCACGTGACTGCCGCCGGCGGCTTGAAAAAGACCAAGATTACCCCTGATTTTGTGGGGGCTTTGCGGGATAAGGTGGAGAATGAGGCGGGCGTTCACTTTGCATACCATCAGGGAGCTGCCGCCAATATCGAGCCAAACAGCTATATTGAGTCCGAGCCGGATCATCGGGACTACAAGGATCACGGCAAGCTGATCGCCGAGGTTGCCCTTGGAGCGCTTAAAAATATGGAAGCGGTGCCGAGCGGCAAGGTTCGCGCGGTGAAAAAGACCGTAAGCCTTGCCCACGACCTGGACGTATCCAAATACGATCTTTCCGAAGCACAGCAGATCGTGGATCTGAAAAACGCTGACGAATTTGATCGGGCGAAGAATCTTTGCATCGAGTACGGGTACAATTCTCCGTACCACGCAGGAGCCGTCGTAAACAAAAGCCGTCGGACCGAAACCGGCTCTACTATGGATATTTCAGCCCTTGCCATCGGTGAGATCGGCTTTGCCGTGGCACCTTATGAAATGTTCGATACCAACGGAATGCAGATCAAGGAGAGATCTCCTTATAAGATGACCTTCGTCTGCGCGTATTCCGGCGGAAGATACGGCTATATTCCGTCCTCTATTGCCTGGGATGCAGGCGGTTACGAGGTGGATACTTGCAAATACGTCAAGGGTACCGGTGAATTGCTGGCGGATGAATTTACGGGACTTTTGAATCAAATCAAATAAGAAAGGAAAAAGATATGAAACGAATTTTATTTTTTGCTCTGGCATGCTTGATGCTCCTGACCTCATTTTCCTCCTGCGGCTCCTCTTCGTTGGTGTCCGAGACTACGGGGGAAGACAAGACCGAGGCGACAGAAACCAAAACGGAAGCTCCTAAAGAGAAGCGGGATCCTACCGGATTTTGCGCAGGCTATTCCCGCACGGTGATCAATCCTACGAGCACCGTTGGTATGGGTGGCTACGGCAATACCGAATTCCGCCGTTCTACCGGCGTTGCCAGTGATATTACCGCGGCCTGTACTGCCGTTTCCGACGGTGAAAATACCGCGCTGTTTTTCTCCATCGACGTTTTGGGCATTGGTTATAAAAACGTAGATAGCATTTACAGACAGGTGGAAAAGGCTCTTGGCATCAAGCCGGAATTCATTACCATTTCCGCCACCCACTCCCATTCCTCTCCCGCAATCAGCGACGTGGAGGACGAGTCGGTTGCCAATTATCTGAGAATTTTTTATCCTGCGGTTTTGAAGGTTGCCAAGGAGGCGGTTGCCGATCTTGACAAATGCGAAATGAAGATCGGTCGCACCACGACCACGGATCTCAGCTACGTGCGCCGTTATTTCCGCGAGGACGGAACCTTCTACGGAACCAACTACGTCTCCGACAGCAAATCTCCCGTTGTCCGTCACGAGACCGAGGTGGATAACCAAATGCAGCTTTTGATGTTTGACCGCGTGAACGGCAAGGACATTCTGATGATGAACTGGCAGTGCCACGTGACCACTGCAGGCGGCAGAAACAATACCATGCTTTCCGCGGACTGGGTGGGTGCTATGCGCGACAAGATCGAGAAGGATGCAGGCGTACTCTTTACCTATCATCAGGGCGGCGCGGGCAACGTAGTGCCCAACAGCTTTATCAGCACCGAGCCCAGCAATGCCGATTACAACGCACACGGCAGAAAGCTTGCCGACGTTGCTCTGGCGGCAATTCCTGAAATGGAAAGCGTTTCTACCGGTAAGATCCGTGCAGTTGCCAAGACCGTGACTTGCCCTCACGATCTGGACGTTTCCATGTACGATCTGCAGAAGGCGCAGCTCATCGCCGATCCCTACCGCGCAGGAAATTACGACAAGGCAAAGAGTCTTTGTCTGGAATACGGCTTCAACTCTCCTTACCACGCCAACGCGGTGGTGAATAAGAGCAAGAGGACCGAGGCAAGCTCTACGATGGAGCTTCACGCCGTTGCCATCGGTGAGATCGGCTTTGCCGTAGCGCCCTACGAAATGTTTGATACCAACGGACAGCAGATCAAGGCGAAATCTCCCTATACCATGACCTTTGTTTGCGCCTATTCCAACGGCTCCTACGGTTATATTCCCTCCGAGATTGCCTGGCCCAACGGCGGCTACGAGGTGGATACCTGCAAATACGCCAAGGGAACCGGTGAAATGCTTGCTGACGAGCTGGTTGGTATGCTGACGGAAATCAAATAAAAGAAATAATGCTCTACCCATCGGTAGAGCATTATTTATACCCTCACTCGGAAGAGGAGCGGTATCGGGTGGGAGAAAGACCTGTGAAGCGGTGAAAGGTGCGGGAGAAATACAAGGGATCGGAAAAGCCAACTGCTCGGGAAATATCCCCGACGGAAAGATCGGTAAAACGCAGGAGATTCTTTGCTTTTTCCATACGGGTCTTCAAAATAAATTTTGCAGGCGGTATACCGACGTGCTTTGTGAAAAGCTTGGAAAAATAGTTGGGATGGAGAAATGCCCTTGCAGAAAGCAGTTCTACGGTGAGCTTTTCGTCGGAAAAGTGCCGCGCGATGTAATCCACTGCTTCGGAGACGGTTTTGTTCAGGGGTACGGCATTTTCGGATTTTGAAACGGTCTCCAGAAGCTGATAAAGCAGAGAAAGGGCGGAAAGCTTGCTTTTCAAGTCTTCCTTCAGAGCAATGAAAAACAGCTCCTTGAGAATGTCTTCCGCCTCTTGGGGATTTTTCACCGCGGTGACGGGGTGAGAAGGGGAGAAGCCCATTAAGGGAAGAAGTTGGGCGGGCTGGGAGCCGGTCAGCGTGACCCAGCGGATGCTCCAAGGCTTATTCGTGCTTGTGACGTACGAGACTCCGGAAGCAGGGTACATTACGTAAAAATCACCTTTTTTCAAGGGGATTCTTTTGCCCTCCGCAAAAAGCGTTGCAGTTCCCTCTACGACGTAGGTGAGAAGATAGGCATTTTGGGTATGGGTGTATCTGTGATTCAGAGAATTTTCTCGATTTCCGCAATATAGAAGATTCAGATCTCCCTGAAACCGAAAATGAAAAAAACGGTCCTGAAATGAATTCATAAAATCCCTCCTGCCCAAGCATACCACGAAAAAGCGAATTTGTCCATATAAATATGAGATTTTGACCTTGAAAAGAAGAAAAGCTTCATATACAATTCTTTTGAGAGGAGTGATTTTTACGGATCGGAAAACACTGACGTTGAAAATAAAAGAAATGGCAATGGAGCTTGGCGCGGATATGGTGGGCGTTGCTCCCGTATCCCGCTTTGACGGAATGCCTGCAATGCTTCGCCCCGCCGCCCATTTGCCCGAGGCAAAATCGGTGGTATGTCTGGGGATCCATCATCCCGACGCTTCCGTGGATTGGTGCGGTGAGCCCAATCCCAATTTTCCCGCCGCCTTTCAGATCGGTATGATCCCGAAATTGGACGCGATCTGCTTCCGTATGTGCAAATGGCTGGAGAAGGAGGGGTATCCCACGATCTGCCAGCCCTGTACTACCTATTGGAGACACCGCAAATATAAGGATATTCCCTACGAGCATACTGCCGCCTGGAATCATATGCCCGCCTTCGTTGCCGCGGGTCTGGGGGAATACGGCTATCACGGAATGGTCATGTCACCGGAATACGGTCCCCGACAGAGGATCATTTCCTTTATTACCTCTGCCGATCTGGAGCCGGACGAGCTGTATCACGGCGATCCCTTGTGCGATCTCTGTCTTGGCTGTGCCAGGCATTGCGCAGGCCGGAACTATAAGACCTCTCGACTCAACGAGCCGAAATTTTTTGATTTTACCATTGAGGATAAGCATTTCCGTTATCCCAATATCAATCGCTGGCGTTGCTTTTACGGCGAGCAGGCCCATCTGGATACCAATCTTTTGGCAGAGATCGACGATATGGACGAGGAGAAGATCTACGAGTCGGTGGAAAAAGGCGTGCGCGTACCCAACCACGGGTATATGTGCAGCTCCTTCAAGCACTGTATGACGCCGAAAAAGCGGTATTTGGATCCATCCTATACCCCGGGAGCCTTGCGGAAAAAGGAAAAGCGAGAAACTCCGAAGGAGGAGCTTCTCGCCAAGATCAAGGAGTTTTCTGTCTCTGCGGGCGCGGACCGTATCAGCATTCGCCCCCTTTCCGATTTTACGGAATGCAAGGGGAATATTGCGCCGGGCTTTCGCACAGAGCAGTTCTTTGATACCTTCAAAACGGTGATCACCGTAGGCAGAAAGACCAATCTTTTTACCATGGAGGACGATTTTAACCGCCGCAACCGCAAGCATCTGCACGCGTCTATGGTAGACCGCCTTTCCTGTATGGCGATCGACGTGACACGTTTCCTGGACGATCTTGGCTACGAGGCGATTCAGGATTGGTCTGCAACCGGTTTTGCCCGCAAGGCATCCGTGGATGCGGGTTGGGAGAGTGAAGGAGAGCGGGTCGAGCTTTCTGCGGTGATCTGCAACGTCCCCTTCCAAGCTTGCACCGAAATACTGCGGGAGTGGAAGGATGACGTGGTTCCCACCCTTTCTCCCGATCTTCCCATGTTTAAAAATATGGACGTGGTTTCCGTTGGCTCTCTGGAGGGTGTGACTTACCCGGGAATGGATTTTATTCGGGAGAATTATCCCGGAATGAAGTCCATCGTGGTGCTTGGTGAAAGCCTGCCTGAGAGAGTGGTGGAATTGGCGGGAGCGCAGGAGGCGGAGGACGGCTCTGCTTACGCCTACGCCCATTACGAGATCCATAAGGAGAGCATCTGGGCCGGGGTGGATCTTTGCAGTACCCTTCAGGCAAAGGGCTACCGCGCCGTTGTTTTCGGTGATCTTGCCCACGACGTACCCGTTACTATCGGGAAATTCGGACGGCATATGCCCGATCTTCGTGGAAACGCGCCCTTTGCAGTTGCGGCGGGACTTGGCGTTTTGGGAAAGGGCGGAATGGTGGTGCATCCCGAATTCGGCCCCAGACTACGCTTTACCTTCGTTTTGACCGATGCGGAATTGACCCCGACCGAAACAAACCGTCAGACGCTTTGCCCCAAGGATTGCAGGGCTTGCGCCACTGCCTGTCCCATGGCGGCGCTCTTGGGAGAAACGGAGACCGTCGCGGTGCGGGAGGCGCTTTCCTTCCCCGTCTTTCGTCGGGATGAGACTCGCTGTGCCTGGGCGCGTTCGCTTGCTATGTGCGAGGGCGCAGGCTCCGGTCAGCTTGGCTGGAAGCTGCCCGAGATCCCGGTTCCGAAAAAATTGGACGAGGAAACGATCAAGCAGGTGGAGGAGCAAAAGGATAAGATCCAGACCCTTTGCTATCAGAATCCCCATTTCATTGATATTGTGATCGAACGCTGTCTGCAGAATTGTCCCTTAGGAAAGAAGAAGTAAAAGAAAATGCCATTCGCAAGTTTGCGAATGGCATTTTGTGCTTTGTCAGCGAAGCTTCATAAAGGTTTCAGACGCCATGTGGCGCATATCTGCGAAGTCCAGCTTTAATTCTTTTGCGGGAGTATTTCTCAGGTAGGCTTCCAGATCTGCGTAATACTGCATGGGGATGGTCTGGTTTCTTGCGTGAGAGGGGATCAGGTAATCCTCCTTGGTGTTTTCCAGAAGGGCGATGACCTCCAGGCGGAAGTTCTTCTGATCGGCGGCAAGATCTGCCATCTGTCCGATGATCGCCTCATCCTTGGATTCGGCGTAATTTGCAGCCAGCTCGTCCAGATCCATCAGCGTGGTCCAGTCACGGAAAATGGCGGTGTAGAGCATCATTTCGTAGCGGTAGCGAAGTGCCAATTCAGCGGAATCGGGATTTTCCTTGGCAACCTGATCGAAGAGCGCGGCGGCCTCTTCTACCTGCTGCAGCATCGCGCGAAGGTCGGCGCAGAATTCGGCATCCTCGCGGAGTCTGGGCATCAGCTCACCGGGATAGTTTCTGGGATAATCCTTGCCGTCGAAGTAGTAAGAATAGCGGTAGTATACCAGGGAGCTGAAGATCATTTCGCGGCGGTTGGAAAGGGTGTTCTTGGGATCCTGTGGATTGGTTTGACGGGTTACGTCATCCCAAAGATCAAACGCCGTCGTTGCCGCCTGGATGGAATTGGGGAAGTAGCGGCGCACATAACGTGCCTTGGCGTCGTCCATGGAGCCGGTACCGCTGAAGTTCCAGGACCAATCTGCCTGAAGCTGGTTGGGTCTGTGGAAGGACTTGTCCCAAGAGGAGTAGGAACGCTTTGCTTCTGCATTTGCCGCGACTGCCATCTTGATCATGTGGTAAATGTTTCCAACGGGGTGGAATACGTGAGACCAATGGTAATAGCCGTTCCAAGGCTTGATGGAGCTACGGAAGCCAAGCTCGGGATGCAGATCGGAGAAGTGAAGCTTTTCGGGAACATCGTTATAGGCCCACCAGTCTACGCAGGCAATGTCCAAAAGACCGTGCTTTGCCAGAGCTTCCTTCAGAAGGGGAGAGTGGTCGGCGGGATCGGGCTTCAGCTTGGTCCTATGCTCCACCACCATATCGTTGTACATATAAACGGTCTTGACACCGCGGGAATGCAGATGCTTCATCAGCTTTGCCGCGTGCTCGAAGAAGATCTCCTGACGGGTCTTTGCCTTGCAGACGGGGCACTGGCACCAAGCGTTGTGACGGTGGGTAATATCGTTGGGGTCTACGGCGAATTCATTGCGGATCTCGTCCATACCGATGTCGAAGGACTCAATGGGATTATCGGGGGTGCTGTAACGGTCAATGATCTGATCGTACAGATCGAAAAGGATTTCGTAGGTCTTAGGCTCTGCGGTGCAGAAGCCGGTATTGGAGGGATTGCCGTTTTCATCCTTCGCGGAAACCTCGGGATACAGTCTGGGGATCAAAGTATTATGTCCCAGAGAGTTGAACATGGGAATGACCTCTACGCCCCGCTCCTTGCCGTAAGCGCGCAGCTCGCCGAAGAAGTCCTTCTCCGCCATAGGAGTGCCTACCTTGTCAAATACGTAGTCACCCTTTTTGGGAGAGTAGTATTTCTTGTAAACGGGGGTCTTCAGATCCTCGTAGCCCTTGAAGGGAAGGAATACGTATTCGCTGATACGCTTGTCGTACTGCATGTTCCAGCAGCCGTAAACGGAAACGGTGAGTTGATTTTCCTTTACGTCTACCATTGCGTCCACTACCTGCTTCCAGTCCTCAAGCTCCATCAGGTCGGTGCCGAAACGGGTCTCGACGAAGTGACCGCGCTTTTGCAGCTCGGGATAGTCCAGAAGATCAAAAGCGGGAAGGGTAAAGGCGCCGTCTTCTGCTTTCAGGATCTGAAGCAGAGTGGTAACGGCGTAGTATGCGCCTGCCTCGCCAAAGGCACTCAGTACGATCTCGCCCTCTTCTGCGTGGATGGCGTAGCCCTGATCGGGGTTCTTTACACCCTCGGGGGCATTGGCTCCCTCCAGCGTGATGACAAGGGCGGCATCGGTGCTTTCTTCACAGCCGAGACGCTCCTTCAGCTCCGCTTTCAGGCGGGTAACTGCCTTTTCCAAAGAAAAGGGGGCTGCCTTTTGTGCAATACGGTAGGATACCGCGCCGAAAGCGCCGAGAGAAAGGGTCTTCTCGGAAACGTTCAGCTTTTGGGGGGTGGGAATGATGCGATCGGATAACTTCATAATACGCTCCTCTCAAAAATGCTTATTCTTCTGCCATGGGCAGAGTTGCGCCGCCGTAGGGCATTGCCAGAACGGTGGCGTTATCGCCGTATTTTTTCATTGCGCAGTCAAAGGCCTCCTGCGCCGAGGCAAAGGGGGTCAGGAAAATGCTTCGGACGAACTCGGGATCCATTTCGGATACGAAATAAATATCCGCATCCTCCAGAACCATACCGATGGCGGCAGCCTTGTGACCGCCCAATTCAAACTCCTTGTGAATGCGCTCCACCATGGAATGCGCCGTGGGGGCAGAGGTGAGCCAGGACTCAAACTTCTTGCTGCCCATTCCTTCGGGACAAGCTCCGATGAGAATGATGGTGCCGCCCTTTTTTACCGCGTGCTTGGCATTGTCCAGAGCCTTTTGAGTCTGATACAGATTGGCGTCCTTGGGTGCGCCGCCTTGAGAGACCAGAACGATGTCCGCCCGTGCCTTCAGGGGCTTGCGGTACATTCTGTCCAGATAACGGCAACCGTCGCGGTGAGCTTCGGTCACGTCGCCCGCTACGCAGTAAACGATGTTTTTATGCTCGTCCAGTACCGCGTTGACGATGTAATCCACGCCGCAAATTGCGCCCGCTTCCTCAATGTCCTCGCGGATGGGGTTTCCCTCCAGCTTGCCTGCGTGGGCATCGGGGGAGACCATCATACGGTGGTTTGCCTGAATGGCCTCGGGAGTGGAAACACCGGGCATAATGGCCTTTGCGCCGCCGGAATATCCTGCAAAATAGTGAAATTCAATGTTTCCGAGACAGATTCGGAAATCTGCTTCCGCAACGACCCGTGAAATGTCCACGGGAGTGCCGCTTTTGGTCGTACCGAGATGAATGCAGTCCTCGGGAGTGGAGTCGATACAGCGAACGCGCCGGTACGCCTCCTTGCCGCAAAGGGCGATCTTTTCCTCCTCGGTGTGCTTTCGGTGCGAGCCGAGGGCGAGAACCACGGTAATATCCTCTTCTTTTGCGCCCGCCTGCGCCAACTCGTCCAAAAGGGAGGGGAGGATGCGGTAGCTGGGCAAAGGTCGGGAAATATCGCTGGTGACGATGGCGATCCTTTTCCCTTTGAGGTCGTAGGTGGAAAGTCTTTCCTTTCCGATGGGGTTTGCCAAGGCGAAGCGCACCGCTTCCTCGTCGCGGTGCTTGTGTTCGATCTCGTTGGAAACGAGCACGTCCATCAGATTCTTCTCATCCAGAAGAACCTCCTGTACGCCTTTTCCGTAGCCGAATTCCAATTTCATAGCAGTTTCCTTTCGTTTAACGCTGGATCCCCAGATCCTCTAAGGTCAGGGAAGAATAATCCTCTTCCCCTTCATCTTCTTTTTCCTCTTCCGGAACGGTTTCCGTCTTGCTCGTTTCCCGCACGGTCTCTTCCTTGACGGGGATCATCCGAAGCCCCAGAGACAAGGCGTAAAAGACGTAATACAAAAAAGGAGAAATGGCAAAAAAAGAGTATCGGAAATAAGAGGTATGCCCCATGGGAAGGAGCTGAGAAAAGTAAAAGAAGGAGTACTTTTCCTGAAAGAGAGCGGACAAAACCAGGAGCAAAAGCTCGATCCCCAAGTAGGAGAAGATCATAACGGGCGCGATCTTTTCCGCATCGGGAAAAAAGGCGGCGAAGGCGGAAAATACGCCGATGAGAAGGATTCCCAGCATCGTCACGAACAGAGTGCCGTGGGTCTTTTCTTCAAAAAAGGACGGAATGCGCAGGATCGCGTACAGCGTCATGGGCAGGCAGGAAAGAAGAATGCCGATTCGCCTCGTTTTTTCCGTAAAGAATAGGGACGCGAGAAGGAGAAAAAAGGGCGCCGCCATCCAAACGCAGTCTGCGACGGTGCTTAAAACACCGCTGTTTACTCCGACGGGGATCTCAAAGCCCGTCTCAAAGCCCTTGGCATCGGAATGCCAGGCAAGGGTAAAAAAGGTGAAAAAGAGCATCCCCACCGCGCAAACGGCGGAAAGAGAGAGGAGGATGCGACGGAGTGATCTCATAGAACTTCCCCTTTGATTTTTCTTGAAAATATCATAGCATAAAGCACTTTTTTTATCAAGGCAATTTTGCTTTTTTCACAAGTTTTTCAATTCCTTGCGCCGGGTGCCTCGCCAAAGCGTTTTTTATAGGCGCGGAAGAAGGTGGTGTAGTCCTTAAATCCGCAAAGAGGCGGGACCTCGGTGGGCTTTTTTCCCTGCTCCAAAAGCTCCTTGGCGAAATACAATCGCTTGATGGTGATGTATTGCCACACCGTGGTACCGGTGGCGGCGCGGAAAATTCGGTTCAGGTGGGTTTGGCTCAGATAAAAACGGGAGGAAAGCTCCTCCAGGGAAAGCTCCTCGGACAAATGCTTGTTGATGTAGGATACGATGGCGGAGGCCCGGTCCGTCACCGCAGAGGCGGGGTTTTCCTTTAAGGTTTCAAAGGCGTTTTTGATTTCCGCCAGAAGGGGAAGTAGGTATAAAAGCTTTTCCTCCTCCTTTGCACTGCAGATCCGCTCCAGATCCTGCTTGAAGGCGTGGGAGGAGAAGTGGGCGGCGGGATAGTGATTCAAAGTCCCCAGGGAACGGTCCTGAAAGGGGGCAAGGAGACTCGTCATTCCCAAATGGGAAAGCAAGGGGGAAATGTCGAAATTGACGTGCATCCTCTCGTAGGGGGCGGCGGAGCGAAGACGGAACATATGCACCTCTCCCTTCCGCATCAAAAGCAGATCCCCGGGATGGAGATGGTAGCGGGTCGCTTCCACCAAAAAATCCGCATCGCCGGAAAGAAGGTAATACACCTCGTAATTATCGTGGCTATGCATTTTTCTTTCCTCCAGTGAGGGGTTTTGCGTGTGCTCACGGGCACAGACGATCGTTTCTGCCATCCTTTCACATCCTTTCTCTCTGATTTTAGCAGAAAAAGTATAAAATTGCAATGTTTTTCCTTTATTTTTGTAATTGATTGTAAATATCTTTATTGCTATAATAAAGTCATAAGAAAATTGGAGGATTATGTTTCTATGAAAATTCGTGCAATTCTGATGGATATGGACGGAACCGTTCTCGGCAACAGCCAGGTAGCGATTTCCGAACGTAATATGAGAGCGATCTACAAGGCAATGGAAAAGGGGATTCACGTGATCCCCTGCACCGGCAGAACCTTTAACTGTATGCCTCCCCAGCTTTTGACCCTGCCCGGTCTCCGCTATTTTATCACCTCTCACGGCGCAAGAGCCTACGACCGTGAAACCGGTGAAACCATTTACGAGGATCTGATCCCCTGCGATCAGGCTGTTGAGCTTCTGGAGATTCTGGAGGGACACGGCCTGTTCAACGAGATCGCAGCAGACAAGATCGTACATATGGAAAAGACGATGGTGGACCCCATTGATTGGTCTCTGGTTCCCGAGCATCATCTGTGGTATATGCGTGACGGCAGATACGTGACCGTTGAAAAGCCCTCCGAATACTTCCGCAAAAACGGTCTTGGCGTTGAGAAGATGAACATCTACAACATTCCCGAAAAGTATCAGCAGGAAATGTACGACCGCGTAACTGCGACCGGTTACATTTATCATCCGAAGCCCGGTGCCGCTCTGCATATGGAGTTTTTGCACAAGGGGCTGGATAAGCTTTGCGCCGTAAAAGAGGTTCTGGGCCGTCTGGGCGTTTCCTTTGAGGAGACCCTTGCCATCGGTGACAGCGTCAGCGATCTTGCCATCATCAAGGCGTGCGGCGTGGGCGTTGCCATGGGCAATGCGCCTGAGGATATTCAGGCTACCGCAGACTTCGTAACCTTGCCCAACTCCGAGGACGGCGTTGGCGTGGCGTTTGAAAAGTTTTTGGAACTGTAAGGAGAGAAAAAATGGCAAAGCCTTATCTGGTATGTATTGATTCCGACGGATGCGTTTTCGATACCATGGAGATCAAGCACAAGGAGTGCTTCTGTCCTCCCTATATCAAGCATTTCGGCTTGCAGGCCGTTTCCAAGTACGCCCGTGAAGCTTGGGATTTTGCCAACCTGTATTCCTCTACCCGCGGGATCCACAGACTTCTCGCGCTTCTCCGCGCACTGGACGTTTTGGAAAATCGCCGTGAGGTTCTGGAAAGAGGCTTCACCGCGCCCCGCTTGCAGTCGCTCCGCGATTACGTTGCAAGCGGTGGGAATTTAAGCAATCAAGGACTGGAGGATCATCTTGCGGCGCATCCCGAGGAAACGGAGCTCCGCACGGTTCTGGATTGGTCCTACGACGTAAACTACCGCGTAGGGGATATGGTACACGGCGTACCGCCTTTCCCTTACGTCAGAGAGTGCCTGGAGGCGCTTTCCAAGGTGGCGGATATCGTTATCGTTTCCGCAACTCCCGAGGAAGCCTTGGAGCGTGAATGGAAGGAGCACGGACTTTTCCCCCTTCTCTTTGCAGTAAAGGGTCAGGAAAGCGGTACCAAAAAGGAGATCATTGCATCTCTGAAGGGAAATTACGATCCCGATAAGATCCTGATGCTGGGCGATGCTCCCGGTGACCGGGACGCCGCTCATTTCAACGGTGCGATGTTCTATCCCATTTGCCCCGACGAAGAGGCAAAGTCCTGGGGAGCGTTCCGCGACGTGATCCCCGCATTTCTGGATGGCAAATACAAGGGCAAAATGGAAGAAGAATTCATCGCCCATTTTGAAACCATTCTCCCTGAGGAGCCCTCCTGGGAAAGAATCCAAAAGTAAATCAAAAATCCGAAGCGAATACGCTTCCGATTTTTTTGCAGTGAAAAATGTCATTGCGTGTCACGGCTTCTTTCGTCTATAATACGGCAAAAATGAAAGGAGTAAAAGCCGTGAAAAAAATGACTGAGGACTTGGCGAAAAAGCGAATTTGCGCCTACTTCGTCTCCCGCAGGGTAGAGAAGCGGGATGCAGAGGGGAACGTTTTGGTGAACAAAAGCGGTGAGGTCTTGTATGAAGAAAGACCCTGCACCGTGACGGGCCTTGCCCTGGCGCTGGGCTTTTCCGATCGGGAGGCGATTTTCGGCATCAAAAACAAAAAAATAAAAGTGCTCGTGGATCGAGCACTTTTGAAAATTGAAGAGGATGCGGAGGAAAAGCTCTTTTGCAAGGACACCTTCCACGGAGCAAAGCTGTTTTTGGAAACCAATTACAAGCGTTGGCAGGGAGAAGAGACTCAGGAGATCGCCGGACTTGGCGTTTGCTCCCAATGGGCGGAATAGCTACGGCTCACGCACCAGATAAAAGGCGCCCTTGTGTATGACGATATCCGTCCATTTGCTCCCTTCGTTGCTGGTACCCAGTGTGAGGGTTGCGGGGAGCTGGGCGTGGTCCAAGGGATATTTTGCTCCGCTTACGGAGATCACGCCTGAACCTGTAAAATCGAAAAGGGAGAAATATCCCCCGTCAAAATCAAAACGGTAAGAGCCCTCCGTCAGGTAAGAAACGGAATAGTTTTCGTCTATGAGGATGCCTTGCGCGCCGTTTTCGGTTAAAAAGGCAAGAACCTGCAGATTTGCCAAGGAGTGGGAGAAGCGTTTTCCGCCCAAGGCTCCGTAAATTTTAAAAGCTCTGTAGCCCCAGCTGAGACCTTCTCTCACCGCTGCGTGAATATCCGTATCGTCTTTTACAGGGGGGAGAACCACGGTGTCGATCCCGTCGGGAGTGAAGCCCAAGGAATCCCCGTCGCCGATGAAAAGATCGGGGTGGATACCCGCTTTTTTAAGATGCTTGTAACCGGCATCTGCGGCAATGAGAAGATCTTCTTTTTCAAGATGCAAAAGGGAAGGAGAAAAATCTCCCGCTCCTACTACGTGGCAAATCATTGATAGCGTTTATCCTTTCTTGATCGTGGGAAGCTTTGCAAGGCAAAAGCCGCTGAAAGCGGTAATGAGAATTTCAGGCAGCATATAAAGTCCGTTGTATACGACGGAGTAAACGGTGGCAAGACCCGCGCCGCTGAAGGTCTTCATGACCCAGGCGGAAATGGCGAGATCCTTTGCCGCGCTTTCCGTAAAGAACCATTCTGCCCACGCACCGTAGAAAACGGCACCGGAGATCACGTGGAAGAGGTAGCAGAGGAAAAGTCCCAGAACACTGCCCCAAACGATCGCCCATTTTTTGGAGAGGGTATTGCGGAAGATTCCGCCGAGACCTACCGAGGTGAAGGCGAGTACGTAGTCCAGAAGCAAAATGAGAATGGCGATCCCTGCGCCCATATAGGAATCGGAGGTAGGGATGAAGAGGGCGGATACCGTCTTAAAGCCTACTGCCATTTGAAGCAGGGAAAAGACGAAGGCACTGCCCAGACCCCAGCCAAGCCCGTACATCCAGGAGATCAGAACCAGAGGCAAAAGACTTGCCAGGGTAATGGTTCCGCCGAAGGGAAGATTGAGAAAGGGGATCCATTCGGATACGAAGGAAATTGCGGTACCCAAAGCAATGAGCATTGCCGAGGTGACCAGTTTTTGGGTTTTGTTCATAACAAACTCCTTAAGAAAAAATTCGCACAGGACGGAAGTCCCGTGCGAACGCGAATCTGGTTCTCATAAAAACTCCCTACGCCGGTATTATCCATCTCAGGTTGGAGGGTTCGCGGTCTCCCGCATCTCAGCCGTTTCAACAGCACCCCTGTTTTTCCGCTCATGTGCGTGACATTATCTTAGTCCTTTTTTCACGGTTTGTCAAGAGAAAAATGAATGCAATTGAAAAATTATTGTCGTCTCTCCATCCGTTCCCGCCTCAGGAGGCGTTTTTTCGTGCCAAGGCTCGGAGGATCGCCTACGGCGGTGCCAGAGGTGGCGGAAAAAGCTTTGCCATGCGCGCCAAGCTGGTCCTGCTCGCCTTGCGCTACGGGGGGATTCAGATCCTGCTTTTGCGTCGTAGCTTTCCCGAGTTGCGGGAAAACCATATCAATCCTCTGCGCCGATGGCTCCACGGGATCGCCCATTTTCGGGAATCCACCAAGGAGTTTATTTTCCCCAACGGCTCACGGATCAAATTGGGATATCTGGCTGAGGAAGCCGACGCCCTCCAGTATCAGGGTCAGGCGTATGAGGTGATCGGGATGGAGGAAGCCACCCAATTTACCGAAAACCAGTATTACGCGATGACCGAATGCTGCCGTCTTTCGGGAGCAATGCGGGAAAAATTCGTTCCCCGTATGTACTTTACCATGAACCCGGGAGGAGTGGGTCACGCCTGGGTCAAGCGGCTTTTTATTGATCGGGACTATCGGGAGGGGGAGTGTGCCGAGGATTACGTTTTCATCCCCTCCACGGTGTATGATAACCGCTATTTGCTGAAAGAAAATCCGGAATACGTGCGAAATCTGGAAAGCCTTCCTCCCTTGCGGCGTAAGGCGATGCTGGAGGGGGATTGGGACGCCTTCGAGGGACAGTATTTTACGGAATTTGACCGAAAACGCCACGAGATCCCACCTTTTGAGATCCCCGGTGGCTGGCACCGCTTTGCGGCAGTGGACTACGGACTGGATATGACCTGCTGTCTGTGGTTTGCCTATCCTCCCGACCGAAGCCGACTGGTGGTCTATCGGGAGCTGCATCAGCCGGATCTGGTGCTTTCCGAAGCGGCGCGGAAAATTGCGGAGGCAACGGGAGAAGAGGAGCTGCGGTATATTGCCGCATCTCCGGACCTTGCGGGCAGACGGCAGGACCTGGGAAAAACGGGCTTTGATATTATGGCGGGGGGAGGCCTTAAGGGGCTTGTTCCCGCAGACAACAGCCGCATTCCGGGCTGGCGGCGCATACGGGAATTTTTGAGAGCGGAAGGGGAGGAGGGCGCTTATTTCGGTATTTTTTCTTCCTGTCCCAATCTTCTCCGCACTTTGCCCCGATTGACCTTCGACTCCGTGCATACCGAGGATGCCGCCTTGACTCCTCACGAGATCACCCACGCCCCCGATGCTCTGCGGTACGGACTTGCCTCCTTGAGCTTCTTGCCGGGACAAAGGGTGGAAAGCGCGGAGCGGATCCGAGATCTGCGGGCGGAGTTTTTCGGAAAGAAGGAGCGGTCTTTGTATTTTGATTTTTTGAAAAAGTAATTGACTCTGAATCGTTTCTTTGGTAGAATTCCAAAGGAGGGTATTATGCTGAGAACCTTTTTTGAACAGGAAAAAATTGAATATTTTACACCGCTGTCTCCCGAGGATATTACCCTTTGGGATCGGGAGAAGTATGAGCGTATCCAGTCCCAAATCGGCAAAATCAAAAGCGTAGTGGTCTTTCTCATTCCCTATCATGCAGGGCAAAAAACCACCAATTTATCCGTTTATGCCCAGGTGAAGGATTATCATCTGTACCTGCGGGAGCTGTCTGCTCGTCTGGATGCCTTTTTGAAGGAAAAGGGGGCTTGTGTTGCCTTCCGTGGCTTTGCGGATTCCTCCCCTCTGGCAGAGCGGGAGACCGCACTTGCGGCGGGACTGGGCGTAATGGGGGAAAACGGGCTTCTCATCCATCCCAAATACGGCTCCTTCTTTTTCATCGGCGCATTCTTTTTCACCGAGGAATTGATGCCAAGTGAGCCGAAAAGAGAAACGGAAAAATGCCTTTCTTGCGGTGCCTGTAAAAATGCTTGTCCCACGGGTGCCATCTATGACCCCAAGCGGGAAAGGTGCCTGTCTCTCATTTCTCAGAAGAAAAATCGCACCCCCGAAGAGGATGCGCTCCTGGAAAAGGCGGATTGCAAATGGGGCTGTGATCTTTGTCAGAACGTGTGTCCCATGAATCAAAGCGCCGCCCTGACCCCCATTCCCTTTTTCCAAAGGGATCATATTACCGAGTTGACCCCGGAGGCGGCAGAGCTGCCGAAGGAGGAATTTCTTTCCCGCGCCTTTTCCTGGCGGGGCAGAGAGATCATCCGCAAAAATTTAAAAAAATCGGAGTGAATCTTCACTCCGATTTTTTTCATTTTAAATGATAGCCCGTTACGGTAACGGTGGCACTCAGGTTGTCCAGATCGTCCGTCACGTCCACGCGATAGCACGCCGTGGTCCTTCCCTCTTTTATACAAGAGGCCTTTGCGATCAGCTTCGTTCCTTTTGCGGGGGTGAGAAAAGAAATGTCGGAGCGTAGTGAAACGCATCCCCACTGATCGTGGTTTGCCGCTACGGCAAAAGCAAAATCCGCCAGCATAAAGTAGGTTCCGCCCATCACGGCTCCCATTGCGTTTCGGTGGGAATCGGTGATCTTAAGACTACAGACCGCGCTATGCTCTCCGATGGCGTCGATCACCGCTCCGTTTTCCGTTGCAAAACGGTCATTTTCAAAAATTTTTCTGACTTCTTCCAATGTTTTCATCGCTTGGCTCCTTATTTTTCACTGAAGGAAAAAACGATCTCGTTGAGCAGCTCCACCGTCAGACTTGATACCTGATATGCTCCCTCGGTATAGGTTTTATGGATCTTTTCTTCGGAGTTCAAATCGAATTTTTCATAAAATGCCTGGAAATCACTGTTTTCGATCTCCAATCCCATACAACGGTATACGTAAGTGCAAAATGCTCTGAAGTTTCCGTTTGTAAAGCTGTCGAGCTTGCGGCTCAGCCTTGTCAAGGTGATCTTACCGTTTTTATCGCTTTCGATTTTCAGCGTAAACGTATCGTTGAATTTCGTGCAATGGATGGAATAGGTATAAGCGGTACAGCCAAGATCCAGCTCGTTTTTGCTTACCTGCTTCATCTCGTAGTCGGGCAAGTCGGATAAATAAGCGTTGAACTCGTCCATAAACGCCTTATAATCCCTCAGCTTGTCTCTGTTTTTGAGCTGAGCCTGAAATGCTTTGTAATAAGAGTCGGAGGCTTTGTATAGATGAAAGTCTGCAAGGATCCTTCGCGTGCTTTTCAGGGAATCCGTATTGTTGATTTCAAGGAGCGCCAGGATATTGTTTCTGTGTTTCGTCATTGCGTATCCTAGGGCCGTATCGTCGGGAATGGAGATGCCCTCGATCTTCTCTTTTGCTTTTTCTATGGTGATCTTTTCCTCCAAAAGCTGATCCACCGCCTTCAGCAGTGCTTCTCTGGCTTTTTCATCTTCAGCCTTTTTGGCACAACCGAAGAGAGAAGCTACCGCCAAAACGGCAAGGATCAAAACGGATGATCTGAGGAAAAACTTTTTTATCATTTTTTTCTCCTTAGCTTTCAGTTATAAAACGGGGGGGAATTCGTTTTGGTTTTACAGCCTTCCCAGATATTTCATCAGGGGGACGGGATCGTTGGCGGTGATGAGATCCGCGCCCATTTCAATGCACATTTTTACGTCTTCTTCATTGTCCGCGCAATAAAAGTGCATAGGCAGACCTTTGGAGATGAAGTGATGAGCCGCTTCGGATCTGGCAACCTTCAGGCTGATGCCCATCTCCTTGTAATAGTCGTAGCTGTCCGCTTCAAATTCCTGCATCAGAAGGTCGGGATAGCCCATGGTACGACCGTCGTAGCGTGTCTTGAGATATTTGATGATGCGGGCGTTGAAGGCGTAGAAATAGCAGGTATCGAAAAAGCCGTACTTTTTCAGAAGGGCAACGGTAAGATCCACGTTTTCCTCCGTGTATTCTTTGATCTCTACACCCAGCTTGATGCCGGGATGGTGCTCCTTGCAATACTGCAAAAGCTCCTCCAGGGTGGGAACGGTCAGTCCCATTCCCGCATATTTTTCACCGAATTTTTCACGGTAGCAGGGTTCAAGCTTCTTTACCTCTTCAAGGCTCATTTCGCTGATCAGCTTTGCTACGCCGCAGGTGCGGGCGGCATTTCCGTCGTGCATCAGAACGGGTACCTTGTCCGTGGTGAGCCATACGTCAAATTCAATGGCATCCACGCCCAGCTCCATTGCCTTGATATAGGAGAGCATGGTGTTTTCGGGATACTTTGCCGCCCAGCCCCGATGGCCTTCTACAACGATGTTTTTCATATCTTTTACCTCATATCCTCTAAAATAGTTGCGGAGAATTCTTCCTCCAGACCCAGATCCCAAAGGAGACGGGACAACACGTATTTGTCACGAATATCGGCGGTGAAACGGAAGGTCTCCGTGGAAAGCCGGTTTTCCACGCCTACCTCCGCAGGGGTCATGGGAAGACCGATCTTTCTGTAAAGCGCTTCCAGCTGCTCGGCGGAGGGAACCTCCTCCCGAACGATGGTAAGGATGCGCTCCCAATGAGAGAGAATGATCTCCAGTCTTTTTTCATGGAGAGCGGGATCGTATTTCTTTTCTTTTCTTTCCAGCTCGATCATCGGCTCGGCACTGCTTCCGAGAAAGGCGCGGAGAGCGGCGTTATGCTCGTCCATCGAATAGCCTCTTGCGTGCTTCAAAGCCACGTCTCTGTCGGGAACAGCCTTCAAAAGACGGGCGTACAGACGGGCGGCAATGAGCGTTCCTACCGCGCACTGCGTTCCGTGGAGATCGGATTTTTCACCTCGCTCCAAGGCGCGCATTTCCCAAACGTGGGAAATATAGTGTTCCACACCGGAGGCGGGGCGGGAAACGCCTGCGTAGGACATTGCTATACCGCCCAGAACCAGACCGCGGAAGACGGCTTCTACCGCATCTTCGTCACGGGCAAGGAGGGCGTCCGCATTATCCACGCACTTTTTCAGGGCATCTCGCACCAGTTGGGCAATGGCTTCACAGTAATACTCCCCCGTAACGAGAGCGCCGATGCGCCATTCGCAGATACTGATATATTTTGCCAGCATATCCCCAAGTCCTGCGCGGAGCATTTTCATCGGGGCGTTTTTGAGAATATCCGTATCACCGATGAGAACGCTTGCACAGCGGGAGGGAAGGGAGACCTTCACGCCGCGGCGCACCATGGAAGAGGTCTCGGAGGCAAAGCCGTCCATAGAGGGAGCGGTTGCCACGGTGATGAGGGGGATCTTCGCCGTGTAGGCAAGGAGCTTGGAAAGATCTCCGATCACGCCGCTTCCGATGGCGATCACGCAGTCGCAGGAAGGGCTGAAGTGGAGAATGACCTCTCCCATAGCGTGTTCGTCAGGCTCGGGCTTTTCGGAGGAGAGGATGCATTCCCCAAAGGGGATCTCCGCTCCCTTCAAAAGTGCCGTAACTTTTTCTCCTGCCGCCTTGTAGGTGTTGGGGTCGGAAAGGAGAAAGGGTTTTTCCAGCTTTCTTTCCTTGAGAATTTCGGGGAGCTTGGAAATCACTCCCTTGCCCGACAGGATCTGCTCTACCTTGCTTTGGTGGAGCTTACCGCAAGCGGGACAGGGAGAATTGGGTTGAAAGTTCATTTTTTACCTCGTTTACAGATTGTCGTATTTATCCGTGTGGATGATGTATTTTTCCTTGATCGCCTTCAGGTCTGCGATGTGGGGCTGAGTGATATGCACCTGCTGATGTGCGCGGCTTTCCCATTCCTCGAAGAGAAGCACCGTATCCTCATCCCAGGATTTGAAATAATATTCGTAGCGCAGACAGCCGTCCTCGCGGCGGACCTTGTTGGCAACGCCGGATTCCTCCAATTCCTTGACGAAGGCTCTGCCGCAGCCGTCCTTTGCCAGGTAAATAACGGTGAGAGAGTAAGTGTTTGCCATCGTGATTCTCCTTTCTTAAAGCTCGACCCACTCGCCGTGGCGGGGGGTGATGAAGGTGCCGTCGGGCACTCTTGCAAGATATGCGTTTTTAAAGGCTTCCACCACAGCGGGATCGTCTACCCCGTGAAAATCGTGATGGTGAGGGATGACCACCTTCGCGCCGATGGCGGCGGCAAAATCTGCCCGCTGTTCTGCACGGGAAAGTGCGGCGCGCTGAATGATGGCAATATCGGGGGCTTCCGCCTTGCAAATGGCGATCTGCTCGGGAGTGGGCGCGCTGCCCCACATCAGGATCTTGACTCCGCTGGGCAAGGTGAACAGGTAGTTTCGGTATTCAAAGCAGCCGATCTCCTGCATTTTTAAAATATAGGGGTCTTTTTGACAAACGTCTACGTGGGGAGCGCGCTCTTCTACGTAGTCGCGAATGCCCCATTTATCGTTTCCGGTATGCCTGCCGTAGAGGGCTTTTACCTTGAAAGCCTTGAAATCCAGCTCGGTGCCGGGGTACATAGGGTATACCTTGGAGGGCCAGATGTTCAACCATCTTGCAATTTCAAGGGACCCCAACAGCTTTCCAGTCACATGTTCTTCACCCCAAAACACTGCTTTTGTGGGAAGGGCGGCATTGCGATCGTTAAGCGGAAAGAGGTCACTAACCCAAGGAGCACGCAGCGCAGATAAAGCAACGCCCAACATACA
>JAZPZL010000052.1:0-3554 GCA_045544655.1 Eubacteriales bacterium
CCAAAATTATGCTCTGCCCAAAAGCCGACCAATAGGTTGCGGTATCTTGAACGACCAGTCCCGTTACGCATACTGCCGAGGTTGAGGTAAATAATGCTTGGTTAAACGGTGTTACAACACCGCTCTTTGTAGATATAGGGAGCATCAGTAATAACGCACCCACAAGTATGACTCCGGCAAAACCGAGTATGATGATTTGAAACGAGGTTAGACCCCTCTTTTTATGTATCAGATCAGCCATGACGCTTCTCCTTATCTTCCTTTTGTTGCCTTAATTATACATTTTTTCAATTTAAGGCAGTGTTAGAGGATTTTTTTTCGCATTAAGATTGCATAAAGAAAAGAAAACCGAACGAGTTTTAATACCCATTCGGCTTTTCTTGTGACAGTTTGAATATTCAATTTTAGCTGCAACAGAGTATGGATTTCTGACGCATATTTAGAATGATTTTCGCTCCTTTCTAAAACCGCCTAAAAACCTGTTTTGACACCAATGCGTGGGGTGAGGCAAACCAGCGAGAACCCTAGTGTTTATGCGTCTTTCAAGCGGTTTGCCCTATTATTGCGAATGCAATGAGCAACAAGGTTCTCTCAGCCGCCGAAAACTTGTTTTCGTATGCGGCGTGAGGTTCTTATAACGCATTCCTCTATACGGCGTACAATAATTTTTGCCATCGTTTTTTAAACAAATTTTGAAAAATATTTGACTTTTTTGGGGTTGTGTTGTAAAATGAGTTCAGGTAATGGTATGGACGTACCGTTATCAAATTTAAGGAGGTTGCTTCTATGAGAAAAAACATCGTTCGCTTCTTACTCACGTTTATGTTTGGCTGGATCGGAAGTGTGATCATCAACCATTCGAATCTTCGTCCCGAGGGCTACAAGTGCCGCACCGGCGCATATTTTTGGCTCAATCTGTTGACCCTGGGTATTTATCCCACCGTTGCCAGCATTTGCAACATTTCCTTCACTGAGGGCGAGAAGAATATTGGCTACAAAATGAAATAATCTTTTATCCCGTTTATAATTTTGCATGATAAAGCGAGGTGAGTTTCACCTCGCTTTTATCGGTATTTGAATAAAGGAGAGAAATATGGAAGAGAAAATCTTTGAAGGGGTCAAGTACCTGATCTCTTATCCCGAAGGCTTTCGGGAGGACAAAAAATATCCCTTGCTTATCTTTTTACACGGCGCAGGTACTCGGGGCGAAACAACGGAGATGCTGCAAAAAAACGCTTGTGTCGTCAATCTTTTAAAGCGTCAGGATGCAAGGGGGTACGTTCTTCTAGCACCCCTTTGCAAAAGAGGGGATTGGTGCGAATGGATGACGATTCTGGTGCAATTGGTGAAGACGTATCGCGAAGCTTCTTATATTGATGAAACCCGTGTCTACCTGACCGGCAACAGTATGGGAGGCTACGGCACTTGGGAGCTTGCCACCCTTTATCCCGATTGGTTTGCTTCGGCGATGCCCGTTTGCGGCGGGGGAGTTGCAGGCTTTGCCATGAAATTGGTGGATCTTCCCATCCGTACCTTCCACGGCCTTTGTGACAAAACGGTGGATCCTTTTGAGAGCTTTCATATGGTAAAGGCGGTAAACCAGCGCGGCGGTCACGCGGAGCTGATCCTGTTCCCCCAGCTTGCGCACAACTGCTGGGATGCGGTCTATAGCAACGAAAAGAATTACGATTGGTTGCTTTCCTTTACCACCGAGCGGAATAAAACGCTGGTAGAGGAGCTTTCCGGCAACTATTACGGATAAGAAAAAGCGAGGTTTTACCTCGCTTTTTCTTTTTCATATTCAGTTTTTATCGGCGTAAAGGCTATCGATCTGCTTCAGCTCGCTATAGGAGTCGATCTCAACGATATCCTCCATTTTACATTCGCGGATGGCAACCTGGTAGTTTTCCTTTTTGTAATGGAGCGCTACCTGCTCCCAATAACGTTCCTTGCCACCGGGACTGCGATAAACCTCATCCATATCGTTGGCAAGCTTTGCGCCTGCTTCTGCATTCCAGTAAGAAATGCCCACCATCTGATAGCAGTTTTTTCCACCAACGCACTGCTCGGTAATGAAGCCGTTTTTATCCGTATACAGGCACCAGTCATCGGTTCTTTCAACGGGGATTCCCAAAAAGTTAGAGGAATACTCGTACTTGCGGATCAGCTTGGGATTACTCAAAACCAAATCTGCCTCCAAAACGTAAGCGTTCTGGAAAAGATAACGGACGACCATTGCCGAGGAGATATTGTTTGCCTCGTTGTAGATGGGGTTTTCCATAAACTTGATCATAGGATATTTATACAAAAGCTGATCGAACTGCTCGCTCAGATATCCTCTTACTATGATGATCTCCGTGATTCCTGCGGCAACGACTGCATCCAGCAGAGTGTCGATCATTCGGGTACCGTGTACTCTGACCAGAGGCTTGGGGGTATTAAAGGTCAGGGGAACCATTCTTGAGCCAAAGCCGGCGGCAAGGAAGATCGCCCGTTTCACTCTGTACGGTTCCAGGGCTTCCACGCCTGCGGCGGTAATTCTTCCGCCTGCTACGAAGCCACAATCGGTCAAGGTCTTTACGGTTTTATTTACTGCGCCGATGGAAAAACCAAGGATCTCGGCAATTTTACGCTGGGTAAGGGCTTCGTCGGACTGCTCCAACAAAACGAGGATGTCAAATTCTCTTTTCTGCATAGGTCAAACTCTCTTTTCTATTATTTTTTCTCGCTGTTAAAATTTTTGCTTCTGAAAATGTAAAATGCAACGCCGATCAGGATCCAAATAATAAGCATAATGTAGGATTCCTTGCCGAAGTGTACGCCCGAAAGTCCGGGGATGGGGATCAGCTGAAGGACCATAAACAATCCCGCAAATATTGCACCCAGGGTTGCCACGATCTTCAAAAATACGCTGCCGTCACCGTCCCGCTTCAAGGTCACCAGCGTGGAAAGACAAGTAAAGCCAAAGCCGATGGAAGCACCGATTGCAGACATATCGACGAACCAGCCAAGTGCCTCTCTTCCCAGAACGGGACCGCAGAGGGAGATCAAAAGGCAGAAGATCATCGCGTTTTTGGGGATTCCTCTTTCATCCAATTTTCCGAAGAAGGCGGGCAGATACCCGTCCTTGCTCATGGAGTACATCAGTCTGGAGGAAGCCATATAGAAGCCCATAATACCGGACAGAACTGCGCAAGAAACCGCGATTCCCACCAGGATCTTTCCCGGCAAGCCCAAAAGGTGCTCTGCCGCGGCCAGCAAAAGCCAGGGGGTAGATTCGGATTCGATGATCAGCTCCGGCCAATTTGATAAAGCTGCCGCCGAGATCGTGTTGTTTGCAGTGTAAACGAAGCAGCCGAAAATGATGGCAACGATCATAATAAAGCTGACTTTTTTGTAGGAAAACTTAAATTCTTCCGCTACCTGAGGAATGGTATCGAAGCCTACGAACGCCCAGGGAGCAATGGCAAAGGTTGCCAGTATGGCGGACAGGATCCCCGCCGTTCCGCCCTTAGCAAATCCATCAATGCTCGTATAGGTTCCGTACGTAGCCG
>JAZPZL010000053.1:0-6044 GCA_045544655.1 Eubacteriales bacterium
CCCCTTGTGTTATTGTGCATACGGGTGGTACAACAGGTGTTCCCAAGGGTGTTATGCTTTCTGATGATAATATGAATGCTGCTGCATTTCAGGCAATTATTGCAGCATTTGATTTCAAAAGAGAACATAACTGGCTAAATATAATGCCACCCTTTATTGCTTATGGTGTTGGCAATGGTCTGCACTTGCCCTTGGTGGTAGGTATGGAAGTTATCCTTATTCCGTCTTTTAATCCCGATGAATTTGCTGATTTACTGAACAAATATCACCCTAACCATATGGTAGGTGTTCCGTCGCATTACGGCAATATTATCCGCAGTTCCAAAATGAACAATCAAGATTTATCCTATGTGATTGCTCCCGTTGTTGGTGGTGATGCTATGGATATATCTCTTGAAATTGAAACTAATAAGTTTTTAGACGAGCATAATTGTACCTATCCTGTTTGTAAAGGTTATGGAATGTCAGAAGTTGCCGCTGCCGTTTGTGCTTGTTCTTCCCACGAATGTAACAAGATTGGTAGTGTTGGTACTCCTTGGCCTAAAACCATTATGGCAGCCTTTGATTTAAACACGGGTGAAGAATTGGGTTATAATCAAGAAGGCGAAATCTGCATTACAGGTCCCAACACTATGGTCGGATATTACAACAACGAAACCGAAACAAACAATGTTATAAAAAAACACGATGACGGTTTGATGTGGGTACATAGCGGTGATGTTGGTTATATTGATGAAGATGGTTTTGTCTTTATCAAAGACCGCATTAAGCGAGTAATCATTCGCCACGATGGTTTCAAAGTGTTCCCGTCGTTAATTGAAAAGACGGTTGACACAAATGATAATGTTGTTTCAAACTGTGCCGTAGGTGTAGCAGACACCTCTCACAGCCAAGGTAAATTACCCATAGTGTTTGCCGTGCTAAATGATGGTGCAAATGCAGAAACAGTAAAAGCAGAATTGTTTGAACTCTGCAAAAAAGAATTGCCCGAATATGTGCAACCCGTTGATTTTGTATTCATTGATAAAATGCCATTGACCCCCATTGGCAAAGTTGATTACAGAGCATTAGAAGAAAAGGCAAAGCAGATATAACAAAAAGGGCTATGACATTTCGTGTGTCATAGTCCTTTTAAAACAACTTGCACCAAGTTTGCACCAAAGCGAAAATCAAGGCAAAAGTAAAACCCCGAAAACCGTGATGGTTTCGGGGTTTTTGAATACTCTGTAAGATAAGTGATTATCTCTTGGAGAACTGGGAAGCACGACGAGCTGCTTTGAGACCGTACTTCTTTCTTTCCTTCATTCTGGGGTCACGGGTCAAGAAGCCTGCCTTCTTGAGAGCGGGACGGAATGCTTCAGCATCTGCCTGAAGAAGGGCACGGGAAATACCGTGACGGATCGCACCTGCCTGACCGGAAACGCCACCGCCTGCTACGTTGCAAACGATGTCGAACTTGCCGATGTTGCCGGTGAGTTCCAGGGGCTGACGAACAACCAGCTTGAGAGTATCAAGACCGAAGTACTCATCAATATCTCTCTTGTTGATGGTGATCACGCCGGTACCGGGATAAATACGAACACGAGCTACAGAATGCTTTCTTCTGCCGGTGCCGTAGAAATAAGGTTTTGCACTAGTGTAATTCATCTTCTTCTTCCTTTCTTCTTAATCAGAACTCGATGCTGATAGGCTGCTGAGCGGCGTGCTGATGCGCGTCACCTGCGTAAACCTTCAGACGGAGCAGACTCTTTCTGCCGATGGTGTTCTTGGGAAGCATACCCTTCACTGCAAGGAAGATCGCCTTCTCGGGATTCTTGGACATCAGTTCTTTGTAACCGATCTCCTTGAGACCGCCGATATAGCCGGTGTGGTATCTGTACTTCTTCTGTTCCAGCTTCTTGCCGGTGAGAATTGCCTTATCAGCGTTGATAACGATTACGAATTCACCGCAGTCAACGTGAGGCGTAAATTCAGGACGGTTCTTACCACGGAGAATGTTCGCTGCTGCTGCAGCAACCTTACCGAGGGGCTTGCCCTGAGCGTCGAGCACGTACCATTTGCGCTCGATGGTTTCAGCTTTTGCCATAAAAGTGGACATAGCATTTCCTCCAATTTTTCTTAATTTGCTTAGGTATTATAACCCGAGGGGTACGTAAAGTCAACACTTTTTCGGAAAGTTTTTAAAAAAACATTTTGTTTCCTCGTTTTTTCTCCCGTTTTCTCGTTTTTGCTCGTTTTTTCTAACTTCCCGTTACACTTTTTTAACATTCTTTTCGGGCTAAAAAAACCGCCTTTCGGCGGTTTTTTCTGATTTACGATCCTTTTCTTTGGGCAAAAAGCCAGGTAAAGATCTCTTCGTTGGTATAGGTGTAATTCCACACGTCGTGCTCGTGATCGGGCAGCTCGGTATATTTCACCTTGGTTCCTCCCAAGCTTTGAACGGCTTCCACCATTTCCCGGGAGCCGGAAACCGGCACGGTCGGATCCTTCACGCCGTGGATCGCCCAGACGGGAGTATTCAAAACGGCTGAGGCGTGTGCAGGTGATGCGGCACCGCACATGGGAACACCCGCGGCAAAAAGATCGGGGTGGTTCATCAAAAGATTCCAGGTACCGTATCCGCCCATGGAAAAACCTGCCGCATAAATGCGATCCTCATCCACGGAATAATCCTTCATCAAGGATCGGATCAGGGCAACGAGGGCTTCAAATTCGTTGGATTCAGGAACTTTGTTCATATCGTAGCTTCCATCCGCCCAGGTAATATCCACCCATTTTTCATTCTCGGGGCATTGCGGCACGAGAACGATAAACTCATCCATAGCGTAAGCTTCGTTTTTGAATAGCTCCTTCACGAAAGCGAGAGGGCGTTTGTTATCGTTACCGCGGATCCCTGCTCCGTGCAGGTTCACGTAGATGGGATATTCCTTCTCCGCTGAATAATTGGAAGGAATATAAAGACGATACAAAAGCCGGGTATTTTCGTGGCGGAAGATACCCGCTTCAAAAATCTCGTCCATCTCCGGAGTTTGATTTCCCGCCTTCAGATAATCCACGAAGGTGGTTTCCTTCAGAGAAGAGGTGGTATAACGGAACTCATTTTCGGGAGTAAGGGTCAGATCCGCAGTGCTTTTCCGCACAAGGACCTCCCGCTTCAAGTATTCCATCAGGTAATTGTAAGAAACCCCGCTTTTTCCCGAAAGACAAAGTCGGTCCTCTTCCACGGAAAGGGAAAAATCAATGGGCGCTTCGCTTTCCATTTGCTTGACTGCAATTTCATAGCGACCGTCGCTATCCTCGCCGGATTCGATCTTCAGATCTGCCGCAAACTTCAGCTTGATATACGTGGAAAGTCGGGTGGCAAATTCCTTCGCCTCCTCAGTTCCGTCGTGAACGACGGTGTACTTACTCTCTCCTTTTTTCACGATCTCCAGGGTCGTGGATGGTTCGGCGGTTTCCTCGGTTCCCGATTCACCCAGCTGAGCCGTATCAATTCCCGAGGAGCAGGAGGCAAGGAGCAAAAGCGTAAATAAAAGTGCTGAGACAATGCAAATTCTTTTCATTTCTTTACCGATCATTTCGTCAGCTCCAGGCATACCCACTCTTCGGAAAGGTGGGATTTCAAAAGCTTGAAGCCTGCATTTAAAAGAGCTTCGGTCACTTCCTCTTCCCTGCTCTCCAGAATGCCCGAGGCAAGAAGGATCCCACCCGGCTTAAGAGCGGCAAGAAGGAGCGGCGCCATATCCTTGATGATCTGCGCCACGATATTGGCACAAATCAGGTCGTAGTCATCTCCCATAGCGGAAAGCTTATCCTCTTCTGCGAGAATGTTACCGCAGATTAGGGTCACGTCATTCAGGGGGATCTCGTTTTTCAAAAGATTTTCCTCGGTGGTACGCACGGCGGCTTCATCAATATCCACGGCGCAAAGGGCACCTGCCCCAAGCTTTTTCGCTCCGATGCCGAGGATTCCCGAGCCACAGCCCATATCCAGCACGCGGTCTCCCTTTTTCAAATGGGATTCCATCGCCTCCAGACACAAGCGGGTGGTGGCGTGGGTACCGGTACCGAAGGCGGCGGCAGGATCAATGCGAATGACCCCTCTGCCCTTGGCTTCCTCCGGCTCTTCTTCCCAGGAAGGAAGAATGAACAGCTTTTCACCTACGGGGAAGGGATAAAAATACTGCTTCCAGCGAGTATCCCAATCACTGTTCTCCACCAAAGTGATCTCGGCGGTAATATCGTCATACCCCAGCTGGGTGCAAACACCCAGAAGATAATCCCGTACCTCCTGAGCCTTAGCCTCCTCGGAGGCGTCGAAATAGAACTTGATGGCGGGAGGTGCGCTCTTATTCTCCAGAAGTTCATCCTCTATATAATCGCAAAACATTGCGCCTGCATTTTCCACCAGATCGGACAGGTCGCAGATCTCAAAGGTATCATAGCCCCCTGCAACAAGAAAGGTCGATACAAGATCGACCTTTTCTCGGGGGAGCTTGAACACAAGCTCGATATAATCCATCAGAATACGTACTTTTCCAGGGACTTGGGCAGATCTGCCTGGTCGATGGAGTTGGTGCAAATGCACTGAACCTCGAACTTCTCGCAGATTGCGCTGAGCTTCTCAATGAACACTTCCCAAGCGGCAACGTCGTCACCGCAAATTCTGAGAGCGGAATCAATGAAGAGATCCTTAACGTCGTAGTTGGTAGCGAGAATGCCGCATACCAAGCCGTAAAGCTGATCTGCACCTGCCACACCGTAGGTCTCGGTATCAATGAGACGAACCTTGTGATTAACGTCAAACGTGAGTTTGTTGGACTTTTCTACGCAAACAACGTTACCGGGAGAAACCTCCACTGCCTTGTTGGCAAGCTCGATGAGCTGCTTCGTTTTGCCACTGCCCTTCAAACCGATGATTAATTTCAGCATAGTAAAAACCATTCCTTTCCCAGTTCCTTAAAGGGAACTATTACTGTGTGGATATATTACCATATTTTGAACAAATTTGCAAGAGTTTTCCTTCATTTTTTAGGAACAAACGTTGTTTTCGTGAAAACCTTACAAGCGGGGGGTTCGTTTTTCAATTATTTTGCATATCCGGGCTTGCCCAAAAGGCGGAACATATTCTTCTTGTAAGCCTCTACACCGGGCTGGTTAAAGGGATCTACCTGAAGCATATAACCGCTGATGGCGCAAGCAAGCTCGAAGAAGTATACCATATAACCGAAGTTTGCCTCGTCTGCCTGATCAATGGCAAGCACGATGGTGGGAACGCCGCCGTCCTGATGAGCAAGGGCGGTGCCGCGGAAGGCGTTCTTATTGACAAAATCCATATTTTTTCCTTCCAGATAGCCGAGACCGTCCATATCCACCTCTGCCTTCGGAATTGGGAAATCCACCGTAGGCTTGGAGATCTGAAGAATGGTCTCAAACATGGTTCTTTCACCCTCCTGCACGTACTGACCCAGGGAATGGAGGTCGCGGGAATAAATAGCGGATACGGGGAAAATACCCTTGCCATCCTTACCTTCGGATTCGCCGTAGAGCTGCTTGAGCCACTCGCCCATCAGCTCCATTGCGGGAGAATAGGAAGCGTACATTTCAAACTTTTTGCCGTCACGGTAAAAAATATTGCGAAGGGCGGCGTACTTCATACAGATATTTTTCTCAATATCGTTCTCTGCAAATTCCTTCTTTGCCTCAAGCGCGCCTGCAAGCATCGCGTCAACGTCTGCGCCACTGACGGCAATAGGGAGAAGACCTACTGCGGTCAGAACAGAATATCTGCCGCCGATGTTACCGGGAACCACAAAGCTCTCGTACCCCTCTGCGGTAGCAACCTCCTTCAGCGTACCGGGCTTGATGTTCTTATCCGTGGTAACGTAGATGCGGTTCTTTGCCTCTTCCTTACCGTACTTTGCCTCGATAAGATCGCGGAATACACGGAAGGCAATGGCAGGCTCGGTGGTGGTGCCGGATTTGGAAATAACGTTGATACAAATATCCTTTCCCTCACAAACGCGGAGAAGGTCTGCCAGATA
>JAZPZL010000054.1:0-12469 GCA_045544655.1 Eubacteriales bacterium
CTGCGACAAACAAAGCCTTATTTACCATCTTTTAAGAAAACAACAAACCCGAACGTTTCACCGATTGGTAAAAGGTTCGGGTTTGAATGCTTTGGTGCGAGAGACGGGACTTGAACCCACATAGAATTACTCCCACAAAAGTCCTCTCGCCTTATGCGCAGGGCGTTGGCAAATCATGAATTTGTCCTTTTCTCGGATCAAGGCGGCTACTACTTCGACCACACGGGCACCTCCAAGTTTTACTTTTCTTTATTTTACCATAACTTTTCATAACCGACAACTGTTTTTTCAATCCGTTTCGAAGCAAGTTTTTACCGTTCGTTTGTAATACACAACCAAGTCCTCTTATCTCGGCTCGACGTGCATAGCATCAAAATGAAGAGCAATGCGATTCCCATTGATTTTTTTCTGATGCCGTGGTATAATTCAAGCAGAACAGACACCCTATGACCACTCTTTACAAAAAACAGGAGGCATCTATGCATAAAACGATCCGTATTTTTTTATCCGTCCTGCTTTCCTTCATCTTGTTGCAGGGAAGCGTTAAAGAGGCTGCAGTAGTATTTGCAGCCCCATCAAAAGCAAGTGTCACCATCGAATTTACGGGGGACGAGGCGGCTCTCCCCGGATTTGCGCAAAGTAAGATCACCGTCACTCCCGGAGAAGGCGGAAAGGCAAACGGCTACTATTTGGTCTATTACACCGACGGAACTGCCGTTCTGCCCGATTACGACGAGGCTCTCGTCATCCCCGCCAAAAACGGAAGCAAGGTAACGGGTGAGATCACCGACGGAAAAATGCTTCCCGCCACCGCAAAAGGAATCGCCGTCTTTGAATCCGAAACACCCTTTATGGATATGGCCCCCGATATTAAGAATGCGGTTGCAACGGCAAGCCTCCCTGAGAATAAACTCGGACCTGATCTCGGCTTGCTTGAATTTTCCTTTGGTGCGCTGTCGGATACCCATATGAACTACGAGCAGCACAACCGCGGTGCCTACGCCAAGCTTCGCAACACTATGGACTTTTTCGCAGAAAAGGAAATGGATATGGTGCTCATCGCGGGAGACGCTACGGGTGACCGTGGAGAGACCCCCGATCTGGAGGCGCAATACGAAAAGCACGTGGAGATCATCAAAGGCTCTGCCTTCCCCTTTGAAAAGGTATACGAGGCCATCGGAAACCACGGCAATACCGCCGAGGATCGCCCTCTCTTGGCAAAATATCTGGGCGGGAGCGACGAGGTACCCCCCTTTGAATATTCCCCCTATTTTCTCGTTTTGCAAAAAGGGGAGGGTGATGCCCGTGACAATCTCTTTATCTTTATGGCACAGGAATTGACAAAACCCGGCGAAAGTGCCGATCGGGACAATTTTTCCAAGGCACAGATCGATTGGCTGGAAGAGCTTCTGGAACAATACGAGGGAACCGACACCAATCTCTTTGTCATCCTTCACGCCCCCTTTCTCTCCTTCGGCGCGGGCGATATTTCCGGAGGCTCCTACAAGGCGAGCATTGCCTTCAAGCCCCAATATACCCAGAATCAGCGTTTGAAGACCCTGCTAAAGACCTATAAAAACGCGGTGGTGATGTCGGGTCATACCCACACCTCCTTCTACGATGATGCCAATTACTCCGACATTTCCGGTGCCTTTGCCCGCACGGTGCATATCGGGTCCAACGCCCAACCCTGTGGCTACGGAACCGGTTCCTCCAGGATCGTCAGCTTCGACGGCAGACGTGAGGTCACCCCCGAATACGGAAGCGAGGGCTACACCGTGGAGGTCTACTCCAATTACATCGTGTATACGGGTTACAATTTCTCCACGGGGAAAAAGATCCCCGATGCCTGTCTCATCCTTCCCGTAATGGCTTATCCCACCGCTGAGAAGGAAAGCGCGCCTTCCTCCGCAGATTTGGATCAAAAGGAAGATGACACCTCCGCCCCCTCCGTCTCCTCCGATACACTCGGATCCCTCTCCGGCGGCAAAAGCTCCCCTGCCCTTTGGATCACCCTCGCCATCCTCGCTACCCTCCTGGTAGCAGGCGGGATTACCTTCCTCCTGCTCAAAAAGAAAAAAGCCAAATAAGATCCTTTTAAAAAAAAGCCCCTCTCCCGTAAGCTCCGGGCTTGCTCCGGAATGGAAAACAAGCTTTTGAAAAGGGAAAACTTTGTGAAAAATCGCTTGGTTTGGAAAAAGGTTCTACGAGGGCACAAAAAAAGCCCGAGGCTCCTTGGGGGAGCTACGGGCTTTTGACCTTGAGTTAGGCGGGAATCACGGCGCAGCCGTGTATATCATCAAAACGAAGTTTTGCATCTCATCAATTCCGCAGGAATTGTATATCATCATTGCGAAAGATTATTTTATACACACCTACGGTGTGATGAGATACAAAGGTGTTAAACCACCTTTGATGATATGCACGCTGATGCGTGATGATATACCATTGCTTTCGCAATGGATAAAAAAATAAGACAGTCCAAAGACTGTCTTATTTTTTGGTGCGAGAGACGGGACTTGAACCCACATAGAATTACTTCCACTAGCACCTCAAGCTAGCGCGTCTGCCAATTCCGCCACTCTCGCATCGGCAACATTGGTATTATAGTCTCGTGGGAGGTTTTTGTCAAGAGTTTTTGGAAAAAAAGTTTTGAGAGGATGGGATTTTTGTTTTTTTGTGGGAAAGAGGCGTTTCACACATTCCCTCCCCTTTCATACAATAGCAATGAACCGAAAATCATTTCGGTATCAAAGAAAGGGGTAACACTATGAACTGCGCTTGCAACATTTTCAGCAAGGACGTTTTACTTTGGGTCATCCTGATTGCCGTGGTCATTCTGCTCTTCTGCTTCTGCTGAACAGACCACGATGCCCGAATAGGGCAAAGGGTATGCGTTCCCTTTTGGGGCGCATACCCTTTTTTCATGAATCCTTTACGAAGCGGATCGCTACGTGATCACCGGTAAAGGCGTAAAGCATATTGGCGTAGCGAACGCGAAAATGAAGCACGTCGCCGCTTTTCAGCTTTCTTGCATCGGTCACGTCTACGATGGTATGATCGCTGCTGCAGCCTATCACCTCAACGCCCTCGTCCAAGGGGATCAGATCCCGAGCGGAGGCAATATCCTGACTTCCCACTGCAAGAATGGCACGGAGCCTTCTTCCTTTGTCCTCCTGGAGGACGGTCTCTCCCTTCCAGTTTTTGGTAGAGCCCACCACGGCAGACGCCTTTTCCCGAATCTCCACGATCTCAGCGGCAAGGCTGACGCTATCCTCACGAAGTCCCGGAAAGGTAACACCGCGTCCCAAGCGAATATTCATCGGGTTTGCAATGCTTCCGCCCAAACGAAGATGGTTGATCCGAGAAGGCATTTTATTCATTCCCTCGTGAAGGAGAAGCAGATTGATAGAGCTGCCGCCGGAGATCCACTCCAGCTTTCTGCCAATGGCACGCTCCACCGCCTCCGCACCTTCCACCAAAAAGGAAAGGTTTTCATAGTCGGGAAGAACTCCGTTCAGACAAGCGTGATTGGTTCCGACTCCCTTCAGGCGAAGATTCGGTAAGGACTCACAGAGCATGGCAAGAGAAACCAGATCGGGAATATTTTCCACGCCCTCTCTCAGATCGCCCACGTCCAGCATCAGAATAATTCCGGGGGTAGTTCCCCATTTTGCCGCTTCTGCATCCAACGCACGAAGTCCGTCCGCATCCGCGTGCAAGACCAGGTCTGCAAACCGAGCCGTATTTTCCAGATCGCACCGTGCAGGCGCGCGGGTAAGAAGGGTCTCTACTTGAGGGAGCTCCCGTTTCAGTGCAGGCAGATGCTTTGCCCGTGATACTGCGATCTGAGCGCATCCTCCTTCCATATAAGCACGTCCGATGCGGGGATCACCGTCGGAAAACTTGATCACGCCGGCAACGGATATACCGTAAGAAGCACATACCCCGCAAAGCACCCTTGCATTGGTGCTTATGGCGTCCGTATTAACATATAGCGCAGGAAATCTATCTTCCATTTTTTTACTCTCTTCCATTGATCGATCACGGCATCAGCTGCTCGGCTGCTCCGTGGCGGTAGCCTCGCTGACGGTAACCTTAACGGTATACTTTCCTACCGGATAATACTTGCCCTCCGTCGCAGAGGTCTGCACGATCTGCACGGGAACCTCCGTGGTACCCACGGTGGTGATCTGAGACAGATCGATATTCAGATAAAAATCATCCACCTTAGCATTATAAATATAATCGTATTTGCCTCGGATCTTAAAACTGAGAGAATTGCCTTCCAGCGTATAAGCAAGCCCCTCCTTCTCGGGAGGAGTCACGGCAACGTGTCCGGAATCCAAACGCATTTTCAAGGTTTTCGAACCGTTGGAGGGCAGATTCAGATCCACCTTAATGTCCCCTAAGGTTTCCGCCAGACGGATCCCTTCGGGAAGCTCCAATTTGTCGGGAGTCAGCGTTTTGCTGAAGCGGGAGCTGTCGATCTCGGTTTCATCCAACACCAAAACGTCAATGCTTTCCAGCGCATCAATGACCGCAGGCTCACCCTTAACCAAGATGGTTTTGGGAGAAATGGTATACTTCATATCCTCTTCCGACCACCAGCCGTTTTTCGTGCCCAGGGTCATAGGAACATTCTTCGTTTTGTTCACGGTAAAATTGACCAGCACGTTCTTTTCGGGCGTGATGATGTGGCGGGAAACCACTTCGTTTCCGTTCTTATCCAAAAGAGTATAACTGAGATTGCTCTCAAAGCTTTCTTGGATGTCTCCTAATTTCCCCGCTTTCACCTTGGCGCATTCTACCTGATCCAAAACGCCTTTGGGACCCTTTACCTGGATTCCCTCTACGGCGGGCTCTGCATCCACCACCACGTCGTCGGCAACGTTGTATTCGCCCAATTCCACCACGAGCGGAACGAAAACGGAGACGGTCTGGTCAATGTACAAGGTGGCGATCTGAGGGAAGCATTTGAACAGCTCCGTTCCCTCCGGCACCAGAACGCCGATCTCAGGCTGATACTCACCCGGCTGGGTAATATTGCTCAGATCCAGATACGCCATCAGATCCGAGGATTTGATCTTATTCAAGTCACTGCGCTTGCCCACCAGCGTAATATCCACTCGGTTATCTCCGCCCTCGATTACGGAGAAGGAGGAGGACAGAGACTGCATTTCAACGGAAACGTCGTTAAAAGTCTTTTTATAATCGGGAGTTTCCGCTTCCTGCACGTAAAACCACAGGATCAAAGCAACCAGCAGGGAAAAAAGGATGGCGATAAAGGAAAACCGACGGCCCGTTTTTTCTGCTACGGGCTTTTCGGGATTCACATCCATTTTCAAAATGTCCCGTTTCATTTCGTATTTCATTCTTTATCTCCTCCCTTCCGCTTGATCAGGCTCTTCTTTTTCTTTTCCCGATTCAAACCGAATTCATTGATCAGACGGTGCTGAAGTCCGCGAGGCTCAACGTGGCGGGCAAATTCACCGTTTTTCGCAACGGTAATGCTGCCGGTTTCCTCAGAGACGATCACCACGAATGCGTCACTGATCTCGCTGATGCCCAGTCCCGCTCTGTGACGGGTACCCAATTCATTGGGCAGATTGGGGTTTCCGGAAAGAGGCAGGAAGCATCCGCAAGCCTGAATCCTGCCGTCGCGGATGATCATAGCGCCGTCGTGAAGAGGTGCTTTATCGTAAAAGATATTCTCGATCAGATGCTTGTTCACCGCCGCATCCACTTCCACACCGGTACGGATCTCATCCCCCAGACGGGTACTTCTTTCCAATACGATCAAAGCGCCCGTTCTGGATTCGGAAAGCTCCTTCACGGCAGTACAAAGCTCCTCAATATTCTTAAGCTCACGACGCTCCTGCTCGGGAGTAATATTTTTCAAATTGTGAAAGTTACCGCCCATTTTTTCCAGAGCAGAGCGAAGCTCCGGCTGGAAGATCACGATCAGGGCGATCAGTCCCACGTCAAAGAGGGTTTCCAAAATGTAATTCAGCGCGTTAAGTCCCGCAAAATCGCTGACCCACATCACCAACAAAATGGCAAAAATACCCAGCGCAAGACGCCCCGCTCTTCTTTGACGAACGAAGCTGATGACATAATATACAAGGAAGGTAACGATCAGAATATCCACGATGTCGGCAATGCCGATGGACAGGATCTGATTCCAGATATATCGAAAAAAATCTCCGATGGATTGTAGCATATTTTGCATCTCTTTTTCCTTTTATAATCGTATTATGCGTTGTAAAGCAGCTCGATGCTGGAATCGATAAACTCCTGCAGCTCTTCCTGAGTAAAGGAGCGCTGAGAAATAACGGCGATCATATACACCTGCTTGGCAAGTGCCTTTGCCTTTTCCTCACTCTTCTCATCCTTGGCAAGGGCGGCGATACGGGCGATCAGGGGACAGTTCATATTCAAAGAAAGCGTCACCTCATCCTCGGGCGTTGAAATACCGGGAATGGTATTGCCGTACTGACGGAGGATCTCCGCAAGTCTTCTCTTTTCCTCGGCAAGGGTGATCAAAGCGGGAGTTTTGGTGGATTTCATCACTTCCTGCTTCAAAGCAACCTTTTCGGGTACCACACTGCGGAACACGGAGATCAGGGCCTGGTCATCCTCCGCCTCCTCTTCGGCGCGGAGAACCTTATCCAGCTCGGAGTCGATGCGAACGAAGTGTACCGCCTTATCCTGCATTTCCATAAAGGAAAGGAAGCGGGAATCAATGATCCCGTCCATCACGGCAACGGTAATCCCCTGCTCACGGAACAAACCGATATAACCCACCTGCTGCAAAACGTCGGAGGCGTAATACATAGTATTCTCCTCGCCCTTGCCTGCGTTTTTCTCCAGATATTCGGGAGCGGTCAGGTATTCACCGTCGGTGGTCTTATAAAGGATCATTTCCTTCACGCGCTCAAAGAATTTGGGATCACGGGTGCAGCCGTATTCCACGAAGGGCTTCACGTCGTCCCAAAAGCCCTCCAAGGTCTTTCGGTCATTGTTGAACAGACCGTTAAACTTATCGCAGATCTTTTTGGTAATATGGTTCGAGATCTTGGTAACGTAGCCACTGTTCTGCAGATAGCTTCTGGATACGTTCAAGGGAAGCTCGGGGCAATCCAAAACGCCACGCAGAAGCATCATATATTCGGGAATGACTTCCTTAATATTATCGGCAACGAACACCTGGTTGTAATAAAGCTTTACCTGCCCCTCAAGGCTGGCGTATTCATCCTGCAGCTTGGGGAAATAAAGAATTCCACGGAAATTCAAGGGGAATTCCGCATTGATGTGGATATAGAACAAGGGATCTCTTTCGTCGTGGAATACCTTTTTATAAAACTCCTTGTATTCCTCCTCGGTACATTCGGAAGGGTTTTTCAACCAAAGCGGCGTAGGATCGTTGATGGGTTCCTCGCTTCCCTTCTCCCCTACTACGGAAAGATAGATGGGAACGGGCATAAAGGCGCAGTATTTTTCCAAAACGGCGCGGACCTTGCCCTCCTCCAAAAATTCCTTTTCATCCTCGGTAATATGCAAACAGATCTCGGTACCACGAGAGGTGCGGCTGCCCTTTTTCATTTCATATTCACCGGAATCGGTGCAGGACCAGAGGGAAGCACTTGCTCCCTCCTCAAAGGAAAGGGTATTGATGTCTACGGTCTTTGCCACCATAAAAGCGGAATAGAAGCCAAGACCGAAGTGTCCGATAATACCGCTGTCCGCTTCTTCACCTTCGTATTTTTCAATAAACTCCAGGGCGCCGGAAAGGGCGATCTGATTGATATAGCGGTCGATCTCTTCAGAAGTCATACCGATGCCGTTGTCCACGATCCGCATTTCGGAAAGCTGTTTATCCAAAATTACGTCGATACGGTATTCCTCGTCGTTTTCCGCCTTTCCCAAGGAAACAAGTCTCTTCATTTTGGTAACGGCGTCACAGCCGTTGGAAACCAATTCTCTCAAAAAGATCTCCTTATCGGAATAGAGCCAACGCTTGATCACGGGGAAAATATGCTCCGTATCAACGCTGATTCCGCCTTTTTTCATTTCTTCACTCATCATTCTACCTCCAAAATTTATTCTTCCACGCTTTTTACCATCGTAACGATGATGGTAAAGCTTGCCGTTTCCGTTTCTGCAGTCAATTCCGCGCCGGGCTTGATCACGGTGTTTCCAACCACGTACCCGCGCTCGGAAAGCTTTGCGGTGGTCTCCGCTTTGCAGGTAAGGGTCTTGACCTTAACCGAAGCCTGCGAATCCGGATCATCCTGCGTATCCCGATACTCCTTCTCCGTTTCCGAGATCTGATTCAGAATTCCCAAGGAAGCGAGATCCTTGGAGTGAAACAGCTCTTCCCCTACCTTCGGATAATTTCTCGCCTTTTCATCGGCATTCTGGATCAAAAAGGTATACTCGATCCGTACCCCTTCCTCGCCGCTCAAAAAGCCGCGGATCTGATCGCGGAACACGAAGGACAAAATACACACTGCCGTAAGCAGGATCAAAAACACATCCAATACGGAAAATCCGATCTTTGATTTTCTTTTCGTCACCCTTCTACCATCCTTTCTGTTCCACTCTTTCTACTAAATTCACTTGCATTGACCGTATGCTGCCCGGTGTTTCCAGCACAATCCTTTCACCTTCTGCCGGCGCTTCCGTATTGAGACGGCACTTCACCGTCAACAGCAAGCCGTTTCCCTCTTCCTGCAATTCCGCGGAAAGCACCTTGCCGATGCTTTTTCCGTCCGTACCGAATACCGCATCGCCGCCGGCGGGGATCGCGTGGGAAAACTCCTCCTCTACCGAGGCGGACAGATATACGTAATAACTCTCCACCTTATTCTCGCGGTGAATCTCCGCCAAGGATCCGATTCCAAAGCTGAGGATCAAGCCCGCCAAAAGCAGAAAGAAAATATCAATATAGGAAAAAGAAAAATGCGTCTTCCGTTTCTTTTGTGAACGTTCCATTCTTTTTCTCCTCATTTAATACGGTAAGCGGATCTCTTCCCGCTTTGAACAAATATCGCACACCCGAGGCAAAGAGACCAGCAGGATCAAAAAAACGAGCGCCCTCTCATCCAAGGTGGCACCCCCAAAGGTCAAAACCAAAAACGCCACGACGGATCCGACGGCTCCTCTTACGCGGGGGAAGGCCTTAGGTCTGGTAGAGGTTCGGGCAAACCGAATGACCGAGTATATAAAATAGCCCAGAAGAACCCCGAGGATCAAAAAGCCCAATACGTTTCCCACCCCCAGGACCGAAAGAACGCTCTCTCCCGTTTTCTCGGCGGAAGCAAAGCCCAGGAGAGCAAAGGCATCTCGGATCCACGCGGGAGGAAGCAGATTCTGGCAGGTCACCACGACCAATCCCAAAATGACGTACCAAATCAGGGAAAAACGGTTGGTCATCGTATTCTGGAAGGCGAGAGCGATCAGAAGGGAGATCCAAACCAAAACGGATTCTCCGCAAAAGACTGCTGCCAGAAAAATCAGAAAAACAAGGGGAAATACGAATACCTGAGTCGATTTTTTCCCCGATTGAAACAGTCCCACTGCCAGGGGACAAGCCATCGCCAAAGGAACCAAATTCTCCACCTGCGTACCGAAAAACAAAATTCCATCCACACCCGGGAACTGCAAAAAGACCTTTTCGAAAAACGTTTCTATGGCGTAACGGGCGATCATCATCACGGATGCAAATACGCCGCCCGCCGTCAGTGCGGTCAAAAATCTGCGGACTCCCGCCAAGGTTCTGAGAAGCCCCAGGCTAATCAGGTACAAAGCGGCAAGGACAAGTCCCGTCAGACGGCTCTGATCCGAAAAAAGAAGGGGAAAAAGACTTGCGAATACCACCCAATCCCAAGAAGAAAAGACCAGGCTTCGCCTCCCCACCGCACACTTGCACAAAAAAGCGATCAGCGTCAAAACGGTCAGAAACGCCGTCACGCGAAAAGAAACGAAAAAGAACGTAAACCCAACGGCAATCAATCCCGCTTCGGGCAAATAAAAAACGAGAAGGATCAGCGCCACCAGCAGCAACACCGAAAGCACGGCGAGGGGAGAAAAAACCACCGCGAAAAACGCCAGCGCTGCGCCGGAGAAAAGCATCACGAAAAAATGATCCCCCGATCTGCCCGTAGGAAACTCCCACCGCTCCGTATCCAGAAGCGGATCCAGAATACTGCGGTACAAAAAGCTCTTTTTCAAAACGTCCTTCACGTCCCCACGGGTAAAAGAAGACAGCAGGGTAAAAAAAATCAGGGTAACACCGAAAATCAAATTGCTTTCATCCCCTGCGGCAAAAGACAGGTATCCACCCAGAAAATAAGATAGGATCTGCAAAAAGCCACAGCTGAAAAACAGTACGCCGAAGGCGCGGACGCGCGTGGTGAAGAAGGCGCGGACAAAAGCAGCGTAAAGCCCAAGAAAAAAGCTCTGCTCGCACATTTTCGCCAAAGCAGTCTTCATCTTAAGGCGATATGCAAAAAAAGGTTTTTCCCACTTTTTCTCCTCGGGCTCGCTTCTGGGCGGAGCGAATGCGGATACGGGGACGAAGTGGATCGCCTTTCCCAGCTGATACAAAAGATGGGAAAACGAAACCGTTGGGCGCCCTTTTGCCATAATTACGTTCCTTCCTCCGGATCCACGAGCAGATCCGGGCGTTTTTCTTCCGTCAGTTTGCGTGACATTTCTCTTCGCCACGCCTCAATGTTTTCGTGATGACCGCTGATGAGTACGTCCGGCACCTTTTCGCCGCGAAACTCGTAGGGTCGGGTATATTGGGGATACTCCAGAAGTCCGTCGGAAAGGCTTTCCTTTTCATAGCACTCCGGAGAAGCAAGCACGCCGGGGATCAGTCGGCTTACCGCATCTGCCAGAACGCATGCAGGAAGCTCCCCACCGGTCAACACGTAATCTCCGATCGAGATCTCCTCGTCCACGATCGCGTCAATGGCGCGCTGATCCACGCCCTCGTAATGACCGCACAAAATGACGATGCGATCCTTTTCGGCAAGCTCCTTCGCCTTTTTTTGGGTAAAAAGGCTTCCCTTAGGAGACATATAAACGGTATGGGGCTTTGTTTCCGCCCCCTCGGTGATGGCGTCAAAGCAGTCACAAATGGGATCCGGCTTCATCAGCATTCCCTTGCCGCCGCCGTAAGGCGTATCGTCCACACGGCGGAATTTATCCTTGGAATAATCCCGGATATTATGGCAAAACACCTCTACGATCCCAGCCTTCTGCGCTCTGCCGATAATGCTTTCTCCCAGAATGGTATCGCAAAGCTGGGGAAACAGAGTCATAATATCAAAACGAATGGCAGCCATCAGTCAAAGATCCCTTCCGGTGCGTGTACGAACACGCCCTTCTCCGCATCCATGGAAACGATCCATTCCTTTACTACGGGAAAATACATTTCTCTCCCGTCGGGCAAAAGCACGGTGAAAAGCTCACCTGCGCCGCGGCTTCCCACGTCGCGAATGGTTCCGTACACGGCATCGGTCCCCGCTTCGATCAGGGGAACGCCGATGAGATCGGCAAAAAAGATCCGCGTGCCGTCGGGATCCAGCTCCTCACGAGAGGCGTAAAGGGTCTTTCCTTTTAAGAGAGAAGCCTTTTCCACCGTATCAATTCCGTCAAAAAGCACCAGAAGAACGTCCCCCTGCGCCCTTACGGAGCGGATCTCAAAAGGCTTTTCCCCGTTGGGAGTCATATAAAGATGGCGGATTCCCTTCAGGGGCTTTTCTCCGTCCAGATAGCATTCAAATTTCACCTCGCCCCGCAGAGCGTGGGTGTTGCGGACCTTACCCGCTTCCAAAAACAGCTGTCTCACAATTTTCCTCGCGTTCATATTTCTTACATATTATTATGTTATTATACCATAAGACAGAGGGATGGAGCAAGTGATTTTCATCGTTTTTTTGTACCAAAAGTGAATTTTTTTCTAACAGAAGGAAAAAAGCGCTTTTTTTCACTTTTCCACTTGACAAGAAAAGCCACCTTTGTTATAATGGTTAAACCTCTCGGGGTCTTTTTTTATGGTGGGACCTTTTGCTGAGGGAGAATAACCGCCTTTTGGCGGATCACAATTCGGAGGATACCATGAGAGAAAGAATCACACTTGCATGCACCGAGTGCAAGCAGAGAAATTACGATACCATGAAAAATAAGAAGAACGATCCCGACAGACTGGAAATGAACAAGTACTGTCCGTTCTGCCGCAAGCACACCCTGCACAAGGAAACCAAGTAAAAAAATTAGGAGAAATCGACATGGCAGAAGAAATCAAAAAGAATTCCGCCCCTTCCGCTCCTGAGAAAAAAGCAGACAAGAAAACGAAGAAATCCGACAAGCCCGGCTTTTTCAAGCGGATCGCTAATTTTTTCCGTGAATATCGCAGCGAACTGAAAAAGGTCAGCTGGTATCCGAGAGCCCGTGT
>JAZPZL010000055.1:0-2924 GCA_045544655.1 Eubacteriales bacterium
CACAGCGTTTCCAAGTAATTTTACGCACGTCAATGCCCAGCTCGTTACCCTGCTGAATATGGTTATCCAGCATTGCAGCAAGTAAGTTGTTCGCTGCACCGATTGCGTGAAAATCGCCGGTAAAGTGAAGATTGATATCCTCCATAGGAACAACCTGGGCATAGCCGCCGCCTGCGGCACCGCCCTTAATACCGAAAACAGGACCAAGCGAAGGCTCACGAAGAGCTACGGTGACGTCCTTCCCGATACGGGAAAGACCGTCAGCCAAGCCAATGGTAGTCGTGGTTTTTCCTTCTCCGGCAGCAGTAGGCGTGATAGCGGTCACAAGAATCAGTTTACCGTCCTTGCGATCACTTTCCTTGATCAAAGCAGGATCAATCTTGGCCTTATACTTTCCGTACTGCTCCAAATATTTTTCGTCTACGTGCGCCTTTTGAGCAATCTCTGTGATTGGGCGCATCACACATTCCTGTGCAATCTCTATATCTGTCTTATAAGCCATTTAATACCTCTCATCCCTTAAAATACTTAACTGCTGCTTCAAACATACGAATATCATAGTTGCCGGGCACGTTCGCATAAAGACCCTTACCGACTCGTTCGCTGTGTCCCATCTTACCGAATACTCTTCCGTCGGGAGAAGTAATACCCTCAATGGCAAACATGGAATCGTTGGGGTTAAAGTGAACGTCAGCAGTCGCATTGCCGTCAAAATCAACGTACTGAGTTGCAATCTGACCGTTCTCGGCAAGTTTACGGATCAGCGCCTCATCCGCAAGGAAGCGACCCTCACCGTGAGAGATCGGTACGTTGTAAACGTCGCCTACCTCAGTCAAAGCAAGCCAGGGAGACTTATTGGAGGCAACTCTGGTGCGTACGATCTTGGACTGGTGACGCGCAATAGTGTTGAAGGTCAGAGTCGGGCAGGTTTCGTCGGTATCAATGATCTTACCGTAAGGAACAAGACCCAGCTTGATCAAAGCCTGGAAGCCGTTACAAATACCGCACATCAAGCCGTCACGCTTTTCAAGCAGCTCGCTAACTCCCTCCTTAATCGCACCGTTGCGGAAGAAAGCAGTGATAAACTTACCGCTTCCGTCAGGCTCGTCACCGCCTGAGAATCCACCGGGGATAAAGATCATTTGTGCATCCTTTAATTTGGTAGCAAAGGTATCAACACTTCTCTGAATTCCCTCTGCAGTAAGGTTGTTGATCACAATGATCTCCGCCTCAGCACCTGCTGCACGCACAGCCTTGGCAGAATCGAACTCACAGTTGGTACCGGGGAATGCAGGAATCAAAACCTTGGGTTGTGCGCACCGAACGGCAGGAGCAGCCCAAGACTTTGCAGTATAGGAGAAATTCTCAATGGGAGCGGGACGGGGTGCAATGTTACAGCTGTACACACTCTCCAGTTTGCTTTCGTACTTATCCTCCAACTTTGCAAGCGTGATATTTTCACAGCAAAAATCAATACTCTTTTCTTCCTTAACACGACCGATGAGAATGCCTTCGTTTACGTCGTCACAAACCTCAAGCAGGAATGCACCGTAGCGATAACCGAAAATGTCATCCAGGGAAAGATTGTCTTCATAATCGAAGCCAAGCTCGTTTCCGAGAGTCATCTTCAATACCGCTTCGGCAATACCGCCCAAGCCGGGTGTATAACAAGCCGCAACCTTGTTTTCACGCATCAGCTTCGTAACCTTTGCAAATACGGAAAGCAATGAATCGGTTTCGGGAAGACCGTTGGAATCGTATTCGGGCGCAAGAAGAACCACTTTATTCCCTGCCTTCTTGAATTCGGGAGAAACGGTCTCGTAGGTCTTGCCCATGGTAACGGCAAAGGAAACCAACGTGGGAGGAACATCCAGATCCTCAAAAGAACCGCTCATAGAGTCTTTACCGCCGATAGAGCCGATTCCGAGAGCAAGCTGCGCCTTGAAAGCGCCAAGCAAAGCGGCGAGCGGCTTGCCCCAACGTTTGCCATCCTTACGGGGATGCTCGAAATACTCCTGGAAAGTCAGATAAACGTCTTCAAAGGAAGCACCACTTGCAATCAGCTTGGACACGGATTCAACTACGGCAAGATAAGCACCGTGGTAGGGACTCTTCTCCATAATAAAGGGATTATAGCCCCAAGCCATATAAGAGCAATCGTCGGTATCCTTCTTCTCGATAGATACCTTCTGAACCATTGCCTGGATAGGAGTTCTCTGCTTCTTACCGCCAAAAGGCATCAAAACCGTACCGGCGCCGATGGTAGAGTCAAAACGCTCGGAAAGACCGCGCTTGGAACAAATGTTCAGATCTTCTGCCAAAGCAAGATAATTCTCGGTAAAGCCCCCTTGGATCTTCTTAGGCTCAAATTTTCCAGCAGCAGGAGTGATGGTAATATGCTTGTCCGCACCGTTGGAATTCAGGAATTCACGGCTGATATCAACGATCTTCTTCCCGTTCCAGTGCATCACGAGACGCGCTTCCTCCGTTACCTCTGCAACGGGACAAGCCTGAAGGTTTTCTTCCTTGGCAAGAGCCAAAAATCCTTCAATATTCTCTTTTTCAATGACAACTGCCATTCTCTTCTGAGATTCGCTGATGGCAATCTCGGTACCGTCAAGACCCTCGTACTTTTTGGGAACAGCATTCAAATTGATGCACAGACCGTCCGCAAGCTCGCCGATGGCAACGGAAACACCGCCTGCACCAAAGTCGTTACAACGCTTGATCATACGAGTCGCCTTGGGATTGCGGAACAGGCGCTGAAGCTTTCTCTCTTCGGGAGCATTACCCTTTTGAACCTCTGCGCCGCAAGTCTCAACGGAATGAGAGTCGTGGGCTTTGGAGGAACCGGTTGCACCGCCGATACCGTCGCGGCCGGTACTGCCACCGACAAGAATAACCACGTCACCGGCAGCAGGAAC
>JAZPZL010000056.1:0-3427 GCA_045544655.1 Eubacteriales bacterium
ATATTTTGGAAAACACCTTTTCCCTTTCTACACTACAGGCAAATTCCATTATGTCCATCGATAATATTTTGGCTATTTTTATGCTGCCTTTATTCGGTGCCATTTCCGATAAAACGAGATCGCCCCTTGGCAAGCGAACTCCGTATATTTTATTCGGAACTGTTGTTGCGGCCTTTCTTCTGATTCTGCTCGGAATATTTACTTCCGGTGAAAAGTTGATTCCGTTTCTCGTGGTACTCTTCTTACTCCTTTTTACAATGTCCACGTACCGCACGCCTGCAGTTGCATATATGCCCGACGTTACTCCCAAGCCCCTCCGATCAAAAGGAAATGCGATCATCAATCTGGTCGGTTATATCGGTGGCATCTTCTCTACGGTCCTGATGATGTTTTTGCTAAAAAGCAGTAAGAACGAAGCCGGCGAAACCGTTTACGATGCAGGTCAATCCTTTTTACCTCTTTTCATCATCATTGCATCCTTTATGCTTCTTTGCGTTTTGATTTTGGTGTTTTCGATCCGCGAGAACAAATTGATCCGGGAAACGAAAGGCGAAATGACTGACGAAGAGAATGAGGACGAGAATCGGAATCAAAGCAATTCCAAACTTCCCAAAGAAGTATTTAAGAGCCTTGTTTTGATCCTCCTTTCCGTTTTCCTCTGGTTTATGGCTTACAACGCGGTTACAACGGCATTTTCCCGTTACTGCGTAGAAATTTTAGGGTCTGATCTGGGAACCAGCTCCGGCTATCTTCTCACCGCAACGATTGCTGCCATCGCCGCCTTCGTTCCCTTAGGGCATCTTTCCGATAAGCTGGGAAGAAAGAAAACGGTCCTTCTCGGAATTACGGCTATGACAGTTTGTTATGCGATCGCCATTTTTCTCCGTTACTCATCCCCAATCATTTATCTTCTGTTTTCGATCGTTGGCATCGGCTGGGCGGCAATCAACGTAAACTCCTTCCCAATGGTCGTTGAAATGGCTCGCGGCTCAGACGTTGGAAAATACACCGGTTTTTATTATACGTTCTCCATGGCTGCACAGATCACCACTCCCCTTCTTTCGGGATTTTTGATTGACAATCTGGCCTCGGGTTACAAAATTTTGTTTCCGTACGCAGTATTCTTTTCCGCCGCGTCGCTTGTTACGATGACCATGGTGCGCCACGGCGACACGGCAAAGCAATAAGCGAGGAGGTTTCTATGGAAATCGCATTTATAATCTTAGGAATTTTGGCATTCTTGTATTTATGCCTTGTATATCTGTCTGCACCTGCGACGAGAAAACACGCAGACCTTGAAAAGATCGAAGGAAAATACATCGCCCACCGCGGTCTTCACGATGAAAGCATTCCCGAAAATTCTTTAGCCGCTTTTCGTGCAGCGGTCAATCAAGATCTCCCTATTGAAATTGATATTCATCTGACCGCAGACGGAAACGTCGTCGTATTTCACGACGGAACGCTGAAGAGAATGTGCGGAGTAGAAAAATGCATTACGGAACTGACTCTGGACGAGTTAAAATCGTACCGATTGAAGGATACGGAGGAGACCGTTCCGACGCTTCAAGAATGCCTTGACACCGTAAACGGACGTGTTCCCTTACTGATCGAATTCAAAATGGAAAACGGCAACACGAAAGCCCTTTGCAAGGCGGCGGATCAGATCCTTTCCGACTATTCCGGTCCCTATTTGATCCAGTCCTTTTATCCCCAGGTCGTTGCCTGGTACAAGAAGCATAAAAAGAGCGCTTGTCGCGGTCAGCTTGCTTGCCGTTTCCGAAAGAAAGGCTTGGCAAAATGGCTTTCCAGCAATCTTCTCCTCAATTTTATGGGAAGACCGGATTTCATTTCTTACAAGCATTCCGATCATACAAGCTTTATGTTGAAATTCGTCGTTTGGTTAGGTGCATTCCCCGTTGGATGGACCTTCAAAACGAGCAAAGAATTAAAAACCAACGGAGCTTTTTTCAAAACTTGGATTTTTGAAGCCTTAACTCCGAAAAAATAAGCGATAAGGAAGGACAATTATGGAGAAAATCAATACGATTAAGGAACTCAGAGAAAAAAAGGGTGTACTGATTGCAACTCACCGCGGAATGGTAACGGGAAATATTCCCCACAATACCTTACCCGCATTTGAAACAGCGATCAGACACGGTACCGATATGATCGAAACGGACCTTACGATGTGCAAGGACGGAACCATTGTTATTTTCCATCCCCGCCAGGAAAAGAATCATCTTGGTCTGGACGTACATATTGACGAAATGACCGTTGAAGAGGTAAAGGAGCTTCGCTATCTCAACGACTGCCGCGCCGCTACGGAATTCGGTATCTTAACTCTGGACGAATTTCTGGAGATCTATAAGAACCGTTGCCTGATCAATCTGGATCACGGATGGCACTTCTTCCCCGAAATGCTCCACTCAGTGAGAAAGCACGGTATGGAAGAGCAGGTGCTGATCAAAACTCCCATGAAGTGCAAGGAAGATCTGCAATATGCAGAGATGATTGAGAAGATCGCTCCGGATATGATGTATATGCCCATCTTCAAAAACGAGGATCTTCTGACCGAGGCTCTGGAAGAAATGGACATCAACTTCATTGGAGCAGAGCTTGTTTTTGAGGAAGAAAACAATGTTCTCGCAACGGAAGCATATATGAGAAGCCATCATGACAAAGGCCGTCTTTTGTGGTGCAACTCCATTCTTTACAACTGCAAGAAGCCTTTAAGCGGTGGTCACACCGACGATATTTCTGTTTCTGTAGATCCCGATCTCGGCTGGGGCTGGATCGTAGATCGAGGATTTGACATCATTCAGACGGACTGGACCCTCGCTTTAAGAACGTATTTGAACGAAAGAGGATGATTTTTGTCAAAAATCCCCAGATTATCCAAATACTCCCTTGACATTGATTTTCCTCCGTGATAAAATAAGTCGGATTGTCAAGATGACAAAAAATAAAAATTAAAGGAGATTATGACTATGGCACTTGTAACAACCAAAGAAATGTTTGAAAAAGCCTACAACGGCGGCTACGCCATCGGCGCTTTCAACGTAAATAACATGGAGATCGTTCAGGCGATCACCGAGGCTTGTAAGGAAGAAAAGTCCCCCGTTATCCTTCAGGTTTCCAAGGGTGCAAGAGCTTATGCAAACCACACCTACCTCGTTAAGCTGGTAGAGGCTGCTATTCTTGAATGCCCCGAAATTCCGATCGCACTTCACCTTGACCACGGTGACAGTTTTGAAACCTGTAAGTCCTGCATCGACGGCGGTTTCTCCTCCGTTATGATCGACGCTTCCTCCAAGTCCTTCGAGGAAAACATCGAGATCACCAAGAAGGTAGTTGAATACGCTCACGCTCACGGCGTAGTTGTTGAAGCTGAGCTTGGTAGCCTTGCAGGTATCGAGGACGAAGTAAA
>JAZPZL010000057.1:0-15995 GCA_045544655.1 Eubacteriales bacterium
CTCACAAACGGCACTACCGAGACCGCCGATAATGTTGTGCTCTTCAGCAGTTACAACGCAACCGGTTTTTGCAGCAGAAGCCTTAAGGATCTCAGAATCAATGGGCTTAATGGTGTGAATATTGATGATTTCAGCAGAAATACCTTCATTTTCAAGCTCTTCTGCAGCTTTGATTGCTTCTGCAACACAAATACCCGTAGCAACGATGGTAACGTCCTTGCCGTCGCGAAGCTTTACGCCTTTGCCGATCTCGAAATCATAGGTTTCTTCATCCAAAACAACGGGAACTGCAAGTCTGCCGAAACGCAGATAAACGGGTCCGTTGTAGTTGATTGCAGCGTAAACTGCAGCTCTTGCTTCAACTGCATCAGCGGGGTTGATTACAACCATACCGGGAATGGTACGCATAACACCGAGATCTTCGTTGCACTGGTGGGTGGCACCGTCTTCACCTACGGTAATACCGGCGTGAGTAGCACCGATCTTAACATTCAGGTGGGGGTAACCTACGGAGTTACGAACCTGTTCAAAGGCTCTGCCTGCGGCAAACATAGCAAAGGAGCTTGCAAATACGGTTTTGCCGGTGGTAGCAAGACCTGCCGCAACACTAATCATATTTGCTTCTGCAATACCGCAATTGATGAAGCGTTCGGGATATGCCTTTTTAAAATCTGCGGTTTTGGTAGATTTGGAAAGGTCTGCGTCCATTACGATGATATTTTCATCTGCGCCAAATTCAGCAAGGGCTGCGCCGTATGCTTCTCTGGTAGCAATTTTCTGGCCAATTTCATATTTCTTCTGGAGTTTCATATCAATTTTCATCCTTTCCTTTTAGTTCAATGCGGCAAGCGCTGCTTCGAGTTCAGCCTTTGCGGTTTCATATTGCTCTGCATTGGGAGCATTGCCGTGCCAGCCTGCTTCATTTTCCATGAAGGAAACACCCTTGCCCTTTACGCACTTACATACGATTGCAAGAGGCTTGTCGCTGTTTTCCAATTTTGCAACTGCAGCTTCGATCTCGTCGAGATTGTGACCGTCGATCACAACTACGTTCCAGCCGAAAGCAGCAAATTTTTCATCAATGGGAGTGGGATTCATAACCTTGGTAATATCACCGTCGATCTGAAGACCGTTGAAGTCGATGAACGCGCAGAGGTTATTCAGTCCGTAGTGAGCGGCAAACATTGCAGCCTCCCATACCTGACCTTCTTCCAATTCGCCGTCACCAAGAATGGTATAAACCTTGTAATCCAGCTTGCTAAGCTTTGCGCTGAGAGCCATACCGCAAGCGGCGGAGATACCCTGACCGAGAGATCCGGAAGACATATCAACGCCGGGGATGTATTTCATATCAGGGTGTCCCTGAAGAATGCTGTCCTTGTTTCTGAAGGTCTTGAGCATATCGGTGCTGAAATAGCCACGATTTGCAAGTGCCGCATAAAGCGCGGGAGCAGTATGACCCTTAGAAAGAACCAGTCTGTCACGATCTGCATTCTTGGGATCTGCGGGATCAATGTTCATCTTCTCAAAGAAAAGATAGGAGAGAATATCAGCGATAGACAAAGATCCACCGGGGTGACCGGAAGATGCGCTGAAAATCTCTTCAAGAATTCCCAGTCTAATTTTGGTTGCAATCTTTTGAAGTTCAACCTTTTTTTGATTTTCCATATTTTGTTCCTCCAAAATTTATTCTTTTGTACTGGAATCCAGTTTATATATCAAATCTGCAATACAACCGTCTCGGTGATGGCAGAGATGAATCTTACATATCTGCTTGACCTCGTCAAGCGCGTTTTCGGGACAAGCGGGAATATCCGCAGCTTGTAACATATCCAAATCATTGCAATAGTCACCAACGCAAATTGCAGTGCGGTCCGGATAAAGCTCTTTCAGCTTTTTCAGTGCTTGTCCTTTGGTGGCACCCTTCGGCATCAATTCCAAAAGGGTAGGGGCGGACGTTGTTACTTCAATATTTTTCAGTTCGATCGTCTTTAAAAACTTTTCAATCTTAGGAATAAAGTTTCCATCGATGTTACTTAATCCGTCAGATGCTCCGCCCTTCATACCGTTGGAGCTGTATACCAATTTATGCCAAACAATGTCCTTGTGATTGGAGAAATGGTCGCGTACAAGGATCTTTTCAAAAAAATCAATTCGATTCGCAGGGAAGGGGATCGCCTTATCGGGAGGACAAATAAAACCGCGCTCGCAACTGATTCGGTAGGTCGCTTCAGGTACTACCGCTTCAATTTGAGCTACTACTGAAGCAAGCTCATCCCGGTCAAGACCTAGTTCAAAATAACGTTCCTTCTTCTCAAAGTCATACAAGTACGAGCCGTTGCAAAGAACGGCAGGACAGGATACGATTTTTGAAAGCTCGGGATATTGATGACCGAGAACCACGTAATCTCTGCCGCTGGCAAAGGTAAACACACCTCCGTTTTCACGGAAATATTCAATTGCCTTCAAATTGTTTTCCAAAATGGTGGCCTTTTCTCCGAAGAAGGTTCCATCCATATCGGTAACGATCATATATTTATCAAATTTACTCATTTCAGAACCTGATTTCTAACATGTTTTTACTTTTTCAAGCGTTTCAATAAAATATTGAGGCAGAGAAGAATCAAAGAACATTTTTTCTCCACTTATCGGATGGAAAAAGCCGATGTTTTTGGCATGCAAGCATTGTCCGATCAAGTCAAAATTCTTTCGTCCGGGTGCGTACAAAGGATCACCGACTACCGGACAACCAAGGGACAACATATGAACACGGATTTGATGGGTACGACCGGTTTCCAAAGTCAGTTCAACGTATGAATAATTCTCAAATCTTTGTAAAACCTTGTAATGGGTTTTAGCTTCCTTTGTATTGGGGGTGCCGGAAGAATAATACATCATTTTTTTTCGATCTTTCTTGCTTCTGCCGATGGCAAGGGATACCGTACCCTCGTCCTCCCTGGGAGCTCCGTATAACAGAGCGTGATACTGTCTGGTAAAGGAATGATCCTTAAACATTTCAGACAAAGCATTGTGAGAAGCATCGTTTTTCGCAACGATCAGCAAGCCGCTGGTATCCTTATCAATGCGATGTACGATTCCGGGGCGAAGCTTTCCGTTAATACCGGAAAGAGAGCCTTTGCAATGATACAAAAGGGCGTTTACAAGTGTTCCGCTGGGATTGCCCGGTGCAGGATGAACAACCATATTCTGCGGTTTATTTACGATGATGATGTCCTGGTCCTCATAAACGATATCCAAGGGGATATTCTCAGGAAGAGCATCGATCTCGCGATCATCAGGCATTTTTACAGAAATCTCATCCTCCGGTGATAAACGGTAATTCTTATTCTTTTTACCACCGTTTACCAGTACGCATCCATCTTCGATCAGCTGTACAACACGTGATCGGGAAATGGATAGCTTTTCTGAAAGAAAGCGATCAAGTCTTTCGTCCGGAATACTGCAAACAAATTCATACGTACCGATAACGTCAGTCATTTTTCTTGCTCCGACGCTCTGCGATAAAATCCAGAATCAAACTCAGAATCAAAAGAGCGGCGCCAACGGTAATAAAACTGTCTGCAATGTTAAAGATGGGGAAATCAATAAAATCAAATCGCAAAAAATCTATGACGTATTTTAATGCGATGCGATCGATCATATTTCCGATTCCACCGCCTGCAAAAAAGCAAAGAGCGACTCTGAAAATCAAAGAATCTTTCTTCTTTCTGCTCCAGATCAAGTATGCTATGATGGCTATAATTGCGATTGAAGAGATCACCATAAAAACCCAACGATGATCCGCAAGCATTCCCCAAGCAGCGCCCTTGTTTTCGTGATAACGAAAGGATAAAACCCCTGGAATTACCTGAATCGCGGCGGCATCCTTCAAATATAAATTGACATAATATTTTGACAGTTGGTCGAAAACCGTAATCAACACGACAATCAATGTTTCTAGCATAGAAGTACCATTAAAAACAACGAATAGGCCGCAAGGTTTTTGCGGCCTTATCATAAATTTAAACTGTTTCGTTTGCAGAAGATTCAACCTTTTGCTCGGTAATCAGCGTATCGTCACTTCCGTTTAAAACTTCGTTTTTTGCATCTTCAAAAGCCTGTTCATCACCGCCTGCTCGAATGCTTTCCTCCAGCTCCTCCAAATTCAGAGTGCGAATGGTCTCGATATGCTTAACGTATTCAGCAAACAGCTTATGCTGAAAATCTACAGCGTAGCTTCTAAGAGCGGCAATATTTGCCTTTTCTGCTTCAACCTTTGCCTTAGCTTCCGTAATGATCTTATCGCAACGGGAGATCATTTCCGTTTCCTTTTCTGAAGCTTCCTTTTTCGCGTTATTTACAATTGCCTCGCCAAGCTTCTGTGCTTTTAAAATAGCGGGACGAATGGATTCTTCTTCATCTGCAAGCTCAGCGTATTTTGCCTTCACTTCATTGAATTTCTGTTCAAATTCAGTTGCAGCCTTATAAGCCTCGGTGTATTTTTCAATTAAAAAATCAAAGTACTGATCCACTTCTGCAGGATTGTAGCCACGGACAGTTCTTGAAAAGGTTTTGTTTTTCAATTCATGTGGTGCGATCATAATATATCCTTTCAAATTTAAAATGAAACTGCCGGTAATAGAGCTCTTACAAAAATCAGAAGCAAATAAGCGACGAATAAAGAAAGATCAATTGGCAGGTTGGAGAAAAAACTGATTTTATCCAACAATTGACGAACCGGAAAGAGAACAGGTTCGGTCACAACGTTAACAAAATTTACAAACGGCGCTGAATCGTCAAAGGGAAACCAGGATAATATGGCTCTGATCATCAACAAAAGCTGCAAAATGCTGAGCGAAAGAGAAATCAGCGAAACGATGAGAATAACGAGAGCCTCCAAGGTTAATTATTCCTTTGTGAAAGCAGTATCCTGGCTGGTGTTCATTCTTTCGCCGGAAAGCTCAACGTTGCTGGGGGTAATTACATAAGTATTGGTAGCAACTTTTCTGAGATCTCCGTTGATTGCATAAGCAACACCGTTCAAAAAGTCGATCAGTCTGCGAGCGATTTCCTTATTGGTCTCTTCAAGGTTAAGAAGAATGGTCTTTCTGTCAACAAGGTAATCTGCGATCTGGGTAACGGATTCAAGCTTTTCGGGCTTAACAACAATCATTTCAATGGAAGCACCGCTGGAAACCTTGATGTTACCTGCGTCCTTATAATCAGGTTCGTTCTCTTCAGCCTCGGTAATGGTTTCAAAACCTTCGTAGGTTTCTTCGGTTTCTTCGAAGCCTGCGTTTTCGTCTTCCTTTCCAAAAATCAAATTGTTCAGAGTGTCTTTAATTCCCATAATTTTTTCCTCCATTTTTTAATATCGATTAAAGATTATATCTAGTTTCTATTTCCGAAAGCAGCCGTTCCGATCCGAACCAGGGTTGATCCGCATTCAATTGCAAGGTCGTAATCAGAAGACATACCAATCGATAATACAGATACATTACTATTATCTATTCTTTTTGTCGATATGTCAATATATAAATCCATAATTTTTTTAAAATATTCCATTTGTGTCGAAATATCCGTCATTATCGGGGGGATTGCCATAAAACCGCAAAGGCGAATATTTCTAAATTTGGATATTTCCATCAAAAAATCTTCAACCTGGTCAAGCAAAATGCCTGACTTAGACGATTCTTCACCAAGATTGATCTCACAAAGAACGTTCATAACCTTCCCGATCTTGCCGGCTTGACGGTCAATTTCCTTCGCCAAAGAAATCCGGTCCAAAGAATGGATCATATCTACCTTATCAATGATATACTTCACCTTATTTGTTTGTAAAGCTCCGATAAAATGTATTTCTACGTCCTTTCGGTAGATCCTATCGTATTTGTCGCAAAGCTCCTGGACTCTGTTTTCGCCGATCAGATCAACACCCAGTGAAATTGCGTAGTTGATTTCATCGGGAGTTCTCGTCTTGGTTGCCAGAAGAAGCCTTGCCTTTTGACCGTACGGACTTTTCTTTTCCGCAGCTTTCATTTTCGTCCGAATGCTTTCGATACAGCTTCGAATTTCACTTTTTCGCTCCTCCGATAAATCCATCGGGAATTCAGTCGAGAATTTTTCCAACGTAAAGATCCTTTCCTCCGGTAATGACTCGGTCAAATTTCGTTAAATATGCATTGGGATTTTTTGTATTCTCATCCGGCTCTTTGCTTAAGAATTTGGAGTTCGATGAGTCAATGATATCGACTTGCTTGAATTTCACAAGGTTTCCGGCTACGACGTATACCCCTTGCTTACCGTCTACAACGCGCAGAGCAGACGAAGGGAAGGAGATTCCGGACTTTGATTCAAGAATGATTCTGATGGATTGACATCTGGTGTAGTCAAAGCTGGAAGGAACTTCCTCCATTCTGAAAATCAAGATCACGCGGTCGGAATCCGTTTGAACGACCTTCCTTTCCAGAATTGCACTCAGTTTCTGACCTGCAGAATATAAAAACGTTACGTCAAATTTCTGTCCAACGCTCATCGCCTCAGCCTCAGAGGCGGTGACCTCACAAAGTGTGTGCCAATCAAAATCAGTGATCAATTTGCCAATTGCAGATTCGGGGTATTGAACACGCTGGGCATTTACCATAGCATCAAAATCCGATAGCGTCATTTTATCCAGCAAATCGGGATTAAAAGCGCTTTCGTAACCGTCGAGCAGGGTAGAGAAATAGCCGGTTTTTCCGGAATATACGGAAGAAATCGGATTCTGAAGGGAAGAGGTTAATTGTTCACGCTCCGCCTGAAGCGATGCGATTTGTTCGCTGAAATCACCTTTTCCGGATGTAACCAAATCTCTTTTGTTCATATTGATCAAAAGCTCTTCCTTATATTTTTGAACCAAAGACAGATCGTTGGTTTCGGCAGAACTTCTAAACTCTGATACGGATATTCCGATTTTTTCATCGATCTTCGAGATATCTGAGGTTAAATACCCGGTGTCGACCGAGGAACGGTTCAAAATAGCAAGCTTCGTATCGATCTCATCAATTTTATTTTGAATATCTATTCCCTGAGTGTTGGAATAAACGGTTGCTACCAGCTGACCGGAACCAACTTTTTGTGATTCGGAAACGTTGTAGCTGAGAATACCGCTGTCCTCGGAAAAGAGAACCTCCTCACTGCGAACAAGGTACGCCGTCTTTTCAAGCGTCTTCTCAAAAGATTGGAATGAAGCGAATTCATAAGTAACGTCAGAGGTAAGACCTGAGATCATCTGGATCATCAAGTAGACGATCGCAAAGATTGCAAGAACGAAAAAAACGATCCCACCGAGAATATCCTTTGCTTTCACAGTTTAAACCTCCTTTAAAAACTCGTTGGAGAATTGTAACGCCAGTTGAATCGGATTCGGCTTCGTGTCCATACGGATCGTGTGGGCATCTTCGTATCTGCGAAACCAAGTCAACTGCCTTTTTGCATAATTACGTGTCTTTTGTTTTAATATTTCCACGCACTCAGATAATTCGCGATCGCCGTTGAGGTATGGCAAAAGCTCCTTATAACCGATTGCCTGAGAGGCGGTGGGGGAGTCAAAGTAGCCTTTCTCGAGAAGCAAACGGGTTTCCTCAACAAGTCCAAGCTCCAGCATTTGATCAACACGCATATTGATTCTTTGATAAAGCTTGTCGCGGTTCTGAAAATTCAGAAATATTTTTAAAAAATCGTATTTACTGTTCTTAGATCGGGATTTTTCCTTATATACAGATAAGGGCGTGCCTGTGGAGTAATACACCTCCAATCCGCGAATGATGCGTTTCAAGTCCTTTTCGTGAAGGGGGGCTGCAGTTGCAGGATCAATCACCGAAAGCTCTTTCAACAATGTAGCTCCCTCTCCGGCTACAGCTCTGGCATTCAACCGTTCCCGAACGGACGGATCAATCTCCATTTCGCCAAAATCCGTATTATAAAACAAAGCATCAAAGTACAGTCCGGTTCCGCCAACAACGATAGGGACAAGCCCTTGCGAGAAAGCATTCTCAATTTCTTTTTCTGCCATGATCTTATAATCATATACGGAAAAGGATTGCGTAGGATCGCAAATATCGATCATACGATGGGGAACCTCAGACATTTCATCCGCGGTCGGCTTTGCCGTACCAATATTCATTTCCCGATAAATCTGCATAGAATCCGCAGAAATGATCACACCTTTTAGTTCTTTTGCCAAGGCGATCGCTAAGGAAGATTTTCCGGATGCTGTTGGACCAAAAACAGAAATTACTCGTTTCATAGGATCATCATTGCATCGCCGAAGGAAAAGAAGCGATATTTTTCTTCAACGGCGTGTCGGTAAGCATTCATTGTTTCATCATATCCCAGCAAAGCAGAAACCAGCATAATCAAGGTGCTTTCCGGCAAGTGAAAATTGGTGATCAAGCCATCAATTACCTTAAACTTATATCCGGGATAAATGAAAATGTTTGTATTTGCATTGTTTGCAATCAAATTTCCGTTTTCGTCAAATGCACTTTCAAGGGTTCTGCAAGAGGTCGTACCCACGGAAATAATTTTACGACCGTCTTTCTTGGCTTTTTTGATAATTTCTGCAGTTTCATCAGGAACGGAGAAAAATTCGCTATGCATAGGATGCTTGGTAATATCTTCTTCCTTTACGGGACGAAAGGTTCCGATCCCCACGTGAAGCAAGACCGGAGCAACGGTCACTCCCATATCCTTGATTTTCTTGAGAAGCTCATCTGTAAAATGCAACCCGGCAGTAGGTGCTGCAGCAGAACCGTCAATCTTTGCATATACGGTTTGATATCTGGATTTATCCTCAAGGCGACGGGTTATATACGGAGGAAGCGGCATATTTCCGATCTCATCCAAAAGCTGCAAAAACGTTTTGCTGTGATCGTATTCAAAGGAAACCAAACGGTCACCGTTTTCTTCAACGGAAAGGATCTCAGCATTCAATTTGCCGTTTTCCAAAGTAAAGCGTTTTCCAACCTTTGCCTTCTTTCCGGGCTTAACCATACAGTACCATTTATCCAGCTCCGATTGCTTGAGGAGCAAGATCTCGAGCGGGGAACCGGTATTGATGTCCTGAAAATACAGTCTGGCGGGAATTACCTTAGACTGGTTGATAACCAGTACGTCGCCCGATTGCAAGAACTCTGTAAGATCACGGAAGATTCGGTCTGAAAGCGAACCGTCCTTTCTGCAAACCAACAGGCGGGAAGCATCGCGGGGAGTGACGGGAGTTTGTGCAATCAGCTCCTGGGGAAGATCGTAAAAATACGATGATTTTTTCAGAAGAATGTCGTTTGGCATAAAAATTCCTTTAAAATGAACTACAATTCTCAAACAATGATTTGACTTTCAGAGAATTACGTGATAAAATATAAACTACATTATTTAAAACATTATACAACATTTCAAACATTATTTCAACCGTTTTTATATGAATAATTCGGAGAAAGGTAAATATTGACAATGAAAAAAATTTTATTGACCGGCTGTGGCGGAAGAATGGGGAAAGTCGTTGCCCAGCTTTGCGAATCCCGTGACGAGTTTCAAGTTGTAGCAGGAGTTGATCCCGCTTTACCCGAATGTGCATTTCCGGTATATGCACGTTGCGCCGACGTGAAAGAAAGTGTAGACGTTATTATTGATTTTTCGTTTCATAGCGCTATTGGGGAAATTTTGAAATTCGCAATTTCCCGAAGCATCCCGGCAGTCATTGCTACTACAGGCTTCACAAACGAAGAACTTGTGATGATCGAAGAGGCTGAGAAAAAAATACCGATTTTCCGTTCTGCAAATATGTCTCTGGGTATTAATTTGATCTGCCAGCTTGCAAAACAAGCGGCAAAATTTTTGCCCGACTTTGATATAGAGATCATTGAGAAGCATCACAACCAAAAAGTGGATTCCCCCTCGGGAACCGCACTTATGATCGCAGATGAAATTTCTTCCGTTCTTCCTTCTGAGACCCAATACGTCCACGGTCGAAGCGGAATTTGCGGAAAGCGTACGAAAAATGAGATCGGCATTCACGCTATTCGCGGCGGTACGATCGTTGGGGAACACGAGGTCCTCTTTGCAGGTGGCAATGAAATCGTTTCGATTACGCATACCGCAACGTCCAGAGAGATCCTTGCCAACGGAGCCATCTGCGCCGCGGCGTTTGTGGTTGGTAAAACGGCAGGTGCATATAGCATGAAAGACGTTTTCTCGGAATAGGGAACAGAATATAGAAAAAGCGCCCAGATTGAAATGGTTTCAAGTTCATCGAACCATTCAATTTTCGGCGCTTATTTTTACTTTTAACAAGAATCCCCGGAATAGTCGTAATCTACCCGAATGACACAAAAATGATTGGGATGCTTTTCCAGCATTCTGGCTTTAATGGTGCAGCAAATCTCCTTGCTGGGGATTTGCAGGGAATAGGGCTTTATAATATCAAAAATAACATTTGTGTGAGTGTTTCCATACACGACTCTGAAATCGTGAAAACTGATCTGAGGAAATTCTTCACGAAGTATTTCTTGCAATGATTCTTTCAAAGCAAGAGTCTTCGGGTCTTTTGTGTCAATGGGATCCATGTGTATGACGGTTTCACAAGAAAACTTCTCCTTGATCTCCGCTTCAATATTGTCGATCAGGTCGTGAATCTCAAAAATTGAACAGTCAAAGGGAACCTCAGCGTGAAGAGAAGCCATCCTTCTGCCTGGTCCGTAATCATGCACGACCAGATCGTGTATTCCCACGATTCTCTCATCTCTCAAAACAACGTCGGTAATACTTTTCAAAAACTCCGGATCAGCCGGCTGACCGAGCAGGGGAACAAGGGTATCCTGTATGGATCGAACGCCTGCGATAAAGATTAAAAGAGATACGACCAAGCCGCAAACTCCGTCCAAGATCGGAAAATGAAAATACAAGGAAATGACGGTTGTAATCAAGACGACGACCGTTGAGATGCAGTCGGAAATCGAGTCAGTCGCACAAGCGGTCATTGCTGATGACCCGATCAATTTCCCGTATTTTTTGTTATATGCCCACATATAAAGCTTGATGAAAATGGATACGATCAGAATTACAAGGGTTATAACAAGGTTTTCCACGTGCTTTGATTCGGGATGTATAATATTGGAAACAGCATCCTTGGCAAGCTCAAAACCCATCAAAATGATCATGACGGAAACAAGAAGTCCGGATAAATATTCCAATCTTCCGTGACCGAAGGGATGCTCAGGATCCGGCTTTTTGAGAGAAAGACGAATTCCGATCAAGGTAATAAGGGATGAACCTGCATCGGATAAGTTGTTGAAGGCATCGGATGTAATCGCGACTGCGCCAACCAAGGAACCGGCAAAAAATTTCAAACAAAAAAGTAAAACGTTCAGACCAATGCCGAAAAAAGAGCATTTCTGAGCAATCGCTGCACGGTCAGCTTGTGAAACAGAATCCGAATGCTTCAAATGCTTTTTTAGAAACAACTCTATCATTTGCATTGCTCCATTGCTTTTTCAACGGCAATCGCAAGCTGATCCGCACACGAGGTAGCACGAAATCCGCAGGTATTGCCTTTCAATTTATTGACAATTTCATCAGCCTGCATTCCTTCCACAAGCTTTGAAATTGCTTTCAGGTTACCGTTGCAACCTCCGAGAAATACAATATTGAAAACTTTTCCATCCACAAGATCGAACTCAATCGTTTGGGAACAGGTCCCCTTGGTTTTATATTGGAATTGCATTTTGATCCTCCGTATTATATGAATCGGTTGTTATTTTACCACATTTTATAAAAAAATCAAGTTCCTTTGACTTTTTTGTGTATCTGTGATAGAATATTAAAAAAATCAGGAGAATTATATGTTTAAGAAATCGATCGTATTCATTCTTTTGGCAATCTGTTTGCTGACCACCTCATGCTCAAAGCAGGACAATCCTCGAGGATTTAGCCCAATCAATGCCGAGGAAGTGGAAACCTTTGAAAATGATGAGAAGACCGAGACTTTCATTGAAAAGCGTACTAAAGAATTGAACGCAAAGTGGGACGCTCAAGACACGGAAAGTGAAATTGCAAAGTTGAATAACACCCGTGCCAACGATCATTTGTCTGATGAAACCATTCAGCTTTTGCTCAAGTGTATTTCTCTGTCTGAAAAAACAGACGGCTTACTGGATATTACCCTTTATCCCTTGACCCGTTTGTGGGGCTTTGAGGGAAAGGATCCCAAAATTCCACAGGATATGCTTGTATCTTTGATGTTTTCCAAGTGCGGGATGGATACCATCTCCGTATCCGACAACAAATTTACTTTGAATCAGTTTACAATGCTCAACCCCTCCGCTGTTACCAAGGGTTATTCAGCAGACCTGATTGCTGCAGAACTTGAAAAAGAGGACTGCAAAGAAGCACTTATTAAATTCGAGGATCACGTGCGCACTTTCGGAAAACGCGAGGACGGTAAAAAATGGAACGTTGCACTGACCGATCCCTTTAAGAACGATCAGATCTTTTCTTACGTTTCCGTAGACGGTGGTATTTCCGTTTCAACCAAAGGAACGTTCAGAAATTATTTCGAAGAGGAAGGGAAGCGTTACTGCGATATTTTCGATCCCAGAAACGGGAAACCCGTTGATAACGACCTTGTTTCCGTAACGGTAATTGGTGAAAGTGGGATCACGGCAGATGCTTTTGCCACCGCTTGCTTGATTATGGGCTCAAAGGACGCTGCAAAGTTCTACCAAAATAACGAAGGTTTTGAGTTCGTAATGGTATTGAATGATGGAAAAATTCAAGTCAGTGAAGGTATTGCGGATTCCATCACCTTTTCCAAATCCGACCAAGAGTTCCAGATTATTAAAAAGTAAAAAATGAATTTCAAAAAGAATCATATTCTGTCTGTCACGATCGAAGAAACCAATATGCTTGGTTTTGGCGTCATAAAAATTGAAGGTGCCGTAGTTTTCGTTCAGAACGGTGTAGAAGGGGACTATTGCGAGATCAAGATCATCAAGTGCGCCAAGAATTATTCGATCGCACGTATTGAAAAACTGATCACTCCTTCCGACAAACGTATCACACCTTCCTGCAAGCATTTTCACCGTTGCGGCGGATGCTCCTTTCAGCATATTTCTTACGAATATGAAAAAGAATTAAAGCGAAAATCTGTTCGGGGATTTTTGTTAAAGGAAGGCTTATCGGATCTCACCGTTTTGCCTGTTCTATCCACCAATGCCACGGAAGATTATCGAAATAAAGCGCAGTTTCCCGTTTCCACAGACAATACGGGGAAGGTGATCTGCGGCTTTTACGCTCCGAAAACCCACAAGGTATGTGCTTTGGAAGAATGCACCATTCAAAACCCTGCTTTCATCAAAATTGCAAATTGCGTTTGCAGCTTTTTGACTGAGCATCATATTCCTCCTTATTGTGAAGAGGACGGTAGTGGCTTGATTCGTCACATATACCTGAGAATCGCACAGGCTACGGGTCAAATTATGCTTTGTCTCGTTTTAAAAGAAAATGCATTTCCTAAAGGAAATGAATTTGTATCCGAAATTCTTCGGGAATTTCCAGAAATCGCTTCTATTTGCATCAACATTCAGCCTGAAAAAAACAACGTGATTCTGGGGAAGGAAACAGTTTATCTCTACGGTACGGAAAAGATCACCGATGAATTTTGCAACAGAAAGCTGATGCTTTCACCGCTCTCTTTTTATCAAGTGAATCACGATGCAGCTCAGCTTTTGTATCAAACTGCCTTTGGAATGGCAAAGCTGGAGCAGTACGACCACGTCATTGATCTTTATTGCGGGATCGGTTCCATTTCTCTTTCTACCCACGCGCATTGCAACATCACCGGTATCGAGATTATTCCCGAAGCTGTTAACGATGCCAAGGAGAATGCACGCTTGAACGGCGTTACCAATGCAAATTACATTTGCGGAGATGCTACTGATGCTTTTCGTTTGATTCAAGAAATCAAAGCGCAAAATGCCTTGTTGATCGTTGATCCTCCTCGAAAAGGGTTAACTCGTGAATTGATCGCTGATATTTCTGATCACAGCATCCGTTCTGTTTTGTACATCTCGTGTGGTCCGGATACCTTTGCCCGGGATCTTGCCATCTTCAGAAGCTACGGTTATCAAATTTCTTCCGTTCAACCGGTTGATTTATTTCCTCGTACCTCTCACGTAGAAAATATCGCCGTTTTAACAAGGAAAGAAACCGTCCATCAAATGAGGCTGGATCCCAAACCCTTTGAAATGATCCGAAACGGTCTTAAAACCTTCGAGCTACGCTTGTACGATGAAAAGCGTCAAAAAGTAAAAATTGGGGATCGGATCGAATTTTCCAACTTGGAAACAGGCGCAAGGATCATGACAACCGTGATGCATCTGCACAGATTTGATTCCTTTGAAGCGCTTTACAAAGCTTTGCCTTTAATAAAATGCGGGTACACGGTCGAAACCGAGAATAGCGCTTCTCCGTCGGATATGGAGCATTATTATTCACTCGAGGAACAGAACAAATACGGCGTCGTCGGAATTGAAATTCAAGTAATTTGAGGAAAAATATGGAGTTTGATTGCTGTTTTACCAATGAAAACAACTGGTTCCGTTATCGAGCGGCAGCAATAATCGTCGAAGAAGGCTGTGTCTTGCTCGTAGGAAATGATAAAGAGGATTATCTTTATTCTGTCGGCGGTGGCGTTCATATGAATGAGAGCGCCGAAGATGCGGTCGTTCGTGAGGTTCTCGAAGAAACCGGTGTAAAGTATGAAATAGATCGCTTGGCAGTGATTCATGAGAATTTTTGGAAGGGAAAAGGTTCTTTTGACAAAGGCTTGTGTTGCCACGAAATTGCTCTCTATTTTTTGATGAAGCCCAAGGGAACAAAAGTCCTGAATTCCGACAGTCAGACACGTTTCGGAATTCCGGAATCCTTGCATTGGATCCCAATCGGCACGTTAAATGAATATAAGCATTTTCCTACTTTTCTACAAGATTATTTGAGTTCGATTCCCGAACAAGTCGTTCATATCGTTACAGATGAAAGAAAATAAAAAAGTTGCAAGGTTTTGCCTTGCAACTTTTTTTCAATTATTATTAAAGAGAATTCACGGTGCGGTCGTCAATGTAAAGCTCTCTGATACCGCTTTCATCCACCTTCGCAGGTTCAGCGGGAGCTTCTTCCTTCTTTGCACCACCGTTGTTTCTTTCCTCCAGGAACTTGGAAGCAACCTGAGGGAAGAGGGCGTAAGACAAAACGTCTTCCTCGCATTTCGCAAGATCGCCTGCCTCCTCGGTGTACTTTTCAAGCTCGGGAGTGAGAAGGTCTGCAGGGCGACAGGTGATCACCTCAGCATCACCAATTGCCTTCTTTCTGACCTCTTCATTTACGGGAGCAGGAAGCTGACCGTATTCACCGCGCAGAAGTCCCTTAGTCTCCTTGGAGATCATCTTGTAACGCTCGCCCATCAAAACATTCAATACCGCCTGAGTACCAACGATCTGGCTGGTAGGAGTTACGAGAGGAGGATATCCGCAGTCTTTACGAACGCGGGGAATCTCGGCAAGTACGTCGTAGTACTTATCTTCTGCGTTCTGCTGCTTGAGCTGAGAAAGCAGATTGGAAAGCATACCGCCGGGAACCTGATAAAGAAGGGTTTTGGTATCAACGTTGAGTACCTTGGGATCCAGGATCTTATCCTGCTTCATCTTTTCAGCAACGCCGCGGAAGTGTGCAGCAGCCTTTGCCATCAGCTCAAGGTCAAGACCTGTATCACGCTCAGTACCCTTGAGTGTAGCAACCAAAGCCTCGGTTGCGGGCTGAGAAGTACCGTTCGCCATGGGCGAAAGGGCACAGTCAACGATATCAACACCCGCCTGAGATGCCATCAGATAGGTCATATCACCGGTACCGGTGGTGTTGTGTGTGTGAAGATGCACGGGAATATCGAGCTTTTCCTTAAGGCG
>JAZPZL010000058.1:0-2288 GCA_045544655.1 Eubacteriales bacterium
CATGGCTACGATCCGACTTATGATGCCGCTGAACTCCGCGGGGGTGGGCTCTTCCTTGGCAGGAGGAGTCACGTCACCGAGACCGGAGGTTTCGGAGAACATCACGTTCGCCTTGGTCATATCCACGGCATCCGTGGGAACGATGATCTTGGAGGCCTTCCCGTCTGCCATAGCAACCAGGGCTTCGTACTTTTTCAGCTCAAGAACGGCACCGTCCACACCGGCTTCCATCAAAGCGCGCAAGCCGTCTGCCTCCGCCTTTTTGGAAAGGTAGATCGCCTTCGCTTCACCCTCTGCGCGGGCAATACGGGCATCACGCTCGCCTTCTGCCGCAAGGATCAGGGCCTGCTTGTCACCCTCTGCGCGGGTGATGGCGGCTGCCTTGTGTCCCTCTGCCTGAAGCAGGGTCTCGCGGCGGTCACGCTCCGCTTTCATCTGCTTTTCCATGGCATTCTGGATCTCGGTGGGGGGAATGATATTCTTCAGCTCCACACGGTTCACCTTAATGCCCCACTTATCCGTCGCTTCGTCCAGAATATCGGTCATTTTCGCATTGATGGTATCGCGGGAAGTAAGAGTGCCGTCCAGCTCCAATTCACCTACGATATTACGCAAGGTGGTGGCGGCAAGGTTGGAAAGGGCGGAAATGGGATTGACCGCGCCGTAAGCGTAAAGCTTGGCATCGTAAACGGCGTAGTAGATCACCGTATCGATCTGCATGGTAACGTTATCCTTGGTAATAACGGGCTGAGGCGGGGAATCCAGCACCTGCTCCTTCAAAGTCACGCGCTTTGCCACCCGCTCCAAAAGGGGAATCTTGATGTGAAGTCCCGCAGACCAGGTCGTCTTATATTTGCCCAGAAATTCGATGACGAATTCGTGTGCCTGAGGAACGATCTTGGCATTGGCAACGATAAGGATAAGAAGAATGACGGCGAGGGTAATTGCAAGTTCCATAAAAAAATCTCCTTTTCATTTTTCTGTTTTCATTATATCACGGTGGATTTTTCGTGTCAAGAAAAAGAAAAGTCTTGAAAACACCGGATTTTACGGTTATAATAATCTTAAGCGGAATTCCGCAAAAATAAAAAGGAGATTACAACTATGGCAAATCGTTTTGTAGCAAATGCAATTTCTTATCACGGAAAAGGCGCCATCGCCGAGATCCCCGGCATTATCGAAGCAAAGGGCTTCAAGAAGGCATTCGTTGCCTCCGATCCCGATCTGGTAAAATTCGGGGTAACCAAAAAGGTGACCGATCTTCTGGATGCAAAGGGAATGGCTTACGAGATCTATTCCGATATTAAGCCCAATCCCACCATTGAAAACGTAAAGAGCGGTGTTGCCGCATACAAGGCAAGCGGCGCGGATTATATGATCGCCATCGGCGGCGGTTCCTCTATGGATACTGCCAAGGCGATCGGCATCATCATCAACAATCCCCAGTTTGAGGACGTGCGCAGTCTGGAGGGCGTTGCTCCCACCAAGAATCGCACCGTTTACACCATTGCAGTTGCCACCACCGCAGGTACTGCGGCAGAAGCGACCATCAACTACGTAATTACCGACGTGGAAAGAAAGAGAAAGTTCGTTTGCGTTGACGTAAACGATATTCCCGACGTTGCCATCGTTGACCCCGATATGATGTCCACCATGCCCAAGGGGCTCACCGCCGCTACCGGTATGGATGCGCTGACTCACGCCATCGAAGGCTACACCACCAAGGGTGCCTGGGATCTTCCCGACTGCCTGAATCTGGAAGCCATCCGCCTGATCGCAAAGAGCCTGCGCGGCGCTGTGAACAACGAGCCTGCAGGACGTGAAGGTATGGCACTTGGTCAGTACGTGACCGGTATGGCATTCTCCAACGTAGGTCTGGGTATCGCTCACTCCGTAGCTCATACCCTGGGTGCCGTTTACGACACGCCCCACGGTGTTGCCTGCGCGATGATGCTTCCCTTGGTAATGGAATACAACGCTGAAATGACCGGCGAAAAGTACAAGGCAATTGCAGAAGCAATGGGCGTTGATACCACCGGAATGGATCAGGCCGCTTACCGCAAGGCTGCCGTAGACGCCGTTCGCAAGCTCAGCATCGACGTGGGAATCCCCACCAAGCTGGAAGCCCTCAAGGAAGAGGATCTGGAATTTTTGGCACAGTCCGCTTTCGCACACGCCTGCGCCCCCGGTAACCCCAAGGAAGCAAGCGTTGAGGACATCAAGGGTCTGATCCGCAAGTTGATGTAATTTACAAAGCAAAGCAAAAATGAGCTGCTATTTGCAGCTCA
>JAZPZL010000059.1:0-3750 GCA_045544655.1 Eubacteriales bacterium
TTTCCATCAGGATCGCACCACCCGTTTGACACCCCTCGGCAAGGTAGACGTGAGGCGATATGATGGTATCACGCCGAATTTCAGCACCGCGTTCCACAACGGCACTGTTTGAGACAAAGTAACTGCCTTCTCCATCCTCGCTTCGGTAGGTTTTGCCCACCGGCTCCAGATAGGTCTTGGCTTTTCCCTGCAAAACGTCCAGGTTGCAACGATACAGTGTGGGAATCTTTCCGATGTCACACCAATAGCCCCGATCCTTGTAACCGTAAAGGGAATATCCCTCACGAAGCAGCAACGGGAACAGATCTGCTGCAAAATCAAACGTTTTTCCCTCGGGTATTTTCGCAAGCACCGCGGGAGACAGGATATAAACACCGGTATTTGCCAGATCGGAAAGGGTTTCCGACCAGTCTGGCTTTTCGGAAAAAGCAAAAATGCGGTCCAGGGTATCCCGCAATACCACGCCGTATTCAAGGGGCGTTTTCACACTGGACAGAATAATGGTAACGTCGGCATTCTTTTCACGGTGAAACCGTATGGCGTCCGACAGATCAAAATCACAAAGGGCGTCGCCACTCATTACCAAAAACAGCTCTTCCGACAAAAGCTCTTTTTCCAAAAGCTTCACCCCGCCGCAAGTACCCATAGGCTTGGTTTCCAAATGATAGGAAAGGGTCACGCCAAAGGCCTCGCCGCCGTACCGATGACGGATCTGATCGGCAAGGTAATGGGTAGTCACGTATCCTCGCGTGACACCGTGATGTGCCAAAAGAGACAGACAATAGTCCATAACCGGTCTTGCAAGCACCGGAACCAGGGGCTTTGGTCTGGAATCGGTAATGGGACGGAGGCGTTCTCCCCGTCCGCCCGCTAAAATTACAGCTTTCATAGTTTCCTCCGAGCAAAATAGTGTATCACTATTTTTTCCTCAAAGGAAGCGTTCTATTCTGCGTGATCGGAAAATTCAGATCGAATCGGCGGGAAAATCCTTGATCTTAAACAATCGCAATTCACCTTCGGATGAAACGATCTCACCCAAGGCGAAAAAAGCACCTGCGCGATACAGACGGTAACGAGTTCCGAGGACTGCATCAACCAGCCCCAGCTTTGTGCAAAGAACCGCCTGACCGTTAGCAATCAGCTTATCGTAAAACGACGGTAATTGAAAAACGGGAAAAGAAGCAAAGAGTTCTTCGGTAGGGATCAAAAGCTCTTCCCTCTCCTCAAGGGTCATTTGCTCCAAGTCTTCCAAGGTCACGGTGTTTTCCAAAGAAAAGGAGCCGCTTTTCACACGCTCCAACTCACTCATGGCACCGATACACCCTACGCGGGCGCAAAGATCGGTGAGAAGGGTGCGGATATAGGTCCCCTTGGAGACCTCCGCTTCAAAGCTCGCTTCCCCCTCGGCAAAATCAAAAAGACGGAAGGAATGTACGAACACCCTGCGGGCAGGTCTTTCGATCACCTTTCCCTCGCGGGCGTATTCGTAAAGCTTTTTTCCCCCGATCTTTACTGCAGAGACCATGGGAGGAACCTGCATATATTCACCTAAAAAGGAAGCTGTCCCTTGTTCCAAAGCAGTTTTCGTCGGACGACCGAGATCCTCCCGAAGCACTTTTCCCCAAATATCCTCGGTATCCGTTTCGATTCCGAAACGGAGCCTTGCGCGGTAGATCTTGCTTTCCTCGGGAATCAGATCGCAGGCCTTCACCGCGTTGCCGATCAAAATGGGAAGCACCCCCGTAGCCTGGGGATCCAGAGTGCCGGTATGACCGACTTTTTTCGTACCGTAAAGACGGCGCACCCTTGCGACGGCATCGTGAGAAGTGAAGCCTTTCTCCTTGTAGAGGCAAAGAACTCCGCTTTTCACGAAAATCTCCTTTCCGCTTCCTTCAAAAGAAGGGCGGTAATTTCAGATTCCGTTCCCATCAGGGTACAGCCCGCGGCGGCAATGTGACCTCCGCCTCCAAAGGTATGACAAAACTCCGAAGCGTCAAAGCCCGCTTCACTGCGAACGGAAACCTTGTATACGCCGCTTTCCCTCTCCTTTGCAACGAAGGCGGCCTTGACCCCCTCCAATTGACGGATCACGTTGATGACCGTATCCAGATCGGAATAAGCCGCGCCCAGCTTCTTCTGAGTTTCCAAAGACAGCGTCAGGTACGCAACGGCACCGCCGCAAGCGGTTTTAAAATGAGAAGCCGCATAGCTTTCCAAAGAAAGCAGAAGTGCGGATTTGGTTTCAAACATCGCCTTATTAATGGCGTAAAAATCTCCCTCGTGCGCGAATCGGGAAAGAAACGCGGCGGAAAGAAACGTATCCTCCTTCGTATTGGAGTAACGGAAGCAGCCGGTATCCGTAGAAATGGCGGTGTAAAGCGCCATGGCAAGATAACGGTCGAAGGAAACGTCCATTTCCCGAAGAAGCTGCAGAACGATCTCGCCGCAGCTCGCCTTTTCCGCATCCACGTATTTCACGGGACTATCCACGGAATTGATCCTGTGGTGGTCGATGGCAATATGGATCCGGGAAGCAAATTCAGCACCGCACAGCATTTCGGGAGATGCAATATCCACCGTAACGAAGCGCTTCGGCTCAAAGGAAAAAAGCCCTTCCTCAGCACGGGTCAAATAGGAAAACTCGCTTCCGATGGGATCCGGACAAAAAACGCGTGCTTGTTTTCCCTTTTGGCGCAGGGCGTAGGCAAGGGCATGGGAAGATCCCACTGCATCTCCGTCGGGAGAGCGGTGGCAAGCCACGAGAACCCGATCGAAGTCGGGTTCCAGCAGCATATCGGAAATTTCTTTTAAATTATTGTTCTTTATTTTCTGTTCCATTCACATTCAAATCCTTCAGAACCTGCGCGATGTGTGCGCCGTGCTCCGCAGACCTATCGTAAATAAAGGTAAGCTCGGGGGTCTGACGAAGGTTCAGGCGCTTGGCAAGGGAAGAACGCAAGAAGCCGGAGGCGCACTCCAGACCCTTCTGCACTTCTTCGGGGTCACCCACGATAATACCGAAGTAAATCTTGGCATACTTCAGATCGGGGGTCACTCGCGCGGCATTGATGGTTACAAACGCGGAGGTCACCCGCGGGTCCTTGACCTCGCGGATGATATCTCCCAGCTCGTGGGCAACGGAATCGTTTACCCGTTCCTGTCTGTGATTCATAAATTCCTTTCAACGAGGATCAGTTCTGAACCTCTTCCATAATGTAGGCTTCCAATACGTCACCTACGTGGATATCGTTAAATTTCTCGAGACCGATACCGCATTCGTAGCCCTGTGCAACCTCCTTGGCATCGTCCTTGAAACGCTTGAGGGAGGAAATCTTATCCTCAAAGATCACGACGCTGTCGCGAAGCACACGGATCATACTGTTGCGGGTCACCTTACCGTCGATCACGTAAGAGCCTGCGATAACACCCACACCGGGTACGCGAATGGTCTGACGAACCTCTGCCTGACCCAGCACGTTCTCACGGAAGGTGGGCGCAAGCATACCCTTCATTGCCTTTTCGATCTCTTCCAGGCACTCGTAAATGATACGGTAAGTACGGATATCGACCTCATTCTGAGCAGCACTTTCGGTTGCACCTCTGTCAGGACGCACGTTGAAGCCAACGATGATCGCCTGAGAAGCGGCGGCAAGCATAACGTCGTTCTCGGTAATACCGCCGACTGCGGCGTGGATCACCTTCACCTTTACTTCCTCGCAGGAAAGCTTTTCCAAGTCGGATCGTAGCCAT
>JAZPZL010000060.1:0-2835 GCA_045544655.1 Eubacteriales bacterium
CACCTTCTCGCTCTTCTCCTGCATCTTCTGATAGTAGATGCCGGGAGAACGAACGATCTGAGATACGATTACACGCTCTGCGCCGTTGATCAGGAAGGTGCCGTTCTCGGTCATCAGAGGGAAATCGCCCATGAAGATCTCCTGCTCCTTGATCTCGCCCGTAACCTTATTGGTCAGTCGAACGGTCACGCGCAGGGGAACTGCATAGTTTACGTCTCTCTCCTTGCACTCCTCAATGGAATACTTGGGAGTCTTTTCCACCGTGAAATCCACGAAATCAATGAGAAGATTTCCGGAGTAGTCCACGATGGGAGAAATGTCGCGAAGAACCTCCATCAGTCCTTCCTTCAGGAACCATTCAAAGCTCTCCTTCTGAATCTCGATCAGATTGGGGAGATTCAGCGGTTCGTCGTTTTTCGCAAAGCTGTAACGAACGTTGGTTCCGCATTTCTGGGGATGGGTCATCAGCATATAGTCAACCTCTCCTTCTTTGTTTTTGTCGTCTTAACGGTTGGGCACGCCTTCCTTTTTGCAATTTCCCGAAAAAAATTACACGTCTTTCTATAAATAAGGAAGGTGATAGAAAATTTTACATTTGCACATAGCAAAAGTTTACAAAAATTTTCCATCTCTTTACGGCGTTTTCACAAACTTTCCTGCAAAAGCCGAATGTACCGCGATTATAGTGCAGTATATTACAATAACACAAAAAGTCAAGCTTGTCAAGTGGCGTTTTTTCATTTTTTTCCGTTTTTTCATTTTTTTCTTCCTGGATTGTCTTATCCAAAAAGAAAGGATATAATAAAAACAATCAAAAAAATACGGAGGACTCCATGGAACACAAATCCGTCAAAGAAGAGATGTGCGCCCTGCGGGAGAAACTCACCCGCCTATCCTACGAATACTACGTTCTGGATCAACCCACGGTCAGCGATTACGAATACGATATGCTGTACAAAAAGCTGGAAAAGCTGGAGCGAGAGCATCCCGAGCTGGACGATCCCCTCTCCCCCACCCACAGAGTGGGCGGTGCCGTACTGGAGAAGTTTGAAAAATACACCCATTCCGTACCCTTGAAAAGTCTTGCCAACGTATTTTCCCGCGACGAGCTTTTCGATTTTCTGGATGACCTCCGGGAAAAGGTAAAGAATCCTCGGTTTGCGGTGGAATACAAGATCGACGGTCTTTCCGTGGCTTTGGAATACGTGGACGGAAGATTCCTTCGCGGTGCCACCCGCGGAGACGGTCTGGTGGGAGAAGACGTAACGGAAAATCTGAAGACCGTTCGCTCCATCCCCCTCGTTTTGAAGGAGGCCGTTCCACACCTTGTGGTGCGGGGCGAGGTCTTTATGCCGAAAAAGAGCTTTGTAAAGCTCAATGAAGAGCGGGAGCTTTTGGGGGAGCAGCTGTTTGCCAATCCCCGCAATGCAGCGGCAGGCTCTCTGCGACAGCTGTCCAGCACCGTCACCGCAAAAAGAGAGCTGGATATTCTGATCTTCAATATTCAGTCCGTAGAGGGAAAGACCTTCTCCTCCCACGAGGAAAGTCTGAATTGGCTGAAGGAGCTGGGCTTTAAGGTCTCCCCCTTCGTCATTCTCGAGGACAACGCTGCCATCTACGACGAGATCGTCCGCCGCGGTGAGAATCGGGAGGAGCTGAGCTTTGATATTGACGGTGCGGTGGTAAAAACCAACGATTTTCACCAGCGGGAGGAACTGGGGGAATTGCCCCACGTTCCCAAGTGGGCGATCGCCTTTAAGTATCCGCCGGAGGAAAAGCCCACCAAGCTTCTTGACGTCACCGTGCAGGTAGGCAGAACGGGAGTCCTGACTCCCACTGCAGAGCTTGCCCCCGTGCGCCTTGCAGGCACTACCGTTTCCCGCGCCACATTGCACAACGAGGACTTCATCCGTGAAAAGGACATCCGCATCGGCGATACGGTCATCGTTCGTAAAGCGGGCGAGATCATTCCCGAGGTAGTGCGGGTGGAGACCAAGGAGCGCCCGGAAGGATCCGTCCCCTTCGTATTCCCCGACACCTGCCCCTCCTGCGGAGAAAAGGTATTCCGCGATGCGGATGCCGCCGCCATTCGCTGTACAAATGCATCCTGCCCCGCACAGCTGGAGCGGAACGTGATCCACTTTGCCTCAAAAGGGGCAATGAATATCGACGGTATGGGTCCCGCCGTAGTGAAGGCCTTTTTGCAAAACGGTATCATCACGGGCATCGCCCACCTTTATACCTTTGATTCGGAAAAAGCCGCAGCCCTGGAAGGAATGGGAGCAAAGAGCATCGAAAAGCTAAAAAAAGCCATTGAAGCCAGTAAAAGCCTTTGCCTTTCCCGTCTGATCTACGCCCTGGGCATCCGAGGCATCGGAGAAAAAAGCTCTGCCGTTCTGGCAAAGCGCTTCGGCACGATGGAGAATTTGCAAAAGGCAACGGTGGAAGAGCTTTGCACCGTAGACGACATCGGCGAGATTTTGGCAGAAAGCATCGTGAGCTTCTTCGCCTCCGAAAAAACCGCCGTCCTTCTGGACGCTCTGCGCAAGGCGGGCGTGAATATGAACTACTCCGGCAAGCAGGCGGGAACCCTCTTTGCGGGAAAGACCTTCGTTCTCACCGGAACCCTCCCCACCCTGAAGCGGGACGAGGCATCCCGTATGATCGAAGATGCAGGAGGAAAGGTCTCCGGCTCCGTCTCCTCCAAAACCAGCTTCGTGGTAGCGGGCGAGGCAGCGGGAAGCAAGCTGAAAAAGGCAAACGAGCTGGGCATCCCCGTTCTCACCGAGAAACAGCTTTTGGAAAAACTCAAACAAGAATAGAATCTTTTTGATT
>JAZPZL010000061.1:0-4301 GCA_045544655.1 Eubacteriales bacterium
ACGCGGCGTCGCTGGGTCAGGCTTTCGCCCATTGCCCAATATTCCCCACTGCTGCCTCCCGTAGGAGTCTGGACCGTATCTCAGTTCCAATGTGGCCGTTCAACCTCTCAGTCCGGCTACTGATCGTCGGCTTGGTAGGCCTTTACCCCACCAACTACCTAATCAGACGCGAGCCCATCTTTCTCCAAATAAATCCTTTGGTATTCAGACCATGCGACCCGAATACGTTATGCGGTATTAGCACCACTTTCGCGATGTTATTCCCCAGAGAAAGGCAGGTTACTCACGCGTTACTCACCCGTCCGCCACTAGCTCAGGGGAGCAAGCTCCCCGTCGCCCGTTCGACTTGAATGTGTTAAGCACGCCGCCAGCGTTCATCCTGAGCCAGGATCAAACTCTCTAAAAATGGTATCTTATCTGACCGAGGTCAGCTAAAATCTTTTAGAGTTATTGATTGCTCAATTACTTTGTTTCTGGTTTGTATTTTTCTTAAGGAATGACTAAAGCTTCCACACAATTAAAAGTAATCTCTTACCACTAATCGTGCTTTGTCTTTGTACATTTTCGTCTTTGTTGTTCAATTTTCAAGGTTCGCCTGCCGCGTCAACCGCAGCTTTTCTATTATATCCAAACCGATCCGCTTTGTCAAGTACTTTTTTGAAATTCCTCAAAAAAAACTTTTTCTTCGCTTTTCAGTTTGCCCCCCGCTCTCGTGCGGTGGAGTTACAGTTTATCAAATCTTCCCTCTCTTGTCAACCCTTTTTGACGATTTTTTTCCACTTTTTTCGTTTTTTCGCTTTTTCTACAATTGCTGCCAAAACACAGCAGGCTCCAACTGTGCAAAAGCAACAAGACTTACAGCGTTTTCCTATCATTGGTCAGATCTCCGCCGGCTTGCAAAGAGATCGGCTCTCCCAAAAAAGTCGGTTCCGGTTTTGCGATACACCAGAAGAAATCCTTCACTCTTGCCATCGTTTCACGGAAGGAATACCAGGTCTGCTTGGGATATACCTTCACATTGCTTGACAAAATCGGAGCAGCAACGGCTATGGGATCCAGGTCCAGATGGTTTGCGATCATCATGGAACGGAAGGAATGATATTCCTGGGTTACGATCAAGGGACGCTTCACTCCGAATATCGCCTTTGCACGGTAAATGGAATCGTAAGTTGAAAAGCCGGCGTGATCCATATACACGTTTTCCGATGGTACACCCTTTTCCACGAGATAGGATTTCATTACGTTGACCTCATCGTAATACTCGGTTCCATGATCTCCGCTGACCAGAATCTTTTCACAAATCCCTGATTCGTATAAGCGATATGCCGTCAGAAGTCTATCCTCCAGCATATTGGAAGGAGATCCGTTTGGGCGAACGCCCGCCCCAAGGACAAGGATGACGTCCGGCTTTTTGGTGATCGCAGACGCTTCCTCTATATAATACAGATCATCCTCCGTGGAAAGACGTGCATAGAGATTGACGGTCACATATAAAAGAATCGGTAAAGATATAAGAATGACGAGTATGGCAAACATCCGTCCTTTTCGTTTCGTTTTCAACTATTCTTCCCTTTCCGATCTTTTTCATACGCACGAATGCGCTTTTCCAAATTCAACGCGTAATGGGTGTGACCAAGGGAATTCGGATGGGTCGCATCCTTCATAAAAGCCATAGCGCGGGGAGATAATTCTCTTCCGTTTATAATTACGGCATTGGGATATTTTTCCACTTCGGCGGCAATGGCATCGCGAACTGAAAAAAGATCCGCACCGTATGCATAAACGTTCCGCTCCACCTTTCGCCAGATCGGCAGAATTACGTACACCGGTTTTTCGGTAACCTGAGAAAAGAGTCTTCTGAAAAACTCCGGCATCGCGGCGTCGAAATCCTCCTTGGTAGAACGGCGAAAATCGTTGGTGCCGAAAGCGACCAGATATCGGTCGCAATCGGGAACGGAATTCTCAGGCACGTATTCGGGACGGAATTTGGATCCGCCCACGGAAAAATTGTAGCCCTCACAGTCCATCATCCGACAAAGCTGATCGAAATAGCCCATACCGGTTACCTCGCTGTAGAAGCCCTCGGAAATGGAATCCCCATACACAGCCATTTTGCCGCTACGCTTGCAAGGAATGATCTTTGCACCGTCGGAAATAGAAACAGAGGTCAGCTCGATCACCATCAAGGGAAGATACACCGTTACCTTCTTCATTCCCTTTTGCAAAGTAAAATTCACTTCTCCGTCCGGGAACTCAATAAGCTTGGCACCCTCCGGCTTTTGTACGGGATCCAAAGCGTAGTGTCCCGTCAAAAGATCGTTTTCGAAGAGAGAGAAATTCAAAAATCCTACAGAAGCATCCGTCAACGCTCCCTGATAGGAAATGGAAAGGCTTTCCGCATCGGTCTCGAATTCAAAATAAACGGAAGTCGGTCTTCTTTGCGCCCAAGTCATTTTTCCCCACAGAGAATCTGCTTGCGCCTCGGTATATCGGCGGATCACGATCTTCCCTTCTTCTTCCGCGACGGACTGGGCACCGAAGATGATCTTTGAAAGCGTTTCAATTTTCAGAATCATTTTTATCTCCAAAATACATTTACTTTTTTAGTTATTATGGTATAATAAAGGTGAAAAGTCAAGAAGGGAGACTGAAAATTATGAAAGAATTGACCAAAATTAATTTTGATGCAGAGATCCAAAATACCCCCGGAACCACCATCGTGGATTTTTGGGCAGATTGGTGCGGTCCCTGCCGTATGATCGCCCCTATTCTGGAGGAGGTCGATCGCGAGATCTCGGACATTACGGTAATGAAGGTAAACGTTGACAAGGAGCCTGCCCTTGCAGACCGCTTCAGCATCAACGCCATTCCCACTCTCGTCTTTTTCAAAGACGGACAGCTGATCAAGCAGAAGACCGGTCTTTACCCCAGAGACGCTCTGGACCTGATCATCAAGGAGATCCGTGGATGAAGATTCGCCTGAACGAGGATGAAGCCATCGTCAAAATGATCCAAGACGGACTGAAGGAAAAGGGCGGATTCTGTCCCTGCCGCAGGGAAATCTCACCGGATACCAAGTGCATGTGCAAGGAATTCCGCGACCAGATCAAGGATCCCGAATTTGAAGGCTACTGTCACTGCTTATTATATTATAAGGAAAAGTAAAAAGAAAGTCACCCGATGGGGTGACTTTCTTTTTTAGCGGATGCCGTAATTTTCAATAACGTAGTCCATATCCTTATCGCCTCTGCCGGAGAGGTTGATAAGAACGGAACCGTGATCCATTTCCTTGGCAAGCTTCATACCGAAGGCAACGGCGTGAGAGCTTTCAATGGCGGGAATGATGCCCTCCATACGGGAAAGCTTGAAGAAGGCGTCAATGGTCTCCTCATCGTCGATCACGTCGTACTTGACTCTGCCGATGGACTGCAGGAACGCATGCTCGGGACCGGAAGAGGGATAATCCAGACCGCTGGCAACGGAGTAAACGGGAGCGGGCTCGCCGTTTTCATCCTTCAACATAATGCTGTTGAAGCCGTGCATGATGCCTTCGGTACCGTATTTCAGACTCGCAGCGTGATCGCCCAGCTTAGGTCCTCTGCCGAGAGGCTCGATTCCGTAGATATCGACGGGATCGTTAAGGAAGCCCGAGAAGAGCCCTGCCGCATTGGAGCCGCCGCCTACGCAAGCTACGATGGCGCTGGGCAGATGGCCGGTCATTTCAATGAACTGCTCTCTTGCCTCAATACCGACGACGCTCTGGAAATCGCGCACCATCATGGGGAAGGGATGGGGACCGAGAACGGAGCCGATGCAGTAGATCGCATCGTTATATTCCTTGCTGTACGCTTCAAAAGCAGCGTCCACCGCTTCCTTCAAGGTCTGAAGACCGTGAGTGACCTCAACGACGTTTGCGCCGAGTATCTTCATTCGTGCAACGTTCGGAGCCTGCTTCTTTATGTCGACCGAGCCCATGTAGATGTCACATTCAAGACCGAAGTAAGCCGCAGCCGTCGCAAGAGCAACGCCGTGCTGACCTGCACCCGTTTCGGCAATTACCTTTTTCTTGCCCATATACTTTGCAAGAAGCGCCTCGCCCATACAGTGGTTGAGCTTGTGAGCGCCCGAATGGTTCAGGTCCTCTCGCTTAACGTAGAGCTGAACGTTTCCAAGCGCACCCGAAAGCCTTTCAAGGTGCGAAATTGGAGTGGGTCTGCCCTGAAACTCCTGCCTTATACGGCGAAGCTCGGCTATAAAGCGCCTCGACTGAGCTATCGTCATATAAGTCGGATCGTAGCCAT
>JAZPZL010000062.1:0-4529 GCA_045544655.1 Eubacteriales bacterium
TCACGGGGGACCCGCGGATAAACATCAGAAGAAGGCAAACAATGGCGGAAGCATTGGTCAGATTCTCCTGAGGGACCGAGGCAAAGCCTGCGGTACGGGTGGTTACGGATTGAAAGAGGGATACCTGGATCTTATCAAAAAGAGAATAATCCTTGATGGTCAAGGGATTGTCAAACTCGAAGATCAAGAACAACGCCGCACCCACCAGAATCAACGCTAAGCTTGCGGAAATGGCGATTTTACTCTGCAGGGTCAGATCACGAAACAGCCTGACGCGCTTGGTGGAGGCAAGGCGCACCAAGCGCAGCACGTCCCACCAAACGATATAGCCGATACCGCCTAAAACGACCAAGGTGCAGGTTACGAAATTGACCGTGGGATTCGTAGCAAAATCGCAAAGGCTGTTTTCCGCCATAATATCGATCCCCGCGTTACAAAAAGCGGAAATCGAATTGAATACGGAGATCCAGATCCCCCTTGCACCGAAACGGGGAACGAACACGGTCATATACAGCAGAGCGCCGAGCGCCTCAATGAGAAAGGTTCCCAAGACCACTTTTTTGACGAAGGAGATCATTCCCGAAAGAGAATTCAGATTAAAGGCATCCTGCAAAAGGAGACGGTCACCGATGCCCATTCTCCGATGAAAAAGGATCATAATGCCGGACATAATGGTGACCACACCGAGTCCGCCCACCTGGATCAAAACGAGGATCACGATATGCCCGAAGGTGCTCCAGGAGGAGACGGTGGGAACGACCACGAGCCCCGTCACGCAGGTAGAGGTGGTGGCTGTAAAGAGCGCGTCTATAAAGGGCGTAGCCTTGCCGCTTGCCGAGCTGATCGGAAGGGTCAGAAGCACCGCCCCCAGCAGGATCACCACCAAAAAGCTGAGCAGGATCACCTGGGTAGTGGAGATGGAGTATCGCCTTTTTTTCATAATCAACACCTGAATTCTTACGAAGGTTATTCCGGGAAATATTGTAGCACACAATGCTCTCCCAGTCAAGAAACAATAAAAAACTCCCGGTCGGAAGCCCGATCGGGAGTTTTCGTTTATGCAAAGACGCTCAGCTCTGCGATCTGCAAATGACGGTCGGCGTATGCCTTTCGCCACTCTGCGCCGGTGGTATTGATGGCACGGAAGCGGACGTAGCGCGCCTTTCGGGGAGCAAAGGGAATGATCTCTTCCCCACTGAACACACGGAGCTGACCTTGGGCGCAAGGCTCAAAGTGAACACCGTCCAGACTGGTGGAGATTTCAAATTTGCTGACGAACAGTGCAACGAATTCACACATATCCACGCCCAGCTCCTTGCACTCCTTGCGGATCACGTAGGGAGAATAATGTCCCAAAGCGGAGATCTCCTTCTCCTCCTTCATATCCATCAGGTACGAAGCGGAAGGAAGATCAGAGCACCACTTTTCCAAAGGATTACCGTTTACCAGAACAGAAGCATCCTTGCCGCTTTCCTCTTCCAGAACCGTAAAGCCCGTTTTATCCAGGGGTACGTATTCCTTTTGAGTGGGAGGATCGCAAGGACGGGAGGTCCACACGGGGCAGGACCAGGTACGGCGACCTTCCGCATCCGTAAAGCGGAGGTAGAAATAGCGGGCAGTTTCGGAACGGATCTCAAAATCGAAGGAGGAAAAGTCCTCGTTTTCAAATTCTGCCACGATCCTTCCGTAGTCGGAGATCACCCGAAGCCCCGTGGGGGTGCAGTCGGGAGCTTCGTGGAACAGAGTCGCGCTCACGTGGAAGCGGTAGGTATCGGTCAGGGGCAGGGTGGAAGCGCCTCTCATTCCGTTGACGGTGTAATCCACCTTCACGTTTCCGCTTTCCGTCGCGTAGAAGCGGCGGGCAAACAGTGCCTCCAAAAAGGCTTCCTTGCTCTTTTCATACGCCATTATTACCGTTTTACCGGGGAAAACATCGTAGCCCCACTTGGGGGTATGGCAGTCGCTGGCGCAGGTAAGGGAAACGCGAAAGCCGTTATCCAAAGCAAGGGAGTACATATATTCATTGATGGGATTGGCGTGTCGAAGTCCGCCGTTGCCGCTTTCGATTCCCTTGATCAGTCGTCGAAGCTCGGGACCGTTGTTCTTATGGAGAGAAAAGTTCCACACGCCCTTGACCACGTGTCCCGCAATATAAGGGTGCGCCAATACGCCCACGGCGTAAGGTGCTTCCGCCATTACCTTGTAAAAAGCTTCCCAGCTGTGGGTATTACGGTACTGAGAGGAGTTGACACAAACGATCTCGCCGGAATTTTTGAAGGGAATGCCGAAGCGATCCTCTTCCACCACGGTAACCTCCGCTTCACTGCCGGGAAGGATCACCGCATCCCCGCTCTCTTCCCTTCTCGCCTCGGCAAAACCCAAGAAAAAGTCTCGGTCGTTGGTGGTGCTGGCGTGATCGGAAAGCACGGCAAAATCCATACGCTCATCCGCCTTGATCCGACGGATCAGATCAATGGGAAAGCCTGCATCACGCTCTGCAAACAGCTGATGGTTATGAATGGTGGAAAGGTGATCGTGAAAATCACCCACGTAATACTGCAAGGGCGTATCGGGCGTGGCTTTCCGCATTTCCCGAACGGATACCTGACAAGGATACGCCTTCCCGTTGATCCTTGCCGTAACCGTGGCTTTTCCCGGCTTCATCAAGGTGAGCAAAACACCGTTTGCCGCAGATTCCGCACCCTTCTCGTGGGAAAAGGTACGGAGTAAAAGGATCTCCTCACCGTCGCATTCCCACTGAACGGGCGTTTGCGCCGGATCCTCACCCTCCAGCCAAAGGGGGATCACGTTTCCGCAAAAGGATTCAATTTTTTCTTCTGACAATTTTATGCTCATAGCATCCTCCAAAATACGTTCGATTGATTCAATTCAATTTATCATATTCCCTTGGCTTACAGCTCCCGAAGCCAAGGAAAATCCTGCATAAAATACCGATGGAGGATCTTGTTTCCTTCGGTATTGAGGTGAACCTGATCCGCTGCGAAATACTCCGCGATCCGTTTTCCGCCCTCGGCATTGTTTTCCACCAGGGCAAGGTCAAAGCGGCTTCCGAGAATTCCCAGGGAACGGATGACGCGGTTGGTGGCATCCACGTGGGGTCTGCAGGAGGTGATGCGGTTCAGAATGAGAAGGATCCCAAGAGATTGGGCAATATGCACGAATTTCTCGTACAACCCCTTCACCGTTTCCAAGGAGACCGTGTCCTCCCGATTGTTGGCACCGATGGTAACTACCATCGCCTTGGGGCGAAGCGCAGGCGCCAGGGTGCGGACCTGATTCAGACAGCTCCAGAGATCTCCCGAGCCACGGCCGCAGCAAATGCTGTTTCCGATCTCAGCGGCGCACATCTGAGCCCAGCCGTTTTCCGGCAAATTGTGCGCGCCTTGGGTAATGCTGTCCCCGAAAAAGATCACCTTGGGTAAGAATTTCGCCACACCGTAGAGCCTTCGGATCAGGGGCGCGCCGGACAAGGCGAATACCTGAGGAGAATCAAACATTTTTCCCGCTTTGCAACCGCCTGCCACGGACGTTTCGGTTTCCTGCTGCATAATGTGCTGTGTCACGCTGACACTCTTTCCCGTAGCGGGATCGACCACCGTTGCGCGGATCGCAAGATTGACCCGCTCCAGACGCAGGGTGAATTCTCCCTTTTGGATCAAGCCGTCAAGGCTCGCTCTCTGCAAAACCTCTTCCGGCAATACCGAGCCGCTGCTGCCGCGATACAGGCGCAATTCCCCTGCGGCAAGATCCACGCAGCACAAGGAAGCGTGCTTACAGGGACGCCCTTGGGTGATCCGCGTTCCCAGGCACACCGCCTCCGTTCCTTGGAGCGCGGTAAATTCCGCCGTCATACTCCAATCATCCAAAGCGGTAGAGCGATTCAGAACGATGGCGTTTTCGATCCCAAGGGGCAAAACGAAGCCTTCCGCGGTGCTGTTTTCTTTTGGCAAAGCCTGGAAAAAGTCGTTCTCGTCCAAGGAAGCGGGGCGAATAAAATCCTCGTAAAACAAAAAGCCGTTTTGCTTTTTGAAAATACCCGCGGGAACCGAAATATAGAAATCGGAATTTTTTGCGTAATCGTTGTTCAGATAAAGGAAAAGCGCATTCTCGGGAATAAGAAGGGCTTCCGGCATATTTTCCCACTGCTCCAGGATCTCTCCCTCCGTATCTACCAGCGTGCAGCACCCCTCCGATCCGTTCAAAATGCCTTGCAGTTCAATCCTTTGACCGCGAAGGCGGGAAAGCTCCAGACGGCAATGCTCACAGCTTACGGAAGGCGTCACACTCAGATCCGCCCCGTAATATCCGGGATAAGTCAAGGGATACCATTTTTCCCATCCCTGACGTTTCATTCGTTCGTTCATATCAGAAAACCTCCTACTTTTTCAAAAGCCGATACCGTCATTATACAGGAAAAAACGCTCCAACGCAACAGAAAAAAAGAAGATCCGTTTCATTCGGAAAACGACGAAGGGATAATTTGTATCAAATCGCGAAAGGGCGGAGTT
>JAZPZL010000063.1:0-8992 GCA_045544655.1 Eubacteriales bacterium
CCCGTGTTTTCGACAGCTTCGATTACGTAGCTCTGGGTCATATTCACAGTCCCCAATGGGTAGAAAGAGAAACCATTCGCTATTGCGGTACTCCCTTGAAATACTCCTTCTCCGAAGCCTCTCACAAAAAGAGCGTGACGATCGTGGAACTGAGTGAAAAAGGAAAGGTTAGCATTCGCACCACGCCTCTTATGCCTCTCCACGATCTTACGGAAATTCGCGGAACCTTTGCAGAGCTTACGGATCCCCTCCATTACAAAAAGGAAGCCCTGCAGAATTCTTACGTCCGTGTGATCCTCACCGACGAGGGGGATATTATGGACGCGGCGGGAAGACTGCGGCAGTGCTACCCACACTTTCTTTGTATGACCTATGACAACACCCGTACCCGCGCCACCGGCTCGGTTATGGGCAGTGCCACGGAGAAGACGGATCCCTTTGAAATTTTCTGCGAATTCTTCAAGCAGCAAAACGGGGCGGATCTGAATGAAGAACAAGCCGCCTATATGGGAAAAATTCTGGAAGAAATGAGAGGTGATGAAAAATGAGACCCTTAAAGCTTGTAATGAGTGCCTTCGGCCCCTATGCCGGAATTCAAGAGCTGGATCTGGAAAATCTGGGAAAAAGCGGCCTTTATCTGATCTGCGGTGTGACCGGCGCAGGAAAAACCTCCATTTTTGATGCCATCACCTACGCTCTTTACGATAGAGTCAGCGGAGAATCGAGAGGAAAGAACAATACCATTCGATCCAAATATGCTGCCAACGATACCAAAACGTTTGTAGAATTAACCTTTGAATACGACGGAAAGGTCTACAAAATCTGCAGAAATCCCGATTATGAACGCCCGAAGGAAAAGGGGGTCGGCTTTACCACTCAAAATGCATCCGCTACGCTCACGCTTCCGGACGGCTCGATACTGAGCAAAAAGTCCGCTGTGGACGAGAAGATTGAGGAAATCATCGGACTGAAGCGGGATCAATTTATGCAAGTGGCAATGATCGCTCAAGGGGATTTTTACAATACCCTTAACGCTCCCACCGATGAACGCATCAAGATCTTTCGAAAGATCTTTTGTACCGAGTTTTACGAAAGAGTTCAGGAACGGATCAAAAGCGATGCGAAGGAGGTCAACGACCTTTACGATAACTCGGTGAAGGAATTTGCATTCGTTGCCAATAACGTCAGTTTTTCCGAAGAGTGCGCGGATAAAGAGTTTCTTGCCGAGGTGAAACACGCCAAGCCCCCCATTGAGGAATGCATCGCGGCAGTTCAAAAGCTTCTGGAAAGCGATAAAGAAATCGACGACGCTTTGCAAAAGCGAATCGAAGAAGCGCAAAAGAAGCTGGAAGAGGTAAACCGTCAGATCGGCATTGGCGAACAGTATGCGAAGAATGTGAAAAATCTGGAAGAGAAAAAAGCCTCTCTTCCGGCTGTGATCGCCTTACTGGACGAGGCTACCGCAGAAAAAGAAGCGCAAGATAAAAACCTTCCTCTGCAAGAAGAAAAAGAAAAGCAAATTGCCACCATTAAAGCAGAGCTTCCTCGCTACAGTAAATTGGACGAACTGAAAAACAGTGTGGCAAAACTGGAGACGGCACTGGAGGAAAATAAGCGCAAAAAAGAATCTCTCGCTTCCTCGATTGCAGAAAAAGAGGAACTCATCAAGGCGAATGAAGCGCGTATTCTCGATCTGCAAAAAGCAGGTGAAAATAAGGCAAAATTAGAAGCAAAGAAGGCTGATCTTACCCGGCGCATCGAAAAAATGGATGAGTTCTCCGACAGTCTTAAAGAATACCGAGAAGTCTGCAAAGACTTGGCGGCAAAGCAGGAAAAATCAAAGCAGTGCATCACCTTGTGGGAAGAAGCAAAAAACGTGTTTGATCGGAAAAACCGCGCTTTCCTGTGCGCGCAGGCGGGAATCCTTGCAACAGAACTGAAAGAAGACGCCCCCTGCCCTGTTTGTGGCTCTCTTTCCCATCCTGCGCCTGCCACCTTATCGGAGGACGCTCCCTCCGAGGCAGAGCTGAACGAGAGCAAGGCTGAAGCAGAACGGGCGCAAGGCGAGGCCGACAAAGCTTCCCGCGAATGCGCGACTCTGATTGCCACCTGCGAGCATGCGAAAACTTCTGCGGAAAAAGAAATGAAAGGTCTTTTCGGCAATCATGACCTCTCCTCGGCAGAAGAGCTTTGCAGCAAAGCTTCCAGCCAAGCAAAGGATGAAAAGATTTCGGTAATTGAGGCGATCCGTGCGGAAGATGCAAAGCAAAAAGAAAAGGAGCGCCTGGAAAAGGCTCTGCCCGATGAAAAGAATCACTTGGAGAAAGCAAAACAAGATCTGCAAAGCCTGGAGAAGCTTTTAACCACGGATGCGACAGCCAAGGAAGAACAATTAAAACAGCTTCAAGCGCTTTCCAAGGAGATTCGTTTCGGAAGCAAAAAGGAGGCAACTCTTGCCATAGATGGGCTGAAAAAGGAAAAAGAGACTCTGCAAAATGCGCAGAAGGCGGCAAACGATCGCTACCAAGAGCATAGCACTAAATTAAGCTCCCTTCAGGGCGAGATCCGCACCCTGGAAGAGGTTGTAAAAACCGTTTGCGACGTGAATTTGGATTCCGAAAAAGAACGCAAAAATAAACTGGATGCTCAAATTGCCGCATTTGTGAAGACCAAGGAGGCTACCGCCTCACGCTTGACTTCCAATCAGAGCTGTCTGGACAGTATGACCCGCATCAAGGATACTCAATCCGCTCTGGAAAAGAAGGTTTCCTGGATGAGTGCTTTGGATCAGACGGCGAACGGCGGAATCAAAGGAAAAGAACGGGTACAATTTGAAACCTACGTACAAATGGGATATTTGGATCGTATTCTGCACCGCGCCAATCTTCGTTTGCAAAAGATGAGCGATGGGCAATATTCCCTGATCCGCCGTGAGGAATACGGAAAAAGAGGACAGGTGGGGCTTGATCTGGATATTATCGACCATACCAATGGCTCAAAGAGACCCGTTTCCTCCCTCTCGGGCGGTGAATCCTTTAAGGCTTCCCTATCCTTGGCATTGGGGCTTTCCGATGAGATCCAGTCCTCCTCCGGCGGTGTGCGACTGGATACCATGTTTGTGGACGAGGGCTTTGGTACGCTGGACGAGGATTCTCTTCAGCTTGCCATCCGCACCCTGCAGGAGCTCACGGACGGTGACCGTCTGGTAGGCATCATCTCCCACGTGGAGGAGCTGAAAAAGAGGACCGATAAAAAAATCCTCGTAGAAAAGCTTCCCGAGGGCGGCAGCCGCGCAAAAATCACCGTTTGATACGCTCTGTCAACGCGGCTATGCTGTACCGCACCTTACGGCTTGGATAAAAAAATCACGACTCATCAGAGTCGTTATTTTTTTAGGGGCACAAGGACTTGGTCCCGTTTGCGGTGACCCGAAAAAGTCTGCGGCGCTGGGCGCTCCAATACGCCCTGCACGTAAAAGTTCTCTCTCCCGCATCCCTTGCCGATCAGATCAAGACCGACCTCAAATCCGCCTTGACGAATTATGAGGGGTGAGGTAGAATGGAAAAAAGGAGGAGAATTGCCAAATGAAAGATCAAAAATACTATGTTGAAAAACTGAATCAAGTTTATGAAGAGCATTATTCTGACAATGGCATCTGTCCTTTTTTTGACAAATGCTCCGAAGGTATGGAGAAACCAAAGATTTTATTTGACTTTGCGACTCGTGTAGGTGAAAATTATGGGAGCGGTAAATATCCAAAAGTTCTTATGCTAGGACAAGAAGGCACAAATAGCCATACAACATTAGAAGAACCTTGTCGTACTTTGGATGACGCAAGCAAACAACATTATCCTAAAACACTGTATACATTAGCAATGATATTAAAGCGTGAGCAACCGAAAAGTTGGGCGCGAAAAGACTTGAGAATGCATGAAGAATTATTTACTCATTTTGCACTGACCAACTATTACAAATGTGCTTTTTCTGACGATCCCGAGAAAGTGAATGGATTGCAACACAATAAATCCATGAAAGACAATTGTTTTAAACTGTTGTTAAAAGAAATGGACGTTTTAGAACCGAATTTATTGGTTGTTCAAGGGAAGTTTACAACGGAATCGTTTTGGAACGCGTTAAATCAATTTTACGATAAAGGTATTTGTCTTTGGGAGAATAAAACTGCACAGTCGGATATTTCGTTATATCAACACAAGTTAAAAGGGAAACCTTTTTACATCCTTTACAGTTATCATCCCGCAGGAATTGCTCAGTGGAGCCGCACGTTGAATGATTTGAAAACTGCAATTGACCACTTTTGTCATGCGTATGATTTGGATAATAATTAACAAAACTCAAAGGTTTTTATAGAAGAAGCGGAGTGAATTTTCACTCCGCTTCTTATGTCCTCTTTTTATCCCATGGGTTTTGATATTCTGATATCAAAGCCTATGGGATATTTTTTAGGAGGAAAAAATGAACGTATATCAGTATTTAAATTCGAAAGATGTGGCGGAACATTTGGAAAAGATCGGTTTTCAATTTACTTCCCTTGAGGCGGCAAGGGTGATCGAAAGCTGCGGACATATCAATCTTAACGAAAAGCACGATGCCTTTCGGCGTTTGATGGAAAAGATGCCCGACGAAGAGATCACACTCCCTGCGGAATGCGGACGGGCGGCGGAAGAAACCACCCTACACTCTTTGCTGAAAGAATATATTTCGGCAGAGGAAAAAATGGTGCAAAGCTTTGACTCAGCGGAAGAGGGCTGTATTTATTTTTGCGAGATCGCCCCTTCCCCCGATGCACCTGATCCTCCTCTGAGGGCGGGGATGCTTTTGACTTATCCTAAGTTTCAAAAAGAAGTCACTCGATTGTTAAAAGGAAACTACGGTTTCTATATTCATTTAAGTAAATTTAATCTTGAAAAACGCGAGACATGCAATCTTTGCCTTGACGGAAAAGGAAATGCGGAGTGGGTACAAAATCTTGGTGCCTTTTACAAGCCATATACCGTTTTATGCTTTGAAAGCGGAAACAGAGCCATCCCACACCCATTTAAAAAGGGGGATCTCGTTTGCGAATGTGACGAAAAGGATCGACCTTTTGTATTTTTGGACGCTGATGAAGAAAACGTCGTCGGTTATTCCTTGGAAAAAGGAATTCTGAGAAAAGAAAAGCAATACGTTCTGCCTCTCGATGTGGAATACTACCGTGGGGAAACAAAAGAAGAACCAAAAGCCTTGCAGGCGGTAAGCGATTTTGTAAAGGAAAACATTGACCTTGCCGAATTTGCCAATCGTTATCACAAAGCGGAGCTTGAAGGCTATGCCGAAAAAATTCGTATTTCATTGCGGGAAAACCCGTAAAAAAATTAAAAGGAGAATCGTTATGAAAAACACAATGAAAAAATGGATCTGCACCCTCGTCGCCCTTACCCTTTGTCTTACTCTTTTTTCCTGCTCGGAAAAAGAAGAAAAAGAAGCGACCAAAACAGAAGAAAGCAAAACCGAAACCTTGGAGATGGAAAAAACAGAAGAAACCACGGAAAAAGTTACCGAGGATGAACCCCAAAATGAGCCCGTGCAAGAAGAGCAAAAAGAGCCCACTTATTACGCCGCGGCAATCGAAGGCGCTGTGATCGTATCGCAAAATCCTACGGAACGAGCCTACACCTACTGCTACAAGTGCGAAAAATGCGGCGACGTTCAGGACAATATGAAGCACCATCAATACAATGGCGGCAATCTTCTCACAAGTTATCACTGTGTTAAATGCAAAAACACCCAGAGAGTCAAAATCGAACAGGAAACCCGCTGGTAAAGATGCAAATCTGCTTTTTATACTGAAGAATTGACAAAAAACGGCTTAAACACAGTGTTTAAGCCGTTTTTCTGTGGCAGGGGCACAAGGACTGGACATTGACACCGACGCTTCGAGCTTCGCCATTCGGCTCGCTTTCAGCGGGTGTCGGCTGTCGAATCACTGCGAAAAAGCCATAACATGGCTTTTTCTTGCGATCCGCCCGTGGACACGCTCCCGCGTGCCTGCGGGTTCAAACCATATACTCATAGCAAAACAAAAGACACCACTTTCGTGGTGTCTTTTGTTTTGGCAGGGGCACAAGGACTTGAACCCTGGGCACGCGGTTTTGGAGACCGCTGCTCTACCAACTGAGCTATACCCCTATATTGAAATTTTACTGAATGCTGATATGGCTTTTGCTGAGGTTGCAGCGGAACCGCTGCTCTTCCTGTTGCAACATCATCTCTGCCTTCGCCTGTTCGGCTCGCCAATCGCTGTGTTGCTGCCACTCCTTTTTGCTCCCTTCATCGCTTTCGCGCGGTCGCAAACCTCCCCAACTGAGCTATACCTCTATATGAATTTTTGAACCGGTGGTGGGCCTTCAGGGACTTGAACCCCGGACCGACCGGTTATGAGCCGGCTGCTCTGACCAGCTGAGCTAAAGGCCCATATACTCAAAAATTGCAAAAAAGATTGTAACAAAAAAAAGCCCTTTTGTCAAGGGCTTTTTGGAAAAATGATTCTATTTTTTACCGTTTCCGTTTTTCCGCGGATCCGTGGCTGAAGGACGGGAAACGGGGCGTTTCGCCTGGGAGGGACGAGCAGGTCTTCCCGTGCGGTACGCTTCTCTCTTCATACCGGAAGAAGGTGTTTTTCCCGATTTTTGAGACAGATTGCTCTGTGCCGGTCTGCGATTGGCGGCACGGTACTTTTCGGGAACCTTGGCAACCGCTTTGGAGGGAGGAGCTTTTTTATTTCCTCTCGCCTTTTTCGTGCGGTCCAGACTCTCATCATCACCGTTGAGCACCTGGAACCCTGCGCGGAGGGCGCTTCTCATTTTACGCATACGCTTCTGGCTATCCAGCAATTCCCGCTCACGAACCTTCTTCATACGCTGATTTTCGATTTGAAGTGCTTCCTTGATGGCGCGATTCTTTTCTCTGTTTTTACGCCGATTCTGCTCGCAAACTGCGTAGATCAAACCGGCAATGTAAAGCACGATGCCACAGATCACCAGGATCAATACCACCTTTGCCGGACCGTGGGAGAAAAATCGAACCACCGCATCCCAGGCTACCAGCCAACGTGACAGACCGATATTGGATTTCGCCACCAGGGGGACGGTTCCGATCACCTCGCCCTGATACAAAACGTCCATTTCACCGTAAGTGGTTCCCTCGATAATGGGTGCCGTGTACGTATCACGCTGGGTGCGGATCTCGGTGGTGATCTCCGTAGAAAGATCCGCATTCAGGGGCAAAAGCTTATCAAGAGACTCCCCCGTAACCAGGATCATATGGTCAACGCCGCTTGCCAGGCGCACCTTTCTTTCACAAGCAACCGTACCACGCTCCATCACGCGGCGCATTCCGAAGCTTCCCTCAGCCCACTCCAAAAGCGCCTTTGCCTCACGGTAAGAGGAAATATCCGTTCCGTTACCGCGTTCACTGCGGTCCACACCGCCGGAGAGGATCACCAGGGTCTTACTCCCCTTCAGCTCCCGCACCGTTGCCACGCAATAGCCTGCTCGGGGCGTGTATCCCGCGATCATACCGCGAACGTCTTCCAGATAATAATCGGTGACGTAAGAATAAGGGATCAGCGCATTTTTATTGGTATAAGAGCGAGCGGCGGTCAGATTGGTAGCAGGGATGCTGACCTTTTCCGTCTCCGCCAAAAGCATAAAATCATTGACTCGATACAGAGCTTTGCACAAGGTCAAAACGTCCTGCATCGTAGTATACATTGCGGCGGAATCCACACCGGTGGGATTGGAAAAATAGGTGTTTTTCATTCCCAAAAGCCCAGCGCGCTCGTTCATCATATCCACGAAGGCGATCACGTTGCCACCTACCGTAGAAGCAATACAAAGGGCGGCGTCGTTGGCGTTTTGCACCACAAGCCCCGACAAAAGACTGTCAAAGGGAATGATCTCCCCCTCCTTCAGTCGCATGGAGTTTCCCCCTGCGGAGGAAAGCATTTCCGCGGTAACGGTGACCTGAACGTTTCCGTTCTGACCGTAGTATTCAAATGCAAGGAGCGCAGTCATCAGCTTGGTGAAGGCGGCGGGGTCCAGCCTTCCGTCCATATTTTTGGAGCAAAGGATCTCGCCCGTGTCCAGATTGTAAACCACGCCGGCGTTTGACGTGATCTCCGGTGCGCCCTCGTAGCGGATGGCAGCAACGGAAAACGCAGGCAAAAGGAAAAGACACGCCAAAAGAGCGGACAAAATTCCCGCAAAACGCTTTTTCATTGCTCCTCCTTCCAGAAAAGACGGGCGTTCTCCCGATCCTTTCCAATTTGTAATTTCAATTCCTCCAGGGAGGAAAACTTCGTTTCCGCCCGCAAAAAGCGGTGGAATTCCACCCGAACCTCTTTTCCGTACAGCTCACCGGAAAAATCCAGAAGATGAGTCTCGGCAATAACGCGGTCGTCATCGTCTACGGTAGGACGGCTGCCCACGTTGCAAACGCCGAAGTATTCCCTTCCGTCAAAGGTCACCCGCACGGCGTAAACGCCCTTTTTCGGAGTCACGTATTCCTCGGGAAAAACCTGATTCAGGGTAGGAAAGCCGATGGTTCTGCCCAGTCGCTTTCCGTGCAAAACGGGAAAACGAATGGAGTAGGGTCTGCCCAAAAGAGTTTTGACCTCCTCCATCTCGCCTTCAGCAAGCAACGTGCGAATACGGGTGGAGGAAACGGGAAAGCCACCGAGGCAAACAGGCTCCTCCGCTATCACGGTGATCCCCTTTGCGCCAAGATATTTTTTCAGAAAAGCTGCGTCCCCCGATCCGTTTTTACCGAAGCGGAAATTGAAGCCGCAAAATACGAAACGGGCGGAAAGCTGACGGATCAGGATCTTCTCGCAAAATTCCTCGGGGGAATAGTCCCTCACCCGTTCGAAATCCTCCAAAAAAAGATGGTCGATCCCAAGCTCCTTCAAAATTCCTTCCTTATCGCGAAGAGATAT
>JAZPZL010000064.1:0-9462 GCA_045544655.1 Eubacteriales bacterium
CTCTTTGCATTCGAGCGAGTAGATCCGAAGGATCTTCGCCTTGGTTTTCTCTTCCTTAAACTCCAACTTCTCAGGATTGTATAGCAAATAAATGAATTCAATTCTTCTCGGATCATCGCTTTGTAAAGCGTCGTTTGCAATTCCCAACAAATGACAGATCATTTGCTTGATATCAAAATGGTTCAAGGGAATATCACCAGCGGAAAAATTTACGCAGATCTTCCCTTCTTTTTTCGCAGGCTCAACGGTGCAGATTAAATGATTGGAATCGGATTCTGACAATGCCGTATATAAAGATTGATACACATCTGCGACAATTTTGGATTTTGAAGAATACGGTTCTCTGCATTTTGCCTCTACGAACACACGCTTCTCATCATTTTCAAAATACCCGTCCAGATTTGCCATTCCGCCTACTACGGTGGTCAGCTTCTTTTCATATTGAAAAGCCTTATGATCCTTCATCCGGTTATAAATCATTCTGCTGGATGAGCCGAAGGATGCCATTTTCGGTGGATAGATTTTATCACCGGACTTGCGCTCCTCCATTTCCTTTCCGCCGCCCAGACCGTAAGTTTTGAACGCCTCGGCGTGATTTGCTTTCATTTCGCTCTTGAAAGCCTTCCAGCAGTCATTGGAAAGATAGTTTTCATAAATCCTTCCGTCCACTCTGTAACCCGCTTTGACAGAAGGCTTCTCCGACGTTTCCTTTTGCATGATGGCAAGATCCAATGCCTTACAAATATCCATATTCAAACTTCCTTTTTAATTATTATTCACTTGTCTATAGGTAGAATAACCGAAGGAATGGGATAAAAAAGGGACATCCTTCTCGGATGTCCCTTTGAAGATCAATAACGGTCCAATTCCGCTTTGATCGCTTCTCTGAAAAACTCGGCGTAAATGTCGTAGCCGGTCTGGTTGAAGTGTACCTTATCCTCCACGAGAATATCCTTACGGCCAAGAGGCTCGTAATCAAAGGCATTCAGATAGAAGCAACGATCCGTTTCCTCACAGAAGGCTTTCATCAAGTCATTGCACTGCTGAACGCGTGCAAGGGCTTCCTCGGTTTCGTTATAGGGTCTTCTGCAACCGAGGAGATATACGTTTGCCTTGGGGAAATCGGTCAGCGTATACATCACCACGCGCTGTGCCAGTTCCCAGGTCTCTTCTACGGAATAGCCAAAGCCACGGAAATTTCCGAAGGGAAAGTATACCAGGGCTCTGGGTTCCAGAGGGCGAACCATACGGTGGTAATAATAAAGCTGATGCTCCGCGTTGCTGGAGCCGAAGCCGCGATTGATACAGCACTGTGCGCCACTCTTACCGAGTACCTCGGTGCGAAGGGGTCTGTGCTTCCACTTTTCGCTCCAACGGGTAAAATTGGAGGGACCGTAAAATACGATCTGATCCTTGATGATGGGCTCCTCTTCATAGCGGCGCACCGCATTTTCCATAGAGGACTTCCACTTTTCGATGTACTGCAAACCTACTCTTACGGGCATTTTTAATACCTTCCTTTTTTATTTTTTACGGAAATTGGGGGCAATTTCCATTACACTCTCTTTTGCGATACGAATTTCCTCGGGAGAAATGGGGACGTCAAAATCACTGAAGGAATTCTCCGTCACGTCACGCCCCGTTAAAACTGCATACCAGGTCAAGCCAAGGGCGTATCTGCCAATACCGAGGTGGGCGTGGTGCATATCGCGGTGAAGCGACTTAACGCCTTTTTCCAGCATTGCCTGAAACACGTCACCGCAAGGAAGGATCAGATCCGCATCAATATCCTGCGCCGCCTGATTGGATGCGGCAACGATATCACGGAACATATCCTTGTGATCCTCATAGCCCAGCGTATCGTGAAGCCTCGGGCTTTCCTGCTGATACGCCCAGGTTCGGTGAAAAGCGATCTTTGCCCTCGGCTGGCAGGTGCGGACGTATTCCGCTAAACGATCCAGAAAGGGCTGATAGGTCGCATATTTGGATGAGCTTGGACTTGCCTGCTGTAAGGTAATTACGTCCCATTTTCGATTGAAGATCGCTTCCTTGATGGAAACCTTAAAGCCGGTGGGAAATCCGTTGGTCTGCAACTCGTACACTCGTTCTTCGCTCAGCATATTGCGGTGATGGGTTTCGAGAGAACACCCGCCGATGTACAAATTGCAGGTATTCAGAATCACTCCGTCCGTGCGGGCAATTCTATGTAAATATCTCTGCGCATCCGCAGAAAAGCTGTTACCGATGGATAATACTTGCATCTTTTTTTCCTTATTCTTCTAAAAAGGCAATTGCCTGTAAATATTTTTCGCGGCGTTGGATGGCTTTTTCCGTTACCTCATCCATACGGGACAGGTCGGAATTGTGCCTGAGATCCGCCAGCTTGACCGCGCGGGCGATGGGATTGGGCTTAATGGCACGAACGTAATCCATATAAGGAACCTCTTTTGTATGGGTCAAAAGAGCAAGGGCATCCAGAATCTCTTTCCCAAAGCCGTACTCGGCAATTTGCTCCAAGGTCATATCCGTATCTTCCGCAACGTCGTGGAGAAGTGCCACAACGGTAGCTGCTTCATCCTGCATTTGCTCTGCAAGATGGAAGGGGTGAAAGACGTAAGGTAAACCGCTTTTGTCCACCTGATCCTTATGAGCGGCAAAGCAAAGCTTCATCGCCGCTTTCGTCTTGGCTGTATAGATCATATTATCACCTCTTGTGGTATTATAGCAAAGATGGATTTTTTTTGCAATAGTTTCTGCAGCACTTGAAAAAAAGCAAAAACAATGCTAGAATAGGTCAAATTTAATCACATTTTGGAGAGAAAAATGTATACGGAATACGACTATCTGAATTCTACGGAAAAAACGTGCTATCTCAAGCTATTGAGCGAAATCAAGGAATACAAAACCCAGTTTCAATTCGGTGCGATCTCCACGGACCGGATCACCAATGCATTCCACGCCCTTCTTCACGATCATCCTGAAATCTTCTGGCTGAGCAGCGGTGGCGAATTCGAGGTAATCACCAAAGCAGGCAAGCTTGATCACGTAACTTTTTTTGCGGAAATGACCGAGGGACTGGTGATGTCTGTCGTTCCCGCCATGGAAAAGCTCCTGAACAGCGTCGTAGATATGATCGTGGCAAAGGCAAGGCTCAGGAGGAGCGTCTTTGACCAGGTACTGCTGGTCCACGATTACATCATTGACACCACCCAATACGATCTAAAAAGCTCCGACTGCTACAACGCCTTCGGTTGTCTCGTACGAAACAGAGCAGTTTGTGCAGGCTATACCAGAGCTTTTACGCTGATTATGAACCGCCTTGGCTATGAATGCGGATACGCGTCAGGCTTCAGCAAAAGAAGCGGAGAATCCCACGCCTGGAATTATATTTTGCTGGATGGAGCGTATTACTTTATTGACGTGACCGGTGACGATCCCACCTCCGAAGGCCCAAACGCCGTCTCCAATAATAAAACCTACAATTTTTTCTGTCTCACCACCAAGGAGTTGGAGCTGACCCATCAGATCTCTACGGAATTCCACGTTCCCCAATGTAACGGCACAAAATACAACTACTTTCACTACAACGGTTTATTCTTGAAACGCTATTCCTTTGACGAAGTCGTTTGCATTGCCGAGCCTCAGCTACGAAAAACAGGAAAGTTCAGCGTAAAATTCGGATCCGCTTCGGAAACCAAACGCGCCCTTACAGATCTGATCGAGAAAAACAACGTATACAAAATTCCCGGAGTAGGAAGAAGGATTCTCTACAGTACGAGCCGCAGTGGTCTGATCCTAAGCGTAGAAAACGGTTAAAAAACATCCGCATCAGCGGATGTTTTTTTCTATTTTTGTGACAGAAAAGGGATTCTTCACAGCAAAAGATGCCGCTTGCTTGGCAAGCTCTCTTTCTTCTTCATCAACGCCCTCGGGGGACCAGGTAACACGGGAAAGATCAAGATCAAGAAGGGTCTTCAAAAACGTAAGCCCTGCGGTGAACCGTCCCAGATCTTTGGACAAATGGAAGCCGTCCCGCGTGAGCTTTTTATCCACGCAGGTTCTCAGATTCTGTATTGCAGTGCCTGCGGGAGAAAGGAAATCGACCAAGGGCAAAACCACCTTTTCGGTCACTTCCGTAAGCTTTTGATACATCAATCCGGTATCGCCGCCGTAAGACACGATCTCGTGATGGGCGCGGTCAGGCTCCCCAACCCAAGCCATATTAAAAGCGATCTTCACCGGCTTTCCGTAATGCTCTTTGATATATCCAATCAATGCGGGAAGATTCTCGTAGCTTTCGGGAGCGGTATAACGGCTTTTATCCCCCGTTCCGTGCTGAATGGAAATAATGTCCCAAGGACCTTTTTTCAGTGCATCTTCAATGGAGACCGATTCCCCGCCTTCCCACACGCCACCTGTGGTATAAGTATAGTTATATTCGGCAAGATTCTCCACGGCATTGTGAAAATGACGGTTGATGGAACAGCCGCCGATATAAAGATTGGCAAAGCAAAAATCGGTCATCCCTGCGCTTTTTGCAATTGCTCCGATATGCTCCGCCGTATCACGGGAAAAGCTGTTTCCCACGCATAAAATATTCATAGGGGATCTCCTTGATTTTTTTAGTATTATAGAATATCCGTGTAAAAATGTCAATTCGATCCTTGAAATTGAAGGTGCCTTATGATATACTGTCCTCAAGAAAGAGAGGGATAGAAATGCAGCAATTTCCTTACAGACAGGTACACCTGGACTTTCATACATACGGACAGATTCCCGGCGTCGGAAAGCACTTCTCCAAAGAAAACTTTCAAGGTGCTTTAAAGGCAGCGGGGCTGGACAGCATTACCGTTTTTGCAAAATGCCACATGGGATACAGCTATTATCCGACAAAGGTCGGTACGATGCATCCCCATCTGGATTTTGATCTGACAAAGGCTATGGTGGAGGCGGCGCACGAGATCGGCGTTCGCGCTCCCGTATACATTACCGCGGGAATTAACGAAGCCAACGCGTCCCAGCATCCCGAATGGCACGCAAAGAGGGATCGGGAAGGAAATTCCCGTTGGACGGAATTTACCCTTCTTTGCCTGAATGACGGGGAATGGGCGCAAAAAGTCTACGCCATGGCAGAAGAAGTCTGCCAAAAGTTTGACAAGCTGGACGGGCTTTTTTTCGACATCGTTTTGGTAGACCGAGCTTGCTACTGTGATTCCTGCAAGGCGGGAATGAAGGCGATGGGACTCGATTTTAACAAGGATGAAGACGCTCAAAAGTATTACACCATAAAACGTCAGGTCTTTATGGACAAGTGCAGAAGTATTTTGAAGCGCTATCACCCCGACGCTACCATTTTCTTTAACAGCGGCGGTGCGGCGTGGAACAGACCTGAATATCACGAATACTCCACCCATTTTGAAATGGAGGATCTTCCTACCTCCTGGGGCGGATACGACAGACTTCCCATGAGAGCAAAATTCTTTGCCAGAAGCGGAAAGCCGTACCTTGCCATGACGGGAAAGTTTCATTTGAATTGGGGAGAATTTGGAGGCTACAAGCATCCCGATGCCCTTCGGTACGAGATCTGCTCGATGGCTTTGTACGGTGCAGGCTGTTCCATCGGCGATCATATGCACCCGGACGGAGTTATGGATCCCGTTACCTATCAGAACATCGGTAAGGCCTACAGCTATCTGGAAAAGATCGCGCCTTACTGCTACGGAGGCAAGCCTACGGCAAGGCTGGGTCTTTATCCTCACGGCGATAAGGACGAAGGTCAGGGACTTTCCAATTTATTGGTGACCTCCCAAATTGATTTTGAGATCGCAGATCGGGACTTTTCCGGCTTTGATCTGATCATTTTCCCAGCAGGCGCAAATACCGACGATACGGTCATTGCACGATTGAAGGAGTATCTTGCCCGCGGCGGAAAGCTGCTGTGCTTCGGAGACGGGCTTGTAAAGGACGGAAAATTTCTGATCGACGTGGGCGCCGACTATTTGGGTGAGCCTGATTTTGACTGTGATTATATCCGCACCGTAGAGGATCGTGAAGATCTGCCCGCCGCTCCCCTGCTCTGCTATTATTGCGGTCACAGGATCCAAGCTACGACGGGAGAGGTCTTGACCAATCGCATTACCTCCTTCTTCCGTAAAAGCGACAAGGTCTTCTGCGATTATCGCCACGTACCTTACGATAAGGAAAAAATGCCTTCCGTTTCAGCCGTAAAACACGGGAACGTCGTTTACGACTGTCATCCCCTGGGAACGATCTACGGTCAATTCGGAAGCTTATATCATCGGAATTATTTTCTCCATTTGCTTCATGCCTTAGACTATACGCCCGCCTTTGAGATCCAAGGACTGGGCTCTGCGGGAAGAGCGACCATGATCGAGCAGCCTGAACAAAATCGGTACTGTCTCAATATGGTTTACGCAGTTCCCACCAATCACGGAAAGGCAGAGGTGATCGAGGATATCTTTCCCGTGTTCAACGTCTGCATCACCCTGCACGTTCCCAAAGCCGTCAAGCGTGCATATTTGCCTTTGACGGGAGAAGAGCTCGCGATCACCGAAAACGGAAACGGTCAAAGCGTGACCGTACCCAAACTCCAGTGCCACGAAACAGTGGTCTTCGAATACGAAGCGTAAAACCAAAAGCCCCGATCTTTCGTAGGTCGTGCTTAGGGATCAACCAAAACTGCAAAAAACAGCCCGTTGCGAAAACAACGGGCTGTTTTTTACCATAATACGTCCCTTTCGGACATATTCGGACCTTTTTGTATTATTTTTCTGCGGGCAAGCCAACTTCCTCGCGGGAAAAAGCACGGGTATCCGCAAATCTGCCGAAACGGTCGGCAACGGAAACACGAACGAATTTGGCACGGGGATCGATCTCAAAAGTGGCAGAGGTGATGGTCTCCCCCAAAGGCGCAAATTCGCGCTTGTTTTTTTACCGCCGTAAAAGACCGTAATACGGTCCACCTCGGAGCATTCAATATGGATTTTTCCATCTTCAACGGATACCTCCTTGAACAGAGGTCCCATAGAGGAATACATTTCCCCCTGCTCCATTGCGGAAAAGATGGAATCGTAGGTGAATTCTTCCGGCATAATCATGGTAAAGCCGCCGTAGGAATCACAGCGGGGAGAATCGTCGGGAGCGACGTTGTGGTTGTCATCCGTACTGTGGCAGAAGATTTTTTTGCCGGATAAGATCATTTTGTCATACAAGGCGGCGTTGTATTCCAGACGACCGATCAAAAAACTGCTGTAATTGCACATTTCCATACTGAAAAAGCCTTCGTAAGAAAGAACGGTCTCCTCATCCTCCATAGACCACCAAGGATGGTTGTAGGCGCAAATATAGCCGTTTTCCTTTGCCGTTTTGATGAACTCATTGACGTATTCCACGGTAAAGCGGCGGGGCTCAAGAGATCCCACCTTTTTGACGGTCAAATGTCTCTCGGGGGAAAGATATTTACAAACGATGGGATTGTAGCAAACCAGAGCCGTATTCTCGGGATCGCGAGCGAAAAGATTGATATGCACCTCTTTCCCGTATGGGTCGTAGACGACCTGGGGTCGGATGTATGCCTCGTAGCCGGTGATGGTGATAAAATCCTCATCGTTGAGATCGGAATGATTATTGGGATTCTCGTGGTCGGTAATGGCGAGAATGGAATAACCGTGTCCCTTGTACATCTCCTTCAGCTGCTCGGGGGTACGATTTCCGTCAGACAAGGTACTGTGGCAATGCAAATTTGCCTTATACTGTTTTTTGAAAGGTGAGATCAGATACATATTTTTATCCTCCTGTTTCGTCTTTCTGTTTTTATGCGTTGAAGATCACTTCGTCTTTTTTGATCGTGGAAAGCACCCGGATCTGTTTGATCTGCATCGGGTCTACCGCGGTGGGATCCTGATCCAAAATGACGAAATCCGCTTGCGCGCCACTGCAAAGGATCCCCTTGGTATTTTCTTCAAAGTAGGTATATGCTCCTCCTCTTGTGGCGGCTATCAGGGCATCGTAGCAAGAGATCCGATTCTCTTCTCCCACGGTCACGCCGCTTCGGGTCATTCGATTTACGGCACACCAAACGGAGTGGAGCATATTCGGCTCGGTGACGGGGCTATCCTGATGGATGCTGCAAACCAGTCCCTCATCCATCGCTTGCTTCATAGGACTGATGCGTTTCCCCCGTTCGCCCAGATTTTTCAAATGGGTATCACCCCAATAGAAGCAATGCCCGACGAAAAAGGACGGCATCATTCCAAGCTTTTTCATACGCTTGAGCTGATCGTAGCGTACGGTCTGAGCGTGGATCATCACGGGGCGGAGCGGAGCAACCGGCATTCCCTCTGTGCTAAGCTTTTCAAGCGTTTTCAAGAATTGCTCCGAAGCGGCGTCGCCGTTGCAATGGGCGATAGGCTGAAGACCGCAGGCAACTACGTCCCGCAATCGCGCCTCCAGCACACCGTCCTGCATCATTGGATAACCACGGTAATCCTCTTCCCCCTCGTAAGGCTGGGAAAGCCAAGCGGTACGCGCCTGAGGAGAGCCGTCCAAAAAGAGCTTTACACCTCCCACCTTCAAGCCGTTGATATATCCCGATTCATATTTTTTCTTACACTCCAAACGAAAATCCTTCAGCTTAGAGGAAGCCCCTACGTAAGCAACCAGATCCATTTTCAAAAGTCCTTCCTCAGCCGCGCGTTGCAAATAGCCAAGTGCAACGGGTCCGGTCTGGCTTCCGTCGTGGATGGTACCGAAGCCGTGACGGGCGTATTCCGCCTGCGTGGTGATCAGCGCATCCCGATAATCCTCGTAGCCGTGCTTGGTAGCAAATATATGGGAAACCGCTTTACGGGCGCCTTCTTCAAAATAACCGTTCAGCACCCCGTTCTCATCCCTGCCTGCAAAGCCACCGGACGTACAAACGTGATTTTTCAGATCCAGACCTGCCATTTTCATCGCAACGGTATTATACACCGCAATATGACCGGATTGGTGAACGCAGGAAACGGGATTGTCAAAGCCAAGAGAATCCAAAACCTTGGCAGTTGGATGGCTTTCCTCCTTCATAATGGCAGGATCGTACCCGCGGCCGAGGATCGCTTCTCCGTGAATCAGATTTTTCTCCCTGCGAAAGCAGCGGAGCCGTTCCAAAAGATCGTCAAAAGAGGTACACCTTATCAGATCGCAAACGCGATTTTTATTCAGTCCAACGTTGACCGCGTGGCTGTGCCCGTCCACGAAGGCGGGCATCAAGGTGCGTCCCTTCAGATCAATTGTTTCTGCCTGAGCCGTTTCAAAATCGGAACGCTTTCCTAGAGCAAGGATTTTCCCGTTTTCCGTTAAAACAGCCTCTGCTCTCGGAGCGGCAAGATCCATGGTCAGAACCGTTCCGCCCACGTACAATTTTTTCATCGCGCTTCCCTTTCCACAGCTTTTTTCGCAAAT
>JAZPZL010000065.1:0-2649 GCA_045544655.1 Eubacteriales bacterium
CTGAATCTTCCCATGATTCCCTGCGGCAGCGCTTGGAAAATTGCAAGAAGCCATCCCCAGATCGGTGACGTACTCTGCAACAAGGGTCCCAACGGAGACGATTCAAAGGGTGACCGTTATCACGAAGGAACCACCGGCGGCGGGCAGTACCTGAACGCCTGCGTTTGGTTTGAAACCATCACCGGTCAAAGCTGTGTGGGCAACACTTGGAGACCCACCGATTATCAGCTTGACGAAAACCGCGCCCAGCTGCTTCAGCAGATCGCTCACCAAGCAGTTGCCGAAAAGCCCATCTAAATCAAAATGAGAAAAAGCCTTCGGGCTTTTTCTTTTTTTCCACAAAAAATGCCTCGTTGAATTGACTTTCCCTCATAAATTCGGTATACTGAATGTGTATAAATACAGGAAGGAGAATTCCGATGAAGCGCACTTTGCTCTTTTCGCTTTTAGCCCTTATTTTACTCCTGTCCTCTTGCGGACAAAGCCTTGCTCCTTTGGAGGAACCGAAGGGAACGAAAGAAACGAAGGATGAAGAACAAATGAAAACAACGGAAGAGAAGCCCGCCATTATGCAGAAGGAGGATCCGAAAGCGGACGACGTGATCAACGTTCTGATGATCGGAAACTCCGGTTGCTACTACTACGTAGAGGAGCTGTACGGAATTGCCAAGGCGGCGGGGATCAATATGAAGGTCTGCAATCTGTATTACTCCGGCTGTCCTATGGAAAAGCATTGGACCTGGTGGAAGCAGGATGAAAGCAAATATCAATATTTCGTAACCAACGAGCAAGGCAGAAAGAAATACGAAAACTATTCCCTGCGAATGGCTCTGAAATGCGAAAACTGGGATATGATCTCCCTGCAGGAGGCTTTTTCTCCCAATAAGGCAAAGGATCGGGAGCTCTCCTTCTCCTGCGACGCCTACGTAAAGGATCTGCTGGAATATTTGCGCGAGCAATTCCCCCAAAGTGAATTTTTCTGGCATCAGACCTGGAGCTACGAGGTTGGGTACGATCGGGATAACGGCGTGATTGATTCTCCTGAGGCTCAGGAAGCCCATCACCAGACGGTTCGGGACGTGGCTCTTTACCTTTGCGAGCAGTACGATCTGAAGCGAATTCCCGTGGGTGATGCCTGGCAGATCGCCAGAAAGGACCCCGCGATCGGTGATACGCTTTGCCACAAGAAAGGACAAGTCGGCGATTTCCTCCACGATGGGGATACGGGCGGCGGTCAATACCTGAACGCTTGCGTATGGCTGGAGGTATTGACGGGAAAAAGCTGTATCGGAAACACCTGGAAACCCGAGTACGAGCTAAGTGAAGAAAAGATCGCGCAATTGCAAAAAGCCGCTCACGACGCGGTTGAAGCAATGAAAGGATAAAGGATGAAACGAATCGCTGCGACGGTGATCTTTCTCCTGCTGATCTCTCTTGTGCTTCCCTCTTGTTCTGCAGGAATTACGGCGCCGGAAGACCCGAGGCCTACCGAAACTGAGGTCAAGATCAAAGAGGAAACAGAGACCGAGAAAGAAGAAACCAAGCCTTCCGTAATGCAGGAATGCGATCCAAAGGAGGATGAAGTTTTGAATATTTTGATGATCGGAAACAGCTACTGCTACTACTACGTAGAGGAGCTGTACGGGATGGCAAAAGCCGCGGGTATTGAAATGCTGGTTTGCAACCTGTATTACTCCGGATGTCCCTTGGATCGGCATTGGACCTGGTGGCAGAGCGACGAGCACAAATATCAATATTTTGAAACAGACGGAAGAGGGAGAAAGAAATACGAAAACTATTCCCTTCGTCAATGCCTTGCAAGAGAGAATTGGGACGTGATCACCCTTCAGGAGGGTAACGGAAGCTACCGCAGAAACGGATTGGAAGGAATACGCAAGGAGGTAGAGCCCTTGGGCAAGCTCCTTGACGTGATCAAGGAGCAGTTTCCTCTTTCCCGGTATTATTGGCACTGCACCTGGGTGCCCGAGGTTGGAAACTACAACGAATCCAGCAATTTCCGCATTGAGACGAAGGAAGACGAAATGGCGTGGCAGGATGCCAAGATCACCGTTGCCAAGGAGATTCGGGAAAAGTACAGTCTTCCCTACATTCCCACGGGTCAAGCCTGGGCAGAGGTAAGGTACGATCCCATCATCGGAAACCGACTTTGTTACCGCAAGAGTAAGCCCGAAGACACCTCCCACGACGGAGATCTGGGCGGCGGACAGTATCTCAACGCCTGCGTTTGGTTTGAGACGCTGACGGGACAAAGCTGTATCGGAAACACCTATCGACCCGATTACGAGCTCAGCGAAGAAAAAATCAAAATTTTGCAACAAGCCGCCCACAAAGCGGTAAGCGCAGAAAGAGGCTAATGATGAAAAGATTCAGTATGACGATCGCTTTGGTATTACTTTTAGCGATGCTTCTCCCCTCCTGCTCCTCCGGACTGGAAGCCCCCGTTGATACGAAGCCGGAGGTGACCACGACCAAAAATACGGAGCAAAAGAAAACCGAAGAAAAACAAGAAGAGACCGAAGAAAAAACGATTATGCAGGAAGGTGATCCCGCCGAGGACGACGTGATCAACGTTTTAATGATCGGTAACTCCTTCTGCTATTACTACGTAGAGGAATTGTACGGCATTGC
>JAZPZL010000066.1:0-5235 GCA_045544655.1 Eubacteriales bacterium
ACGGTTTTTGAGTGAAGCACAAGGCTTCACCTTGCGTGATGCGATGCTGTCGCATCGTGATGTTGCTCACTTTGTTCGCAGTGATGTGATGTTTGGCGCCACACGCCAAAGGCGTGCATCACGGACCGCAGGTCTGCATCACGCACGCAGTGTGCATCACTTGCCCGAAAGGGCAAACATCGTTGAAAAAACGACAGGTCGAAACCTGTCGTTTTTTCTGGCTATGGGCTACAAAAAAGATATTTTTGCCGGTTTTGCGTATGGGTTTGAACTCTTACAGAAATCACAGCGAAAGCCGTGTATATCATCAAAACGAAGTTTTGCATATCACCAACACGAAGTGTTGTATATCATCAAGCCGCAGATAGATGCACGCTAAAGCGTGATGAGATACAGCCCCAAAGGGGCTGATGATATGCCAAGCCTGCGGCTTGGATAAAAAAATTCGACAAGTTTCAACTTGTCGAATTTTTTGGCAGGGATGGCGAGATTTGAACTCACGAGTGCCAGAGTCAAAGTCTGGTGCCTTAACCGCTTGGCTACATCCCTATATGACCGTATTATTATATAGTATGAACCGATTTTTGTCAACCGATTCTTTGAAAAAAGACAGAGTCTGCGAAAAATTCACAGACTCTGCAAGACGTAATTAAAGCTTATATACAACGGCTTCCCAAGGCGCAAGGGTCATTTCCTCGGCAAGGGCAGTTTCATGGGCAAGATTGCTGAGAAGGATCTCCCCTTCCTTCCGAAGAGTCTCAGGCAGAGTAATGCTTCTCTCCCCCGAGGATTTATTGGCAATGACAAGAAGGGTCTCCTCCTCACAGGCTCTGGTATACACGATCACGTCGGGATCGGACTCCAGATAGAAGGTCAGATCGCCGTGAATAATGGCGGGATGCTCCTTTCTCATATCGGAGAGCGCTCTGTAATGGCGGAAGATGGAATCGGGAGAAGCAAGATCCTTTTTCAGATTGATCTCCTTGTAACGGGGATTCACCTTCAGCCAGGGCTTACCCGTGGTAAAGCCTGCATTTTCGCTGTCGTCCCACTGATAAGGGGTACGGGCGTTGTCACGGCTCTGGGTGGCGCAAAAATCCATCGCTTCCTTCACGGAGTAGCCGTTTTCCATCATAGACTGATAAGCACCCAGGGTATAACAGCAGTTGTAATCCTCAATGGAATCGAAGCGCACGTTGACCATACCGATCTCCTCCCCTTGGTAAATAAAGGGAATACCGGGAGTGGTATGGGTCAGGGTCGCCAAAAGCTTTGCAGACTCCACCCGATAGGCTTCGTCGCCGTAGCAGGTGACCTGCCGCTGTGAATCGTGATTGGAAAGGTATTGGATATTCCATCCGCCTCTCGCCGAGATCGCCGCCCATTTCTTTTGAACGGTGCGGAACAGCTCGGGAGAGATCTCGCTTCTTCTACGGCTGGAAAGCTCGAAATGATAAAGGGAGTCGATCTCCCCTCTCTCAGGCAAAATGTAATCGGGAGCAAGCTCGCAGGTAACGCCCGCGCCCTCGCCCATGGTCATACATTCTCTTTGAGAGAACACGTTTTTATTGATATCCTTCAGGATCTCGTGGATCCCGGGAACGTGGGTACACATGGTATAGTCTACCACGTAACCCTTGCGGTCAAGCTGAGGATCCGGCGTTTTGGTGCTCATAGGGAAGCCGGGCATTTTCTTGAAGCGGGTAAACACGTCCAGTCTGAAGCCGTCCACGCCAAGATCCAGCCAGAAGTGAAGCATTTTGTAGATCTCCCTGCGAAGGGGCTCGTATTCCCAGTTCAGATCGGGCATTTTTTCAGAATACTGGTGGAAGTAGTATTCCCCCGTGGTCTCGTCAAAGGTCCAAGCGGAGCCGTTGCCCTCGTGAAAATAATTGCCCCAGTTATTGGGCTCGGAGCCGTCCTCGCGAGGGGGCTGCCAGATGTAGTAATTGCGGTAAGGATTGTCCTTGGATTTACGGGATTCCTTGAACCAAAAATGCTCGTCGGAGGAATGATTCAGCACCTGGCCCATGATCACGCGGATGCCCATAGAATGGGCAGTATCGAGTACCTCCTTGAAATCCTCCAGCGTGCCGTACGCGGGATCAATATCCATATAATCGGAAACGTCGTAGCCGTTATCCACCTGGGGGGATCTGTAAATCGGCGCAAACCAAATGCAATTCACGCCCAGGTCCCGCAGAACACCCAGCTTAGACTTTACGCCCTGCAGGTCACCGATGCCGTCGCCGTTGGAATCACAAAAGCTTTTGCAGTAGATCTCGTAACCTACCGCCTCGTGCCACCACTTCTTTTCCATCATAAAAATCCTTTCCAATCAGAAAATCTGCTTTGATTATATATGAAATGAAAAGATAAGTCAATGTACTTTGGGCGAAACGATTGCAAAATTACTTTTCTTATGATATGATAAAAAAAATAAAGAAATCGAGGTTTGATATGAGCGTATTTTCTATTACGGATTTCGGTGCGGTCACCTCTGACCGTCTTCAGACGAAAGCCATTCAAAGCGCTATCGACGCCTGCTTTTTGTCCGGCGGCGGCAGAGTCGTAGTCCCTTGCGGCATTTTTATCACGGGTGGGATTCGTCTTCGCTCGGGGGTAGAGCTGTATCTGGAAAGCGGCGCAGTCTTGCGCGGCAGTGAGGATCCCGAGGATTATAACGATTTTTGGAACGATACCATAGAGCCTGTAAAGGACGAGGATCGGGAAGGTGTTAACCGTTCTGCCATCGCAACCAGCGCATGGTGCAACGGACTGATCCGCGTACTGGATGCGGAAAACGTGACCATTACGGGTGAAAAAGGATCATATATTGACGGGCGCAACGTATACAATCCCCAGGGAGAGGAAAACTACCGCGGTCCCCACGCGATCTCCGTTTGGCGTTGCAAGGGGCTGACTCTTTCCGGATATACCATTATCGACAGCGCCAACTGGGCGCACGCCATTTTCCAAAGCTCGGATATCACCGTACAGAACGTTTCCGTTTACGGCGGTCACGACGGCTTTGACGTTCGCACCTGCGACAACGTGCTTGTAGAAAATTGTCTCTTCCACACGGGAGACGACTGCATTGCCGGCTTTGACAATCACGACGTTACGGTGAGAAACTGCGATCTGCAGACCGCCTGTAGCGTATTCCGCTTCGGCGGCAATCACGTTTTGATCGAGAATTGCCGTTCCGCGCCTGCAAGCTTCGGCTTCCGCGGCTCCATCCCGAAAGATCAAAGACACCTTTCCCATCTGCCTGCGGAAAGCGCGCGCCACATCGCCCATACCGCATTTTTGTATTACTGTGACTTCCGCGCAGAGATCCGCAAAGCGCCCGGTGATATTACCGTCAGAAACTGTTCCTTTGATGGGATCCGCCAATTGTTCCGCCTGGAATTTGACGGTGAACACAAGTGGTGCTGTAACCGCAGTCTTTCCTCCATTGCCTTTGAAAACTGCGAATTCTTGAATCTGGATAAGGAAGGCATTCTCCACGGAGATGCAAAGGAACCCGTCACCTACACCCTGAAAAATTGCCGTATTACCAAGAAGGAAAACACCGAGGACTTCCCTCTCCTGGTCTGCACCAACTTTGACAAGGTGGAAATGGACGGAGTTACCGTGGAGGGCTTTGATCAGCCTTACGTAGAGAAAAAGACGGAAGGCGACTTTGCTTTCACCGATTCCACTCCCATTGAGATCCGATAAAGCGATCGGCACCGCAGAGAATTCTGCGGTGCTTTTTTGCAGTTGACAAAGCCTGCCCTCTATGCTATAATACCCTTGCTTGAGGGAGTAGCAGACGGCTCTGCCGTAGCAAGTCAACATATTGGTCTTTGACCTGGCTTGCTTTCCATTGCGAGACTCATGCATAGGGTACTATGCGTGGAGTCTTTATTTTTTTGCCCTCAAAAAAGGAGCTTGTATGATAGAACTTTTGATTTTAAGCCTTGGCGAAGGCTTCGGACTTGCTATGGACGCCTTTTCCGTTTCCCTGGCAGACGGACTTGCAGAACCAAAAATGAAAATGCGAAAAGCCGCTATGATCGCAATGATCTTCGCGCTCTTTCAAGGCTTTATGCCCCTGGCGGGATGGTTTGTGGTGCATAGCTTCGTGGAATTGTTTGCCATCTTTCAGCCCTTCATTCCCTACGTAGCCTTGGGACTGCTTTCCTTTATCGGCGGTAAAATGCTTTGGGAAGGACTTCACCCCTGCGAGGAGGGCGACGTTTGCTGCCTTGAAAAGAAAAAGATCGGACTTCACACGCTTTTCGTTCAAGGCGTGGCAACCTCCATCGACGCTCTTTCCGTCGGCTTTACCATCTCCGGGTACAACGTAGGAGAGGCGGTGCTTTCCGCCCTCATCATTGCCGCGATCACCTTCGTGATCTGCTTGGGGGGCGTTCTCATCGGAAAGAAATTCGGAACCAAGCTTTCGGGCAAAGCCACCGTCTTGGGTGGCGCGGTGCTCATCGGCATCGGCATTATGATTTTTGTCAAATCCTTCTTTGAATAAAAATATGGACTGCGGAAAAACCGCAGTCTTTTTTTATGCAGTTAGGAAGATGCTTAGCTCTTTTGTAAGTCTCATAACCCTAATTACTCTATGTTTAAGACAAAGAGTCATCATATTTTTATTAAGAATCGTTAAAATACAAGAAGATTACAATTTTTTGCAAAAATATTGTATTTTCAATTCGTATGTGGTATAATATTTATGCCAAACAAATTACATAAGTTTTAGGAGGATTTTATTTTTTTCGTAGGGGGTATTATACCCTTTTTTAGAGTACACAATAGTTTTACGAATTTGGTAAAAGCGCAAATTCCTACAAGCTATTGTGTATGGTAAATCCTCACTACTTGTAATTTGTTTGGCGACAATTGGGGTTTGCGTTTTTCGGTGCGGAAACTTCGGTTGCCGCACTTTTTTTATTAAACAGGGGGTTAACCAAAATGGAAGAAAAACAAATGACGGGCTATCCGTCCATAGACAAGCCATGGTTGAAATATTACACGGAAGAAGCTGTTAATGCGTCTTTGCCCGAATGTACCATTTATGAGTACCTTTGGGAGAAGAACAAAGATTATCAAAGCAATGTTGCTCTTAACTATTTTGACCGTAAAATCACCTATGGGGAAGTTTTTGCGAATATTGACAAAGCAACCAAGAGTTACTCTGCACTCGGTCTTAAAAGTGGCGATATCGTAACCGTATGT
>JAZPZL010000067.1:0-6931 GCA_045544655.1 Eubacteriales bacterium
GCCAATTGAGCTACACCAGCGTAACCAACCAGCGACTTGATTATGATACCACAAGCATTCCCTTTTGTCAATACATTTTTTTCAAAAAAGATGATTTTTTTGAAAAAAGCACGATGAGACTTGAATTTATACTCAGCTATGGTATAATAATATGATACCAATCAAATTCAGGAAAGGAGCAAAACAAATGAATAAAGATGATTTTTGGTCTATTGACCGCCTTTTGCCCAAGGTTCGCAGCTCCTTTTCCGAAAAAAACTCCGGTGGAATTCCCTTATCCACCTTGGAAAACGCGGTGCCTGAAAAACAATTCGGACAGATCATTCGTCCCACGGGATCCAGAGTGATTCGTTTTTACCGCTTAACGAAAACCGTGTTTCCGAAAAACGATATGATCCTGGAACGTTTTTCTGCTTCTACCCCGCCAAAATTCGTTTCCTGTTCCCTCTTTGCTCCCACAATGCTATCCCTGAATCAGGAGCAAAGAACGTACTTTTATTACTTTTGTGATTGTGTGACTAGGGAAAGAATCGTTCCTACCTCCTTTGCCTATATCCGCCTGTACTTATGCAGAGTTTTAAGAGAAATCGAGCTTTTAAATGAGATCCCAAAAAGTATTTTTTGGCTTTGGAAAAGCTATCGAAATGAATTTCCCCTCGCTGACAAATTGTTTTCAGACTTCGTTTCCGATTTTTGCTTTTACAAAATGATCACTCCCCCTTTTGAGGAGCTGGAGCCGATCCTGACTGCAGAGAACTTCACCATACGTCCTTTTTTGGCTGATCCCTATATCTTTGATTATTTATTTTCCGAAAACCGAAAGCTAAGCGGCGCGCAGATCAATTATCTTTTGCGTATGCTGACTGCCCAAAGCTTCCGCAACTCCAAAGCATACCGCACGGCACATCTTTACGCCGCAACCTGCGAGGAGGCGATCCGCCGTGCTTTTACCGACGGGCTGTTCAACCGCAAGGATCTGAACGATAATCTCTTTTCCATTCGTATTCCCTCAGAGGTGCATACCGTGCGGGCGCTGTTCCAGGGACTTCCTAAGGAAGAGATCCCTGAGATCGAGATCAATCTTTGTTACGTTCCCCTTTTACACGATGAAAACATCCGTGATCGCTGCGATGAATTGGTCCGCTATTTGGAAAATCGGGTTCGAGCCATCCTCAAAATGAAAAATGCCCTGTCCCGCATTCATATCAGTCAAGAGCATAAGGCGTACCTGGAAGGGATCTTGCTGGAATTCGCCCATCTTACTCCCAAGCAGGAAGAGGAAAAAACGCCTTACGAGGAAAAAGCAGAGACGAAAAGAATCCCGGAAATCGATCTTGCCGAAGCAAACAAAATTGAAGACGCTTCCTGGGAGATCACCCAAACACTGACCCGTGATTACGCCGTTGAGCAAGGAGAAAGCGTAACGGTGGGCGGTGAGGCTGAGCAGATTGAACGTGAATACAAAAACGATCTCAAGCAAGTTGAGCGGTCATTGGCTCAATCCTGCGAAAATGAATTTTGGGAATTTGCCGCACAGCTCAGTCCCGAGGAGGATACGCTGATTGCCATCAACCTTCACAGAGGAAAAGATCAGTCCAGAAAATACGCCGTTTCCCTCGGTGCGTTTTTTGAAGCAATGGTAGCAAATTGTAATGAGAAAGCCATGGATTCCATTGGCGATGCCGTAATGGAACCAAACGGTGAAATTTACGACGAATACCGAAAGGATATGCTGGAGGTATTCCCCGAACCGAAAGGAGAACTTGGATGAACAATGGAAAACAAGTGAAAATCCCCAAGAGGATCCTGGGTACTTTGCTGAATTCTGCGGGAGCGGGCGTTGTCCCACGTCAGGGTCTTGAATATATTGCCATCGGGCGCGAGAAGGAAATCGGTGCTTTGGTGCGTGATTTGGATAACATCGCGCTGGGAATGGGCGCATTCCGCTTTATCGTAGGAAAATACGGAAGCGGCAAAAGCTTTTTGATGGGGCTCATTCGAGCAAACGCTCAGGAAAAGGGCTTTATCACGGCAGATTCGGATCTTTCCCCTGAACGGCGCTTTCACGGGACCCAGGGACAAGGACTTGCAACCTTCCGTGAGCTGATACGGAATCTTTCCTGCAAAGCAATGCCCGACTCCGGTGCATTGCCCGCGATTCTGGGAAACTGGTTCTCCTCCCTGCAAATGAAGGCGGTGACAGAGGAGGGCTTTGCCCAGAATTCTCCCGAATTGTCCGATTACGTGCAAAAGGAGATCTTTCGCGTTTGCCGCGCCTTGCAGGGCAACGTCAACGGATTTGATTTTGCTAAGGTTCTCGTGGCGTATTATAACGCCTACACCGAAGGAAACGATCCTCTTCTGGACGATGCGCTCCGCTGGTTGCGCGGTGAATACACGGGAAAAATGCAGGCAAGAGCTTCCCTGCTTGGGATCAATTCCGTAATCGACGACCAGAACTGGTATGAGTATTTAAAGCTCTACGCCGTCTTTTTCCGCCTGATCGGTTACAAGGGCTTTTTGGTACTGATCGACGAATGTGTCAATCTTTATAAAATACCCAACCGAGTATCACGGGAAAACAATTACGAAAAGATCCTCTCCATGTTTAACGATACGATGCAAGGAAAAGCGGAGGGGCTCGGGATCATTCTCGGCGCAACTCCTCAATTGATCGAGGATCCGAGAAGAGGACTGTTCAGCTACGAGGCGTTGAAAAGCAGATTGGTTCCCGGAAAATTCATCCCCGACGGAAAGCAGAATCTGCTCTCACCTCTGATCTATCTGCAAAGATTGACGGACAACGAGATCTTTGCCCTTTGCAAACGCTTGCTTTCTCTCCATTCCTCGTATTACGCTTACACGCCCAAGATCGGAGATGAAGAGATTCTGGCATTTCTAAAGGTTGCCTTCGGAAAAATGGGTGCAAACGAGATGATCACCCCCCGTGAGATCACACGAGATTTTCTGAATGTTTTAGACATTCTGTTTACCGATGGCGATTCGGATTTTTACGATCTCATCGGAAAGAGCGAATTTGCAACCGAGCATAAGGATGAGGATGACGACGACGGATTTTTCGATTTGGATGAGATCAAAATATGATTAGCCTGAATGAAAAAGCCCAAAGGGCATACAGTCTTTTTTCGCCTTTTATCAAGGATTATATCTATCGGAACGGATGGAATGAATTGCGGCGCGTACAGATCGACGCGGCTTGGGAGATCTTCTTCACGGAAAAAAATCTCCTTCTTTCCTCGGAAACTGCTTCAGGAAAAACGGAAGCAGCACTCTTCCCCATTCTCTCAATGATGGAACAGGAATCCCCCGAAAATTTTGGGGTACTGTACATTTCCCCGCTCAAATCCCTTATCAACGATCAGTTTTCCAGAATGGAGCTTTTGCTGGATGAAAGCGGAATGCCCGTGCACCGTTGGCACGGCGACGTGAGTCAAAGCCATAAGCAAGCCTTTTTGAAGAAGCCTTGCGGTCTTTTGCAGATCACTCCCGAATCTCTGGAAAGTATGCTGATCCGCAGAGCAAACGATATTCCGCGACTGTTTGGCAATCTCAAATTCGTCATTATTGACGAGATCCACGCTTTGATGGGATCCGACCGTGGCGGTCAGATCCTCTGTCAGATCCAGCGCATCGCAAAGCTGATCGGATATCAGCCGCGCAGGATCGGACTTTCCGCAACGGTGGGAAATCCTGAAAATGCCGCAGATTGGCTGGGAAACGGGAGTCAGCGGGAAACCTCCGCGATTCAGATCCAAACCGAGAAGATCTCCTGGAAATTGGGTCTTGAGCATTTTTATACCACGGAAGGCTCGGAGGAAAAGGGACACGGCGCCGCAGACGCTTTTATATACAAAGCAACCAAGGGCGATAAGTGCGTGGTCTTTTCCAATTCCCGCGAGGAAACGGAGGACATCACCGCCACTTTGCGCGCCATTGCAAAGAAACGGGGTGAAGAGGATCGCTTCTATATTCACCACGGAAATCTGTCCGCCTCCATTCGGGAAGAAGCCGAGGAGGTGCTGAAAGCCGATGAAAAAGCGGTGACAGCCTGCGCCACGGTCACGCTGGAGCTGGGAATTGACATCGGAAAGCTTCGCAGGATCATCAACCAGGGTGCGCCTACCTCCGTTGCCGGCTTTCTCCAAAGATTGGGCCGAAGCGGCAGACGGGGGAATCCCCCTGAAATGCTGATGGTATTTCGTGAAGAAGAAGCGTTACCCAATGCACCGCTTTTCCAAATCATTCCCTGGGAGCTGTTGCAAGGGATCGCCATCGTTGAGCTTTACCGCAAGGAGCGATGGATCGAGCCTGCGTCAACGAAGCCCTTTCCCGCCAGTCTTCTGTTTCATCAAAGCCTTTCTATTTTAGCAGCAAACGGAAGTATGACACCCGCAAGACTTGCCAAAGAGGTGCTTTCCCTTGCTCCCCTTTCCGCCGTTTCCAAAGAAGCGTACAGAGATTTTCTTTTGCACATGATCAAGCAAAGCTATATGGAGCAAACGGAAGAAAAGGAGCTGGTGGTAGGATCCAAGGGAGAAAAAATGCTTTCCAGCTTCAAATTCTTCGCGGTATTCAAGGACAGCGAGGATTTCACCGTGCGTTGCGGTTCTCAGGAGATCGGTACCATCAGCTCTACGCCCCCCGTTGGTGAACGCTTCGCTTTGGCAGGAAGAGTTTGGGAGGTGGAGGAGGTTGACGTATCGAGACGCCTTGTGTACGCCTCAAGGGTAGAAGGAAAAATGAAGATCTCCTGGCCGGGCGACAGCGGTTTTATCCACACACGCATTCTTGAAAAGATGCGGGAGATCCTGGAAAGCGTGGAAGAATACCCCTACCTGCTCACCGCCGCGAAGGAACGCTTGGAAAAAGCCCGCCGTCTTGCTAAGAATACGGGATTCTGTCAGAAAAGCATTTTGAATATTGGCGGAAGCAGCTTCGTTTTCTTCCCTTGGCTGGGAACAAAAGCCTTTCAAGCCATGAAAAGAATTCTTCAGCGTCACCTGGCGCAAGAATGCGGACTGCACGATATTCAAAGTGGCTCCTGCTACTATATCACCTTCAAAACCGAAAAGGCTTGCGGCAACGACATTCTTTCCGCCTTAAACCGTTTGAATGAAAAAGGAGAGCCAACTCTTATCTCTCTGGTAGGAAAAACGGAATACCCCGTTTTTGATAAATACGATGCCTGCTTACCCCAGGATATGCTGATCCGTGCTTATGCAGAAAACAGATTGGATCTTCAAGAGGTCAGATACAGAATTTCTACCCTCTCCAAGGAGCTATAAAAAAAACATCGGTCAAATGACCGATGTTTTTTCTTTATAAAGTGGTTTCTCCGCCAAAGCTTACGGCAGATGCATCAATAACGCCCTCCAGCTTTTCAAGATCTTCCACAAGTGAAAAAAGCTTTGGAGTCATTTTCAATTCCAGGCAAAGCTCAATGACGCCTTCCCGAACGATCTTGGATTTTACCTTCAGCTTGGACAGACTGCGGAGAGCAAGCTCCACCTCTTCCTTCGCCTCCGAGCGATAGCGGACCACCAGAAGATACGGAGCAGAGATGATCTTCTTCGTAAGGAAAAAGAGAAGGAGGTACAACGCTCCCAGGGCAAGATTGGTGATCAATGAAATATACACCAGACCTGCGCCCGCCATAATGCCGACGCCGATCGCCCAAAACATAAAGACCGTATCGACGGGATCCTTTACCGCCGTTCTGAAGCGAACGATGGAAAGAGCACCTACCATACCGAGAGAAAGCGCGAGATTGGTGGTAACGGTCATAATGACTACAGACGTAACCATAGACAGCAGCAGCAGAGAAAAAGCAAAGCTTTTACTGAAAACGATGCCCTGATAGGTAATACGGTAAACCAAAAGAATAAAGAGTGAAAGAAAGAAGGAAACCAGAAGACCGATGGCAATGCGGTCTCCCGTCATCGTGGTCTGGAACTCACTCATAAAGGTGGTGCGAAAGAAATCAACGATCAGATTCATGGAAACTCCTTAAAACAATGCCCGTGCACACAGGCAAAATTTGGAAATGGATGCGGATTGCTTTGGAATATCCTCCAAAAGGCGGGAAAGGTACGGCGGAAAATAATCGTCGTATTTTACCTCGAGAACCGACGTTCCCGACTCCAGAACGGGAATGGGAGAAACATCATCCGTCAGAGAGGAAACGAATTTCGAAGCACAAACGTTGTGATCCAGGGTGATACGCACGTTTCCCGCGGGATGCAAAAATGCCGAGCGCTCATAATCAACGAAAAGCAAGGGCTTGAAAGCATCAAAGCGAATTCTCCTGCAAAACAAGTCAAACAAGTCGCTGCCCCTTGGCGTAGGATCGGGTGCCAAAAGCATTTGGGCAAGATCGGTACGGATCACCTCGTAATTTTTCAAACACAGCTTGCCCCGCTTTTCTTTTTTCTCCAAACGGATATAGGACAGATCGGAATTGTAAAAGCGAATTCGGTATTTCTCGCGGTTTTCCAAGCCGTTCAGCTTATCAAAATAGCAAGAAAAGGCAGGGTCCTCAAAATACAGACTGCGAATACGGTATTTCCCAAGGGAATCTGTATGGCGATCCATACTCATCACGGCAGACAGACGGGAAAAGAGTAAGGAGGTATAAGCAGTGCTGACAAAAAACTTCAGTTCGTTTCTCGGAACTGCCATAATCCACTCCCCTTCCGCATACTTTAAAAACAAGGTTATTTTACCAAACACTACACCTTTTGTCAACCAAGGAGGAGTCAAGATGAGGAAAAAAGCAATCCTGGCCGTTTTTCTGCTAAGCATCCTGTTTTGCTTCGGCTGTTCATCTGAAGTCAAAAAAGATGAGCCGATTTTTTTTGATGAGGAAACGAGCTTTCACATCGGGTTCAAATCGAACGGAACGAATGCGAAG
>JAZPZL010000068.1:0-18281 GCA_045544655.1 Eubacteriales bacterium
CAACCTGCCTCCCGCCGCCGAGCGCAGAAAATAAGAGATTTTTCGCTATGTTCGCAAACGGTACAAATGATTCATTCCTCCCCGAGTGAAGTTTTTGCCGAGCTTTTTTCAAAAAGCGACAAGGGCAAAAGCTGGAGGCAATTTGCCTCCAGCGGACGAACGTAGAGAATCAAGGAAAATCAATTTGTTTGTTCAAAATTTCGGAAACATTGTAGGGGACGGCGCCCTCGACGTCCCGCAAACCGGCGCAAAGAATCGTTTTTTTCACAATGTTCGCACGAAAGAGCCTTCTCCTTGAGGAGCGGGAGGCAGGTTGCCTCCCCTACAAAAGAAAATATTTTGCCGAGAGCAAACAAGGTGGGATTCCGCGGTTTGTCCGGGAAAGGGGGTGAATGATTGATTCTTCTCCAGGGGAGTTTTTGGGAGTGCAGAACCTTTTTTTCAAAAAAGTTTTTGCAAAAGTCCCCCACGTAAGCACATCCCCGCCAATAAAACCTTCCGCCTTGACACCGAGGGGCGCGGCGTGGTACAATTTTACAAAATCAAACTCCCAAGGAGGCTGCTATGAACATTCCCGTATCCGTCTGGATCGACTATTACAGAGACCTTCCCGTAGAGGAAGCCATTGCAGAGCTTTCCGCCGCAGGCTACACCCACGGTGAGCTTTCCATCGAGCATCTTGCCGTAATGATGGAAAAGCCAAACCCCCGCGCCACGGGCAAGGCATTGAAGAAAACCGCCGACGACCACGGTTTTACCATTCCCCAGGGACACCTGAGCTTTGCGGGAGGACTGGTGGACGATAGCGCCCCGGAGCGGCTGAAGCCCGAGCTGGATCTGTTCGCGGAGGCGGGCATCGGCAAAGCCATTCTCCACACCAACGGCGGCAAGGAGCTGAGCGACCAGGAGCGTTACGATCGCTGGATCCACTATATTCGTCAGCTGGATGCATACGTGGAGGGAACGGGCGTGACCCTTTGCATCGAAAATATGTTCTCCGTTCCCCAGTGCCGCTCCGTAGAGCAGATCAAAGAGATCCTTCGGGATTCCGAAGGCAAAAATCTTGCCATTTGTCTGGATACGGGTCATTTGCACCTGAGCCGCTGCCACGAAATGGTAAAGGAGACCCATCGGGATTTCATCCTCAGCGCAGGTCCCCTTCTGCAGGCACTCCACATTACGGAAAACAACGGCATCGGTGATACCCACCAGATGCCCTACAGCGCACGCTACGGCATTGACTGGAAGGAAGTCATGCAGGCTCTGCGGGAGATCGGCTACAAGGATCTGTTCAACCTGGAGATCTTAGGAGAGCGGGAGGCTCCCAAGCCCATCAAGCGGGCAAAGCTGGACTTCATCCGCAAGATGTGCGACTATATGCTCAGCGATGAATTTTTAGCCGATTAACAGCAAAAGCCCCCTCGGAAAACCGAGGGGGCTTTTTTTTACATCCATTTGAAATAGGGATCGTAGGGATTTGCCTGACTGAAAAGCTCTGACTGAAAGGCGTAGGACTCAGACTCTTTTAAGCTTTTTGGAGTGCCGATCCCCTTTTGATAGCAACGGGAAAGGGCGGAGCAAGCGGCGGGATGCGCCTCTTCAGCCGCCTTTTTGTACAAAGTGAAAGCGCCCTTGAGGTCCTTTCTCACGTAGACTCCCTCTTCCATCAGACGGGCGACGAAATAATACAGATCCGGATCCCGCTCCCGTAGCATAAAGTCGTAACGCGTCCTCAGCCGACACACCACCCGCAAAAGCTGTGGGATCTTTTCGCTGTATTTTTCCGCTACGGCGTAAAGGCGAGCAGATCTTTGGGCAAAATCCAAATAAAGACCCTCTCCCTTGTACAGCTTCACCGCCTCCTTGGCAGCCCATTCTCTGTTTCGATCCGCGCCCACCCCCGTATACACCGTCAAAAGGCGCAGGGTGATCAGCTTTAAGTGATAAAAGGAATTGTAATAGAGGATCAGGCGCAGCTCTTCCTTTTCCTCGGGGGTCATACGGTCTCGGGAAAGGAGCATCTGCGCGTGCTGAACGGCACCGATCAACAGCCCCGTTCTACCGCTGAGGCGAAACAGAGCCTCTGCCCGTCGGGGATTTTTTTGCACCTGAATTCCGTTCAGATAACAAAGCCCCAAAAGGAATTCCGCCCAGGGATCGCAGTTTTCCACACCCCGAATCAAATCTCCCACGGATCCAAAAGGACTCGCCTCCCGCAAAAGCTCCCCTTCCCGATCGCGAAATACCTCCAGATGGTTTGCCTGCCGGTAGCGGTGCGTGGTATAATCCCGCACCTTGAATAAATATTCCTCCGCCTTGGGAGCCATCCTTTGATCCCAGCCTATCAGATAGCGGGTCAGAGGATCTACCTCCATTCCCTCGTAGGTACACATAACGCTGTCCGGGAAATACTCCATGGTCAGACCGTAGATCTGATAGGGGTAATACAGATCCGCCGCGCCGAATAAATGAAGCAATTCGTGAGCAACGGTGTGTTCGTTGCTTTCATTGGTTATCACGCAAAATTCCACGTCTTTCCCGTTGCAGGCGTAAGAGCGGAAGCTCCGCTCCAGAACGAAGAACATCGCCACCTCGTCCCCTCGGTATTTGCGCTTGCGCTCTGCCGTATACTGCTCCGCAGATCCATAGCCCAGGGAGCGATAATAATCCTGCTTCAGCCCGGGAAGGGTATCGGCGTAAAAGCGGTTGGGATCCAGCGTTCCCTGCCAGCGGTGACGGGCAATGACCGTGGTAAAGCTCAGCTCCACCCCCGATTCCCGCGCCTGCTTGCAAAGCCCCTTCACCGCCCTTTTATACACGGGGAAAAAGGCGTCGATCTCCTCTTTGGTCCAGGAATTGACCCGATCCTCCACGAAGACCATTTCCACAAACACGTTGCCCCGCATTCTTCGGCAGGGTCCCTGATTTACGTCGCTGAAAAAAGCGTGATTTTCGTACATGATGTCCTTCTCCGTCTTTTTACGTTTCTCCATTATTCTACACCATCCGATCCGCCACTGTCAATTCATTTTTACGAAGTTCTAATACGCCAAGGACGGCATACAATGGGAAAAAACGTAAAAATCATGGAGGCGTAATATGACAACGTTCTTTCCCGAAGGAACTCTGCTTCATACCAACGAAAACAAAGCCGCCCTCTCCTCTCTCGCGGCACTGGAGGCGGCAATGGAACACGGAAGACTACTGGAGGCGGTTGCGCTGAAATGCGAGCCGGATCTGACCCTGCGCTTTGAGCTGGGGGGAATTCCCGCCTATATGCCCAGAGAGGAGGTCTCCCTGACGGAGGAGAACTGCGAGATCCGCGATATTGCCGTCATCACAAGGGTGGGAAAGCCCTGCGTATTTCTCATTGACCGCATCGAGACGTCTCCCGAGCCACATCTGTACCTTTCCCGAAAAAAAGCTCAGGAAAAATGCCTGGAGGAGTATCTGGATACCCTGGAGATCGGAGATATTCTCCCTGCGAAGGTGACTCATCTGGAGCCCTTCGGAGCCTTTTGCGATATTGGCTGCGGAATTCCCTCTCTCATTTCCATTGACTGCATTTCCGTTTCCCGCATCTCCCATCCCTCCGACCGCTTTTTCCCCGGGCAGGAGATCCTTTGCGCCGTGCGGAATCGGGATGAACGCCGTTTGGGGAAACGGGGACGCATCAGCCTGACCCACAAGGAGCTTCTCGGTACCTGGCAACAGAATGCAGACCGTTTCCATGCGGGACAGACGGTGATGGGCATCGTTCGCAGTGTGGAATCCTACGGGGTATTCATCGAGCTTGCTCCCAATCTGGCAGGTCTTGCGGAATTCCGTGACGACGTAAAGGCGGGAGACGGCTGCTCGGTCTATATCAAAAGCATCATTCCCCAAAAAATGAAGATCAAGCTGGTCCTCATCGACACCTTCCGCGCCCCTGCTCCCCCTCCTCCCGAATATTATATCCGCGCAGGCTCCGTCCGCGATTTCCATTACGGCACCGATTGAGAAAAACACCCGCAAACTCGCGCAGAGGGCTTTTTGCAAGGAATTTTTGCAAAACCTTTTTTGAAAAAAAGGAATACTCATTGACACCGTGATTCTTCCATCGCCATTCGGCTCGAAAGAATCGGGTGTCGGCTGTCGAAAGCCATCGAAAACGATATAACATATCGTTTTCTCGCCTTCCGCAAAAAACTTCCCTCGGGGGAATCAATTGTTCGCCCCTTTTCCGGACAAACCGCGGAAGCCCCACCTTGTTTGCTCTCGGCAAAATATTTTCTTTTGTAGGGGAGGCAACCTGCCTCCCGCTCCTCAAGGAGAAGGCTCTTTTGTGCGAACATTGTGGGAAAAAACGATTCTCTGCGCTCGATTCCGGGACGTCGAGGGCGCCGTCCCCTACAACGTTTCCGAAATTTTGAGCGTTCAAACCGGCTTTCCTTTTATTCACTGCGCTTGGCGGCGGGAGCAAACCCCCGCCCTACGGCATATCCGTAATTTTGAGCGGACAAATTGGTTTTCCCTCATTCCCTGCGCTCGTTTGCGGGAGGCAAATTGCCTCCCCTACGAATAACGTCCCCCACATCTGTGGAATCTGCCTTGAATCTACGAAATTTTTGGTATATCGTAGGGCGGGGGTTTACTCCCGCCGTTCCATTGCACACGCCAACTGAAAACCGCCTTGTCCCCACATAATCACGGGTATATGTGCCTTCTCCGGTGGGAGAAGGTGGCAGCCACAGGCTGACGGATGAGGTGCGCAGAGGCGATTCAGGAATCGCCCGCCATTCCGCTACCCTTACGAAAAAATCCACCTCGTTGAGGTGGATTTTTTATTATGTTTCATCCAAAAACAGGTATCCGAAAAAGGGAATGATTACAGGGATCAAATACGTGCCGATGGAGGCCAGAAGACGGAGAAAATAACCCGCTTCGGGGAGATAGCTCCATTTCGTCCCCGTGAAGATGGCAATGATGGAACACACGATGCAAACCGCCCAGATCGCGGCTTTCGGTCCATCCAGTAAACTCAGATCCAGATGATCCCGCTTGATCCTTTTGGCAAGTACGGTGAAAAGACACTTGCTAATAAGAAAAACGATGGTATGAAGCACGGTGAGATTGACGATACACCAAATGATCCCCGTACCCTGAAGAACCATCTGCTTCAAAAAATGCCCGCTCAAGGGAAGCCAAAGGATCTCCAGGATCACACCGAGCCACCCAAGCATAACGCCTTTTTTGGCATATTTTTCCTCTAAAGGCGAACGAGGTTTCTTTTCTTCTTTCTCTTCTTCTCCATCGTCCGTTACCAGATCGCGGATCGTCCCCAAAAAGGTGGCGGGCTCCTGTGGCTTCTTTTCCTTTTTTTCGGAAGGAGGAACCTGGGTTTTCTCAAGGGGAAGCTCCTTGCAAAGCACGTCGATAAAAACCTCTTCATTGGCGTATTGACTGCGGAAAACGCTTAAAAGAGAGCCTAAGTAGTACTTTTGCTCATCCGGAAGGTCGCGAGGCTCCAGACCTTGCAGATACACCGGCAAAATCCTCATATTTTGGCAAAAAGCAAGCTCCAATTCCTTCTTGTACCATAGCGATTGCACCGAAGCAGGGGAAAGGAAGGACAGCACGCAGGCGCTGTTTTTCAAAGCCTCTTGGCTCCCCCCGATCCAATCTTTTCCCATATCCGGACCGCTATCGTACCAAACGGAAACGCCTCTTTTCTGCAAAGCGGCAACGTAGCGACTCACCTCATCCTGATCCTTTTGGGCGCAGATGACGAACACGTAAGGCTCGTTTTCCTTGGGAGGCACGATTTTCGTGCGTTTTTCGGACTTAGCTCGGCACTCGACAAGCATTTTTGCCTTGCTCAGCTCCCCGATGAACGCCTCATCCGAATCAAAATTGGAGCGGAACAGGGCTTGATTCAAGCCAAGCTGTAAGCGCATTCCCATGGGAAGATCTTCCTTAACGGTTCCCTTGATGTAAATATTCAACTGTCCCTTTTTCAGCTCTTGAGACAAGGTCAGCTCTCTGCGGCAATTTTCGGAATCCACGAAGTTTTTCGACACGAACGCCATCACGCACGTGCAATTTGCAAGGTGATTGGCAATATACTCAGGCCATTCGCTCCCCACCTCTACACCGCCGTCAAACCAAACGCGAAAACCGTTTTTCTCCAAAGCATCCACGTAACGCAGAACCTCAGCCTTATCCTTGTGGGAATAGCTGACGAACACGTAAGGCTCTTTTCCTTCGTATGCTACAGGCATCACGTTTCCTCCCGATTCATTCTTTTTCGACCATTTACCGTATTATATCAAATCCTTTTTCAAAAATCAATGCTCCCCCGCAAAAATTGAGATTCTTCGACTTCCCCCGGCTTTGCGCGAACAAATATTTTCTCCACAAATTCCCGCGCAATCCGCGGGAGGGAGACTCGCTCACCTACACAGCGGAACCGTCATTGTCAAAACAAAAAAAGGCTTCCCCGAAGGAAAACCCCTTTGTCCCATCAAACTCCGTGACGGACGCAATGCGTCCTACACCTCATCCGTCACTTCGTGACACCTTCTCCTCAAGGAGAAGGCTCGGGGTGCGAACATTGCGCAAAATTTCGATTTGCATTTTGTAAACGCCGGTCCCTACAGGTAGGCGTATACAAAATGCGAATGAATGGTACTTGTAAAGGGTTGTGGATACATTGTTTTTTCCCCCACGTGAAAGTTTTTGCGGAGCTTTTTTCAAAAAGCGACAAAGGTTCCACAACCAAATACAAACAAAAAAAGGCTTTCCACAAAAAAATGGAAAACCTCTTTTTTATAACCTTCAAGGTGAAGTTTTTGGTTCCGCTTTTTACAAAAAGCGGACGGGGCAGAGCCCCATAAAGCAAAACCCTTCTGCGAAATAAAAACGAGCGAAACAAGGAAAGGAAGAAAATTGCGAAGGAGTTTACTCCCGTAAATGACTAAGCAATTTATCGCACCTTGACGATGTTGCAGCCGTTTTTATGAAGCAGAATCAGTCCAAAATACTCTTATGCTCCTGCACTTCCTTTTTCCCGGCAAGAAGGGTCCTGCCCAGGGCGGTGATCCCCGCGGTAACGGGATAGCCGATGAAAAAGGGAATGGTATTCTTCACGTAGGTAGCGACGGTCGCACCCGCCTCCACGTCGGAGAAGAAAAAGAAATTGGTATTCAAAAACAGCCAATCCATAAAGACGAAATACGCGGCAAAGCACAGGAAAAAGTGGATCAGCCTTTGAAGCGCACGCGCCTGACGGGTCTCAAAAATACGGGCAGCAAACCCGAGACACAGAGAAAAGGGGAACACGCACAAATAAAGCTTTGCGGCAATGTAGCCCACCATCTGATATTGGGTGGAGGGCGCGCCCTTTTCACCGAACGCCCACATCAGGGTCTGGGATCCCAGATACACCAAACTCACGAAGAAAAACGCGCAAAAGGTCAGAGAAAATACCTTTTTCAAAAATTCCACAGCGCTTTTTTTCATACCGTTTCCTCCTCTACAAGCTCAATATTTACAAAATTCACCGCGATCCCTGCGGCGGGGAGAAATTTCTCAAAAAATTCCTTGTTTTCCAAAACCACGGTCACCGTATCGTCGGAAGGGTGGAAGCAGATCTTCTCCGCATCCTTCAGCTCCCGATCCATGGAAAAGGCGATCTCCTTGTTTTCATCGAAGATCAATTCCAGAGGACTTACCATTCCCGAATGGGTATGCAGGATCCCCTCCAAAACGGAATTCTCCGCGAAGGACAGCCTTCCGCTTGCCATCTGACGGGAAACGGGTCCCGTACGGAAGCGTTTGCCGAAGGGCATGGTCAGCAGATAAAACTTGGTCTTCTGACGGTTTGCCAGCACCAGATTTTTACAATGGGTCGCGCCGTACACACCCGCCTTGGCGTCGTTTGCCAGCTTGCCGGGCAGATCGTCGGTCACGGGATGAGAAAAAGCGGTGTAGCGGATCCCCTTCTCATCCAAAAAAGCCAGTATCGTTTCTTTTTCAGTCATCGTTTCATTGCAAAAAATCCTGCAAGAGGTCTTGCAGGATTTTCTTTTACCTTATTTTGCGTTCTTAGCCTGCTCTACCAGAGCTGCGAATGCTGCCTTGTCGTTTACAGCCAGTTCAGCCAGCATCTTACGGTTCAGCTCGATGCCTGCCTTCTTCAGACCGTTCATAAAGGTGGAGTAGTTCATACCGCAAACCTTTGCCTGAGCGGAAATTCTGGTGATCCAGAGCTTACGGAAGTCTCTCTTCTTCTGCTTTCTGCCTACGAATGCGTAGTTGCCGCTCTTCATAACGGCTTGCTTCGCCATCTTAAAATGCTTGCTCTTTGCACCCCAATAGCCGCGGGCAGCCTTCAAAACCTTTCTTCTTCTTGCACGGGTAACTTTTGCAAATTTAATTCTTGCCATTTTCACACACTGCGTTCAAAAAAACGCTTATCCTTTCTTTCGGTATTCCCCGCGATTACGCGTAGGGGATGAGCTTCTTGATGTTCTTTGCGTTACAATCGGAAATGTAAGCAGCCTTACGCAGTGCTCTCTTGCGCTTGGTGGTCTTCAGGTGTACCTGATGTCTTCTGCCCTGCTGGGTCATTTTCACTTTACCGTTCTTGGTAACGGAAAATCTCTTGGCGCTTGCCTTGTGAGTACGGATTTTTGCCATTTTTCTTTCTTCCTTTACTAGTTATTTTTTCAGGGGGGATACGAACATGGTCATAAAACGACCTTCCAGATTGGGCTTCTTCTCCACGGTACCGAATTCGGCAACCGCCTCGGCGATCTTCGCCATCAGATCAACGCCTCTCTGGGTATTGTTCATTTCACGGCCGGAGAACATAATGGTCATTTTTACCTTGTTTCCTGCAGTCAGGAACTTGGTCGCGTGGGAAATTTTGGTGTCAAAATCGTGCTGACCGATGCGGCAGGAGAACTTGATCTCCTTGGTTTCTACGGTCACCTGCTTCTTGCGGGATTCCTTCTCACGCTTACTGCGATCAAAACGGTACTTGCCGTAATCCATGATCTTGCAAACGGGAGTATCGCCCGAAGCATTCATTTCGACCAGATCCAGTCCCTTATCGTAAGCAAGCTCCAAAGCCTTGTCCGTCTTCATTACGCCGAGCTGGCTTCCGTCGGAGTCGATCACGCGAACCTGGGCGGCTCTGATCTTTTCATTGATGGTCATTTCCTTTGCGGCTATGTTCTGTCACCTCCAAAAATAAAGTGCGGAGAAAAACTCTCCGCACAGAAAAATACCGTAATGAATCGGCTGTTTCTATTAACGCTGCCGGACTCTTCGGTCGGCAGGTGAGAACGGAAAAGTTCTTCTTCCTTTTGGTGTTCTGCTATTATAGACCGGAAAAGCCCTCTTGTCAAGGGTCTTCACGGTTTATTTACAAAAATTCTCGATGTAATTGTCAATTGCCTGAGCTACGATCTCCACCGCCTTTTCCCGATCGCCCACCTCGTTGACGATGGTATCCTTGCACTCCAGCTGCTTGTATACGCGGAAGAAGTGGTTCATCTCGTCGGAAATATGCTCAGGGAGCTGAGAAATATCGGTGTAGTGATTGTAGGTGGGATCCTCAAAGGGGATGGCGATGATCTTCTCGTCGTTTCTTCCGTTGTCGATCATGGTAATGTCCCCGATGGGATAACAGCGTACCAGGGTCATGGGCTCGATCTCCTCACTGCAAAGGAGCAGCACGTCCAGGGGGTCCTGATCGTCGCCGTAGGTGCGGGGAATAAAGCCGTAGTTTGCGGGATAGTGGGTGGAGGTATAAAGGATGCGATCCAGCTTCAGATAGCCCGTTTCCTTATCCAGCTCGTATTTTTTCTTGGAGCCCTTGGGGATCTCGATGACCGCCACGAAATCCGTGGGGGTGATCCGCTTGGGACTCATTTCGTGCCAAATGTTACCCATTGGTTTCTCCTTTTTTCTGTTCTGTCAAAAGTGCTTCCAGCTCGGACATAAAGGTATTGATATCCTTGAACTGACGGTAAACGGATGCGAAGCGCACGTAGGCCACCTCGTCCACCTTCTTCAGCCCCTCCATAATGATCTCGCCGATCCTGGCGGAGGAGATCTCGTTGCCCTGCGCTTCCTGGGCAGCCGCCTCCACCTCTCTTACCAGCATATCCATTTTCTCGTAAGAAACGGGGCGTATCTGGCAAGCGTGCATAATGCCTGCGCGGATCTTGGAGCGGTCAAACATCTGACGGGAGCCGTCCCTTTTCACCACCATAACGGGGGTCTCCTCCACCCGCTCATAGGTGGTAAAGCGATGCTGACACGCCAGGCATTCTCTTCTTCTGCGGATGGAGCCGTCGGCGGGACGGGAATCCAGTACCTTACTTTCGCCGTGATTGCAAATCGGACATTTCATACCCTTTCCTCCTTTACGGTGCCAACGCGATCAGTCCGTCGGAAAAATAGCCGGTATAGGTGCGTTGCTGGGTCTCACCCTCTCCCAACGCCCAGGTATAGGTGCCTTCACCGCTGAGCTTATTGTTCTTAAAGGAGCCGGTATAGGTATCTCCGTTTGCCCAGGTATAGGTGCCCTGACCCTCGCGGATATCGTTGACGAAGGACCCGGTATAGGTATCTCCGTTTGCCCAGGTATACACGCCCTGACCGTTTTTCAAATCGTCCGTGAAGCTTCCTTCGTAGCTGTCACCGGAGGCGTAAACGTATTTGCCCGAGCCGTTTTTCATATTTTCGGTAAAGTAGCCGGTATAGTTGGATCCGTCGGTAAAGGTATATACGCCGTGTCCGTCTCTCAGACCCTTCTTCCATTCTCCGGAATAGGTGTCGCCGGAGGCGTACAGGATCGTACCGCTCCCCTCTCTTACGCCGGCTTCGAATTTGCCGTCGTACACGTCACCGGAGGCGTAGGTCATTTTTCCTTCGCCGTCGGGCAGAAGATCCTTCACGTCGCCTACGTACACGTCACCGTTGTCGTATTTGATGGTGCGGGTCTCCTTATTGTACTTGGCGGTGCAGTTCTGATAATAGACCGTACCCTTTACCGCCTCGCCGCCCCGACTTCTGCCGAGAAATTTCACTCCGTTGCCCAGGCTCTTGTAGCCGAAGCCAAAAAGCACTGCCGTCAGAAGAATGAGTCCTACAGCGATCAGTACCGACAGTACGATCACCACCGTAAGCACCGCGCGATTCTTTTCTTTTGTCATAGATTTGATCCTTTCTCTCCTTTCTTTGAAAAAGAAAGTAAAACTCATTGACACCGGGATTCTTTCATCGCCATTCGGCTCGAAAGAATCGGATGTCGGCTGTCGAAAATCATCGAAAAAGGGATGTTATCCCTTTTTCTCGACTTCCGCAAAGAAACTTAACTCCAAACAAATTTGGATATTTATTCCTTGAGATATGTTTTTGGTTCCGCTTTTTTCAAAAAGCGGAGAGCTTAACGAAGCAGCCGTTTTTACAAAGCAATTTAGAAAATAGAAAATACCCAGGGCAGCAAATGGAACAGTACCTTCAGCACCGCGTAAAAGCCCACCAGCTCCAGAAGCATCAGCCAAAGAGGTGCGGCGGTGGTTTTTAAGAGGGCGTCTGCCTTCCGTTGGCTTTTTTCGGGCAGGTAGACGCAGCACTTGCCTTCCTTTTCCACGGTGGCAAGTAAGGTCTGGTTGCCTTTGTAGGCACTTGCGGGAAGCTTTTCCAGCTCCTCGGCAGGCAGGGCGCTTTCTTCATCGGTCGCTCCCTTTTCCCGCAAGATCTGCAACGCTTTGCCCAGGGTGGCGTTCTGACGGATCACGGAAAGAAATACCAAAAGGACCCCGACGAATACACACCAAAGAATGCCCGCAAAGGGATCCAGCCTCCCCTCCTCGTCAAAAAGGGGGATCAACAGCACCGAAAGTGATTCTAAAATTTGATTCATGTTTTCTTTTTTTGGAACCCTTTTGAAAAAGGGTTCCAAACCTCCTAAAACTTCTCCCAACGGGAAGTTTTTTCGGTTCCTTTTTTTCAAAAAAGGAACGAATCCTTATTCAATAACTTCTTTAAAGCCCATATAAGGACGCAGAGCCTCGGGAATACGGATCTTGTACTTGCCGTCCTCCATATAAAGATTGTTCTCCAGAAGGGCAATGAGCATACGGGGAGGAGCAACCACGGTGTTGTTCAGAGTGTGAGCAAAGTACTTCTTGCCGTTTCCATCCTTCACGCGGATGCCGAGACGGCGCGCTTGAGCGTCACCCAGATTGGAGCAGGAGCAAACCTCGAAATACTTCTGCAGACGGGGGCTCCAGGCTTCCACGTCGTAGCTCTTCACCTTCAGATCGGCAAGGTCACCGGAGCAGCATTCCAGCGTACGAACGGGAACGTCCAGACTGCGGAACAGCTCTACGGAGTAGCTCCACATCTTGTGGAACCAATCCATACTCTCCTCAGGCTTACAAATAACCACCATTTCCTGCTTTTCAAACTGGTGAATTCGGTAGATACCGCGCTCCTCAATACCGTGTGCGCCCTTCTCCTTGCGGAAGCAGGGAGAGTAGCTGGTCATGGTCAGAGGCAGGTTTTTCTCTTCGTTGAGCGTATTGATGAATTTACCGATCATAGAGTGTTCACTGGTACCGATGAGGAACAGATCCTCACCCTCGATCTTGTACATCATCGCTTCCATTTCCTCGAAGCTCATAACGCCGGTAACCACTTCACTGCGGATCATAAAGGGAGGAATGTAATAAGTAAAGCCCTTGTCGATCATAAAGTCACGGGCGTAGGCGGTCACGGCACTGTGCAGACGGGCAATATCCCCCATCAGATAATAGAAGCCCTCGCCGGCAACTCTGCCCGCAGCCTCTTTATCAATACCGTTAAAGTACGCCATAATATCGGTGTGATAAGGGATCTCAAAATCCACGGAGGTCTTTTCACCGAAGCATTCCACCTCAACGTTTTCTTCGTCGTTCTTACCGATGGGTACGCTGGGATCAATGATCTGAGGGATCTTCATCAGCTTCTGCTTCAATTCCTCGGCAGAGGCTGCTTCCTTTTCCTCCAGTGCCTTCAGCTCTGCGGCTTGAGCGGCAACCTGCTTCTTCACCTCTTCTGCTTCCTCACGCTTGCCCTGACCCATCAGCATACCGATCTGCTTGGAAAGCTTGTTGCGGTTTGCACGAAGCTCTTCACCGCGCTGCAGTGCGGCAAGCTTCTCGTCGTACAGAGCAATCACCTCATCGACCAAAGGAAGCTTATCTTCCTTAAACTTCTTTCTGATGTTCTCCTTTACCAGCTCGGGATTTTCCTTAATAAATTTGATATCCAGCATTGTTCTCTACCCTTCTATGTTCAAAATGTTTTTATTGTAAACTATTTTACAGATCCAAAAGAAACTCTTCTCCGCAGAGGGAGGTAAGAATTTCCTCCAGATCCTTGGAATCAAAGTATTCCAGCGTAATTTTGCCTCGTCCGGTGCCGTCGTCACGAAGCGCAACCTTTCTGCCCAGCGTGGCAGTAGCGCGGCTTGCGATCTCCTTCATCTGCGCCTGATATACCTCGTTTTGCGCGGCCTTGGGAGTAACCTTACGGATGGGGGCGCCCCCCTCCAGCATATTCTTCACCGCGTCTTCCACCTGACGAACGCTCATTTCACCGTCCACGATGGCAATGAGCATATCCTGGATCAATGCCTCCTCCTTCAGGGGAAGCAAGGCTCTTGCGTGACCTGCGGAGATCACGCCCTGCTTCAAAAGGCTTTGGGCGGCGGCAGGCAAATTCAAAAGACGGAGGGCGTTGGCAACAGCGGCACGGCTCTTACCGATCTGCTTTGCCGCCTGCTCCTGGGTCAGATTGAAATCCCGCATCAAAGTAGCGTAGCCGTTTGCCTCGTCAATGGGATTCAGATCCTCACGTTGCAGGTTCTCAATGAGTGCGATCTCCTGAGCGGACTTTTCATCAATATCCTTGACGATCACGGGAATCTCCGTCAGACCTGCGATCTTGGATGCTCTGTAACGGCGTTCGCCGGAAATGATCTGATACCCCGCGCCGAATTTCCGAACGGTCAGGGGCTGGACCACGCCGTGTACGGCAATGGAATCCGCCAATTCCTGCAAGGACTCGTCGTGAAAGATCTTTCTGTGCTGATTTACGTCGGGATAAACCTTCTCAATGGGTGCGGAAATGACCACCGCGCCTTCGGGGATGGCTTCGGCCTCGGGAGATTCACGGAACAGCTCGTCCAGTCCCTTGCCCAAGCCCATAGGTTTTTTAGCCATAATTATCCTCTTTTCTCAAGTTCACGGGCAATATCCAGATATGCCTGAGCGCCCTTGGAATGTTTATCGTAATATAAAGCGGGCTTGCCGTGGCTGGGAGCCTCGGAAAGTCGCACGTTTCTGGGAACCGTGGTACGGAAAATGCGGTCGGGGAAATACTTGCGGATCTCTGCGGCAACGGCAAGGGAAAGGTTCAATCTGCCGTCGTACATGGTCAGGATCACGCCCCCAAGCTCAAGACCCGGATTATACATCTTCTTTACCAAAGAAACGGTATACATCAATTGGCTCAGTCCCTCCAGAGCAAAGTATTCGCACTGCATGGGAACGATCACCTCCCGGGCGGCACAAAGTCCGTTCAGAGTAAGCAGACCCAAGCTGGGAGGACAGTCCATCATAATATAATCATAGGAAGAAACCGAAGCAAGTGCCTTTTTCAGAATGGATTCTCTTGCCACGACGGCAGAAAGTCCGATCTCCGCACCTGCCAGCTCCATGGTAGCGGGAACGCACCACAGATTCTCAAAAGGTGTTTTTACCGTAGCTTCCTCAATGGAAACACCGTCTAAAAGCACCTGATAGGTTGAAAACTTACATTTATCACGATCCACACCTACACCGCTGGTGCAGTTTCCCTGAGGATCCATATCAATCAGAAGGACTTTTTTACCCAAACTTCCCAAGGAAGCCGCCACGTTGATGGCTGAGGTGGTCTTACCGACGCCGCCCTTCTGATTGGCAAAAGCAATAATTTTTGTCATAGCACGCCTTTCTATCATAATTGTTCCTATATTATATATGCTTTTCCCCTCTTTGTCAATGGATAAAACCTCTCCCGCGTCATTTTGTTTCACGTGAAACATTCTATAAAAAACACCTGAAATGTTTCACGTGAAACATTTCAGGCATTAAACATTAGGCTTTCGGGATTCGGATCAGGTATTCAATGGCGGTATCGTCCTCTACCTTGTCGCATTCCACGTCAAATCCCGCCCCTCGAATGGAGCTGACGGCTCGATCCACGGAATTGATAAAGAAGCGAACGTCCTTGATCACGAAGCGGCGGACACATCTTCGCGTCACTCCCTCCCCACGCAACGGTGGCGAAAACTCCTCGGGATGGAGCGCCAAAGACAGGCAAAGACGGGATGCCTCCTCCAAGCCGTAGCCTTTCTCGGCAATATGGCGCATGGCAAAGAGTCTCAGCTCCGTTTCCCGCAGATGGAGCAAGGGCTCGGCAAAATCGGGATGAAGTCGTAATTCTCCGAATAAATGCCGCTCCGCGGGAGAAAAATGCATGAGTCGCATCTTAGCGGTCAAGAGACTTTGGGATACTCCCACGCGGCTCGCCAGCTCTCCAAAGCGGTAGGAATGCTCCCTTTGCAGTCGGTGAGCAAGAGCGGCTTCCTCCACGGCTACCAAGTCCTTCCGATGAAGATTCTCCGCAAAGCTCAGCTCTGCCGCTTCCCGCGGTGTCAGATCCACTACCCGGCACGGCACGGTGCCAAGCCCCAAGGCTTTTGCGGAACGAAGTCTTCGGCTTCCGCACAGAACCTGATACCCGCGGCGGGTCTCCCGCACCAGAATGGGATGCAAAATTCCGTATCGGGCGATGCTTCCGGTCAGGGCGTCCGCCGTTTCATCCACTCCGAATCGGTGGGGCAAGGCGGGATTGGGCAAAAGAGAGTCCGTGGGCAAAAAGCGTATTTTTTCCGATTTATATTGGGATTTTTTCATAAAATCCCTCCTTTCCACACCATTTTATCCTTTTTCAACAGAAAAGTTTGCCGAAGGGTGGTGATGGATTGCCACTCATTCTGTCGGATTATGTCGTGGCTTGACAAGAAAGCATTTTTTTGAAAAAATAAATGTCATTGACTGTCAGTGCCGTTTGTGATATAATTAGTATGAAAAAATATCCCTAGGAGAAGCTATGCATTACCGATTTGGAAAAAGTTACCCGGATGAACTGGTTTTGCTCCCATTGGAGCTTTTTGAAAAAATAGATCACGCTTCGGAAACGGAGCTTCGCGTACTCTTACACTTGGCTCCCTATCTGGCAAAGGAGGGACTGGAGGAGGAAGAGGCACTGTCCCTTTTGGAGGAGGGCTTTTCCTCCGAGGAGGTGCTTGCCGCTCTTGCCTTCTGGAGAGGCTGTGGCATTTTCAAAGCCGATACCAAGCGGGCGGTGAAAAAGACCATCGTCAAGACCCCCATCACCCGCGCTACACCCGTCGTAGAGGAGGAGCCGGCGAAAAAGGTCATTGATGCAGACGAGGCGCCCTTCTATTCCTCCGCAGATCTTGCGCAAGCGGCAAGCACTCAGCCGGACTTTAAGAATCTGGTTGCCTTTGCAGAGCAGAGACTGGAAAAGGTGATGAATACCAGCGAGCTGGCAAGGCTCTATTCCTTCCTGGACTATTTGAAGATGCCCCTGGACGTGGTGATCCTGGTGATTGAGGATTGCGCCGCCCGTGACAAAAAGAGTCTGCGCTACATTACCAAGGTACTGACCTCCTTCCAGGATGATGGCATCGACAGCTTTGACAAGGCGGAGGCGTACTTCGTTTCCCGAAACGAGAGTCAATCCTACGAGAATAAGATCAAGAAACTCTTCGGTCTCACCCGTAAGCTGACCAAGTCCGAGGAGGAGTGCATCGCCACCTGGCGCACCACCTTTGATTTCTCCGATGAGATGCTGGAGCTTGCGTACGAAAAGACCGTAGCCGCCGCCAAGAATCCTACCATTAAATATATGCACAAGATTCTGGAAAACTGGCACGCCGACGGCTTTACCACCCCCGCAGACGTGGATGGGGGAGGCGGCGCGAAGGCAAAGGCGGAGAAAAGCTACGACGTGGACGATTTCTTTGAAAGTGCCGTTTCCAAGGGCAGAAAGAAGGTATAATGTTTAAGCGTGAAATTTTAGAAAAGGTCGAACGGGATTTTCACGCCCGTCGGAAATACGAGGAGCAGGCAGCCGCGCAGCGTGTGCGGGAGCTGGAAGAGAAGAACGAGGCTCTGCGCTTACTCGGTTTACAAAAAAGAACCTTCGCCGCCCGCGTACTGGGTGAGAGCCTGAAGGGGAAGGAAGGGCTGGAGGCGCGGGTCGCCAAGCTTCGGGCGGAGCACGCCGCCGTTTCCCAGGCTTACGACAAGGTTTTGGAGGATATGGGCTATTCCCACGACTACATTTTACCTCGCATCGCCTGCAAGGATTGCAACGATACCGGCTATTTTCAAGGAAAAATGTGCCACTGTCTGAAGAAAAAGGCGATCAAGGAAGGCTATCGCGCCAGCGGCATCGGAAAGCTTCTGGAAAAACAGCGCTTTGACAATTTTGATCTCAGCTTCTACTCCGACCGCCCCGAGGCACCCGGCAAGGATTCTCCCCGTGAAATGATGCAGGAGATCTTTGAATTCTGTCGGGATTACGCCCGGAAATTCTCCTTGAATTCTCCGTCCCTTCTTTTTATCGGCGGAACGGGCTTGGGCAAGACCCATCTTTCCAGTGCCATTGCCGGCACGGTGATCGAGCGGGCTTTCGACGTGGTTTACGAATCCGCCCCTGCCGTTGCCGCCATTTTTGAGAAGGAGCGCTTCGACTCGGAGGAAGAGGCGCTGGGGACCCGCAGACTGATGGAGGCGGAGCTTCTCATTTTGGACGATCTGGGTACGGAGCCTACCACCAAGACCTCCTCGTCCGCCATTTACCGTCTCATCAACCACCGTGTTCTGGTAAACGGGCTTCCCACCATTATCAGTACCAATCTCAGCTACCGCCAGCTGGAAAAGGAATACGATTCCGCCGTTCTTTCCCGACTGCTGGGTGAATTCAACGTAAAATTCTTCCGCGGCGAGGATATTCGTATGGCAAAACTGAAAATGGAGTAACCTTCTTCTTTCTTTGAAAAGAAAGAATACTCATTGACACCGTGATTCTTCCATCGCCATTCGGCTCGAAAGAATCGGGTGTCGGCTGTCGAAAGCCATCGAAAACGATATAACATATCGTTT
>JAZPZL010000069.1:0-29438 GCA_045544655.1 Eubacteriales bacterium
CCACCCCGTTCCTGGCTGGTGTTATTTGTTGTTTTGATGAGTGTAATTGTCGTTTTGCTCGTTGTTACTATTGTGCTGAGAAGAAAGCGCAAAAAGGTATAAACTTGATTTTACTGAAAGCCAGGAAGATGATGGACAAGATACGCCTTCAATGAAAATGACTTGATTGAGGTGATATCTTTTTTGGTGCAACGTGCCAAAAAGAAAAGTCGCAAGGTGCGGCTTTTCTTTTTATCCGGGATAATAAGAATCGGAGGCTCCTGCTCAAAAGCGGTAGACTCCGATTTTTTAGGTATTATTTGTTGCTTTTTATGTTCGCAACCAGAATGCCCGCGGAAATCAACAAAAATGCCGCAAGATAGCTGAGCTTAAAAATATCCTCACCCAAAAGCATCCAGGCGAATACAGACGCAAACAAAGGCTCCGAAAATTTAATGATGAACAGCTTGGACAAATTCTCCTTCTGCACAGTAATAAACCACAGGCAGTAGCTGATGACGGAAGCCGCCGCGATCATACCAAAGACACCGAATTGGGCAGCGGACGTGGGGATCACAGTCAGCACATTTCCGCCTGCCAAAGCCCCTGCCGCCAACAGCACCACACCGCCAAAGATCTGGGAAACACCGGTCAGCACGATGGGTGTCACCACTTTAAATGCTTTCTTGCTGATGACATTGGAAAACACGGTGCAGAACGAAGCGCCCAGGATCAGAAAATCTCCCACCTGAAAATGCAGACCGCCGGAATCGGCATTGATGGCAAAGATGCCCAGGATCCCCAGCACCAGGCCGCCCACCTTCTGCCGCGTTAGCTTGTCCTCCGGGAAGAACAGAGCCGCAAAGCAAATGTAGAACACTGCACCCAGCTGCTTCAGGATCGCCGTCTTGGAGCCGTCGGTGCTGCGCAGTCCGGTGTAGGTAAAGCCATAGTGCAGAATGATGGCAAACAGTCCTGCCAACAGCACCTGCCACCAGCCGATTTTCAGCCCCTTAAACTCACCGGGCATTTTCCGGGCAGCAAAGGCGGTGATGATCACACCGCAAACCAAAAAGCGAAATCCCGCAAACGCCAGCGTATCACCGATGGTCTCGATTCCAAACACACGGTAGCCCAGCTTCACCGTGGGGAATAACAGTCCCCACAGGATCATAACCAGAAAGCTGACGATCAGTCCTTTATTCTTCTTCAACACGCAACACGACCTTACCAACATTTTCCCTGCGATACAGAATATCGTGAGCCTTCTCTGCCTGTGCCACAGGCAGCACCTTGTACACAGAGGGACGGATGGCGCCACTCCATACAAGATTTCTGTTTTCACCAATGAGCATCGCTTTCATCATGTTATCTTCCTTTTTTATCTGTGGGAGGCCCCCAAAGATCTGCCACCGTCCACCACGATATTTTCACCTGTAATAAAGTCCTGTCCCGCCAGGAAAAGCACCGTATCGGCAATATCCTGCGGGGTACCCATTCTGCCATCCTCATCCAAATGGGTCATATGGCCGTGACTATTGCCATCACGGGCAATGGCACCCGGGGACACACAGTTTACGCAAATATTGTACCGGCCGACCTCCAATGCCAGGGCCTTGGCCATGCCGATCAGCGCCGCCTTGGCAGCTTTGTGGATTCTATGATTTTTTGCAGCTCCACCACCGAGCTGTCCTCCAGACAGGACATATGCAGGTCGATCATGGTGGCACCGTCATACAGACAGTTTTTGATCTGCCCAATGGCTGCTCTGGTGGATGTTTCCCTGACAACACCTGCATAGGCAGGCGCAGTAAGCCCTGCAATTGTTCTTCTCATATTTATGCCCTCCACACAATGTCTCCGTTGGCAACCGTCATCATACAACGATAGCCTTCGGTATTTTCCAGGCAGTTTCCTGCCCGGTCTGTCAAACAAAAGCCCTCGTGAGTGTATTTCAGCACAGCGATATCAGCGCAGCCGCCCTCTTTCAGGCAGCCCCACCGGTTTTCTTTTCCAAGCACTTTTGCCGGTGTGGATGTCACCGCCCGAAAAATAGCTTCTTCCGTCATGCCTGCGGTCCGGGCCATGCTCAGGCACATGGTCATGCCGAACCTGCCGCCCCGCTTATAGGCACTGGCGCGGGTGATATCCGTGCTGATGGTATCGGGCAGGATCCCAAGCGCCACCGCCTGACGGAACACGGCAAAATCCGTGTGAATATGCCCGGCAAAACCGGCATCGATGACCACGCCGCGTTCTTTCGCCCGGCGCAGACCGGCAAAGCGATCCTCCGCAGCCGTATGGACACCGCCGTGGAAGGAATGGGTCAGGATATCTCCGGGTCCGAGAGTCTCAAGGATCTCCGACATGGGCGTGGGAGAATTGGAGCAATGGACCATGACCAGCAGGTCCCGCCGGCGGGCATACCGGCAAATCTGCCGCAGCGGCGTAATGTCCCGCACATCGGTAGAATTCGTATCGAAGTACACCTTCAGACCAATCGCGCAGTTTCCGTACAGACGAAGCTTCTCTTCTGTTTCCGTATAATCCGGCCGGTTATCCCGGATGGCAACCTTCACAAATGTCACATTTTTCAAAAGGTAGGACTTCACCAACGTACTGTTGGCATGGGCTCCGCCGGCATCCGCCGCAGCAGTGACACCAAATGGAATCGTGCTCATCTCCGGGTGGATGCCAAACTTATCCGGCTCCGGTCCCTGCATATGCACGTGGGCATCCACAAGGCCTGCAGACACCGTCATACCCCGGGCATCAAAGACATAGGTGTCCTTTTCTTCTTCGATGTTTTCCCCGATCCGGGAAATCACCCCTTCCTGAGCTAACACATCGGCATAGAAGAACCGGTTGCCGTCCCAAACCCGTCCATTTTTAATCAGTATTTTTCCCATAGCGTCCTCCAACGATCTGTGTCAGTGGAAGCGCCATGGTTATGGCCGATACCGATCTGCCCGATCCTGATCATAGGCTCCTCCAATCAAACACCGTCCCTAGGGGGAAGTTTTTATCCTCGCACAGCTGGGTATAGATCTTCGGGGCCTCCTTTGCGCTGACCACCCGGGATCGGATGGGGCCAACCTTCAGCTTTCCTGCGCCCAACAGGTTCAAAATCGCACGGCAGTCATCATGGTGCGTCCAGTGATGGGGATAGGAGTCCACCTGGGGTCGTACCATATTGTGGGCACCGATGATCTTTACGCCGGGTTTATGTACCTGGGCATAATAATCCACTGCATGATCGGAGACCCGGGTGCAGCCTAACAGAGAAATCCTACCCTGACGGGCCGCACACAGCAGTGCCTGCTGCATCGCCACGGATGCACCGGTAACCTCTACGCAGGCATTGATCCCCTTGCCACCGGTAAGCTCCATGACGGTTTTTACAAAATTTTCATCCGCCGGGTCTAATGCATAGTCTGCACCAAGCTCCAGCGCCATGGCTCTGCGCTCCGGGTTCAGATCCGCTGCAATCACCGGGTTAGCACCGCTAAGCGCACAGAACTGAACACTGAACATACCCAAAAGCCCCAGGCCCATGACCATAGCAGTCTCGCCCAGCTCCAGCTCCAGCTTTCTGACACCGCCCAGCCCCATAGATGCGATGATGGTAAATACAGCATCCAGAGAATCGACTTTATCGTTTTCGATCTTGGTGAGCCTGGTTTGGCTGATCAGACTGTACTGGGAATGTCCGCCGTGGTAGACCAGCACCCGGTCACCAACGGATAATTCTGTAACCTGCTGACCGATTTCCACCACCCGTCCGATGCCGCAATAACCGATGCCCGTAGGAAACACCTGCCGGGTATTGGGCATGCCCAGCAAGTACGCTCTTTCCGTACCACCGCTGACGACGGTATATTCCGTTTTTACCAGAACCTGATCCCCGGCAAGCGCTGACAGTTCTCGCTTCTGCAGCTGCGCCACACCGGGCTGCGTAAATACCACTCTACTCGTTTCCATAACAACCTCCATAGGAATTGTCTTTCTTTGATTATAGTCTCTCTGCCGTGTATGTAAATGGAAATTGTGATTCTTTTATCAATTTTGATACACATTTCCTTGCACTTTTTTCTTGAATATGTTAGAATCCTGAGTAGAGGTGATCTTTATGTTTTTCGATTTTGACTCCGAATTCACCCCCACACAGGTGGTCTCCTCCTACCGGCTTTTATCCTCGCCTATCGGTGTGGTGACCCGTCAGGCAGGACGCAAGTACTGGGGCATCGCTCTGAAAGCCGGGGGGAAAACCTACTATAAACAGGACGGAAAAGAGATCCTGTCGGATAAAAATCATATTGTCCTGCTGCCCAAGGGGGCCCGGTATGAGTGGACCTGCGTAGAGCAGGGTGAATGCATCGTCATCGACTTCAACACACTGGAGGAGGGGCGTACGATCCGCTCAGTGGAGATCAGCGACAACAGCTTTATTCTGACCGCTTTTGCCAAGCTGGAAAAAACGATGAGTCAGGACGATGCCGCCAGCCGGTTTGAGTCCATGCAGCAGCTGTACGGGCTGCTGGTGTTTTTAGCAAAGGCTGCGAACAAGAAATATATTCCCAGGGATAAGAGGCACCTGCTCAGCCCTGCAGTGGATCATATGACAGGAAATTACGCCGATCCCGAAATCAACAACACCCGCTTGGCCTCCCTTTGCGGTATGAGCACCGTCTATTTCCGCAAGACTTTTGAGGCCGTCTACGGTGCGCCGCCCATCCGTTACCTGCATGATTTGCGGATCAACAAAGCAAAAGCCATTCTTTCCGGTGACTACGACTCCATCAGCCAGGTTGCCGAAAGCGTCGGCTACAGCAGCGTTTACCACTTTTCCAAAATGTTCAAAACCTACACCGGTATGAGCCCCACTGAATATGCAAAGGCATCCCGCTGACGGGATGCCTCAGACCGTAGAAAAGTAGGGAAATAATGCAGGAAATATGGTAGGCGTGCGTATCCTTCCGGATATGTCCGGTAACAGTCTTAACAAACACACATTTTATAAATCAGTTATTAAAAGCGGTGGGCTTCGGCTCACCGCTTTTTCATCCGTCGCAAGGATATTTCGTCAAAATTCCGAAATATCTTTTTCGGTGCAACTTGCCAACAATGCGAACCGAAAAAGATCTCGGTTCGGAAAACCCCGAAACCACAGTGGTTTCGGGGTTTTGTTATGCCATTTTTTCGTTTTTCTAATTGTTAAATGTTTATGGCGTGGGAGGTTGCACTACATTTTATGCGCAGCCTCCTTTTTATCGATCGTTGAGGGCGGATACCCGAAATACCGTTTATAGGCACGGCTGAATTGATAAATGTCCGAATATCCTACCGTCACGGCAATTTCTTTAATGGGTCTTTTTTCCAAAAGCAGTTCACACGCCTTTTTCATACGCAAGTCGGTCAGGAGGTGGAACGGCGTTTTTTGATAAACCTCTTTTACTATTTTTCGAAGATAAACCGCACTTACGTTGCAAAAGGCGGCAACCTCATCAATTTGCAGATCCACCCTTCCGCATTCGCTCTGCATATAGAAAAGAGCTTTTTCTGCAAGAAGTGCTTTGCCGCTTTTGGGAGAATCGGTTTTAAAGAGAAAAAAAGCAAGTTGGTACAGTTTGGACAATAAATAGTATCGTGTACTTTCGTCATTATTATAGGATTTTTGGGATATTTCTTGATAAAAGCTCATAGCCAGTTTTTTGTTCATGCCATTGAGGGCGCAGGGGAAAGCCGAAGGATTGGAAATATTGAAATTGACGGAGATGCTCTCGGCACTCTCAAGGCATTCGTTTGTGTAAGCGGTTCCTTCCGGAATAAAAACGCCTTGGTTGCAATCTGTAATGATGGTTTTATCATCGAAGGTAAATTTTAGTCGCCCTTTCAGCGTTATAATAAAGCAGCTTGCATAGCGTGACCGAAAGGATAAGACACGCCCTTTTTGATCGTTTACATAGGAAATATTTCTGAATTTTTCAATTCGGATTATCTCGCCGGTCATTTTTATCACCCAATCTATTGTAGTATTTCATTTCGTAATAGTCAATAAGAATGCATAATAAACGCATCAAATTGCGCTTTATGTTTCGAAATGGTTAAATAAAACAACGTTATAAACATTGATTAAAGGGGGCATCCTGCGCTATACTTAATAAAAAAGGAGGGATTATGATGAAATTTCAGGGAAAAGTTGCAATGATAACGGGTGCTTCCGTGGGAATCGGCAGAGCGGTGGCACTTTGCCTTGCAGCGCAAGGAGCGGATTTAGTCTTGTTGGATATCAACAAGGAAAGTCTTTTGGCTGTTGGGGAAGAAGCAAAAAAATATGGGTGCAGGGTGTTGACCTATGACTGCGATGTCAGCGACGAAGATAAAGTCAACGAAGTGACCGCTGACGCAGCAAAGCGCCTCGGTAAAATTGATATTCTTGTGAACAACGCAGCATTATGGCGTGACAGAGCTTCCCTGGCCGAATCATCTTCGGAGTTATGGAAGAAATACCTTGACATCAATATTATGGGTGTGTACTACTGCACAAGAGCGGTGATCTGTGGCATGATCGAAAATGGTTATGGCAGAATTATCAACGTGGCATCCGTTGCAGGAGTCTATGGAAACGCAAAAATGGTGCATTACTCTACAACGAAGGGAGCCGTCATTGCAATGACTAAGGCCTTGGCCAAAGAGGTGACCGACAAAGGCGTGCTGGTCAACTGTGTTTCTCCCGGCAGTGTCAGTCCTTCTCAAAACGAGGATATTGACTTTTTCAAGCCGTCCGAATTGAGTTTTATGGGACGTACCGGCACTGACCGTGAAAACGCAAATCTAATCTGCTTTTTGGCAAGTGATGAGGCAAGTTATATCTCGGGGCAGAATATCCAGATCGACGGTTGCAGAAAAAAGATATAATTTCAGCGTCAAAAACGCCGATATCTTTTTCGGTGCAACTTGCCATGAAAAAAGGGGGTGGAGGTGGGTTGCAGGTTTTGAGAGACTGTGATAGAATGGCTACAGAGCTTTGATTTATAGGGAGGCGTAATTGTATGGCGATCGTATATACACCCGAGGGGCGGCAGGACGTTCGGAACTTTCCCCGCCGCGTTTATTTTTCCTGTCACGAGAAGGATCTTCCCTTGCTGGACGAGGTGGCAGAGCAGCTGCGTGGGATCGCGGAGGATTGCGTGATCGCGTACCGTGAGCCGGGGACGGTGGCGGATCTCAATCACTTTGAAGAGGTGGAGGATTTTCCGCTGGTGGTGATCCCCGTGACCCGTGCTTGGTTTGAAGAGGGAATTCATCAGCAGGAATTTGATCTGTTCAAGGAAAAAACGAAGCCTATGATCCCCATTTTATTCGACGGTGATCTGGTAGAGACCTTTAACGCCCATTCCGACGAAATGCAGCTTTTGCGGAGGGACGATCCGGAATATTCGGAAAAGCTGAGCCGCGCCCTGCAGGACTTTTTGGTAGATCAGGAAACGGTGGAGGCGGTGGAGCGGGCATTTACCCATAAGCTGTTTATCGCCTATTGCCGGGAGGATCTGGAGCAGGTTCGTCGGCTGATCCGTTGTATCCGTCAGTCCGAGGAAGGGCGGCGGGTCTCCGTTTGGTTTGATAAGTATCTGCAGGTTGGCAGAAATTTTGAAGAGGTCATTTTTTCAAAGCTGGATGAAAGTCAGCTGTTCGGTATGGTACTGACTCCTCATCTGGTACAGAGGGATACCTACGTCAAGCGGCAGGAATACCCCCGCGCATTGGAGGGAGACAAGGAGATGGTGGTCTTTCAGCTGGCGGATGCGGACTGGAAGAGTTTGCTGACCGAGCTGGAAAGGATTGCCGATGAGCGCGGTCGCGCATTCCCCGAGGGCAAGCTGCCCGTGCAGGTCAGTCGGGACGAGGGTTTCGTCTCCTACGTGAAAAAACTGCTTCGGGAGGTAGAGGGCAGTGACAATATTGAGGAAAAGCGGGAGCTGAATTACCTGCTGGGCGTTGCCTATCGCAACGGAATCGGCGTGGAATTTGATTATCGCTACGCCATGAAAAAATTCAAGGCGGCGGCGGCAGAAGGGGAATACCGATCTGCCCACTGTCTGGCAGAGATGTTTTTGAACGGAGTCGGCGTGCGCCGCGATCTGAAGCAGGCGAAAAAATGGTATATTCGGGAGATCGAGTATCTGTTTGAGGAGTATAAAAAATTCGTGATCGAGCTGAAATCGATCCCCATTCCCATCGTGGAAATGAAGGACGGAACGAAGATGGATCCCCGTCAGGAATTTTTAGAGATGGCGAAAAAGGATATTCTGGGGATGGCGGGTCTGCTTGTGGGGCGTGCCAGCCTGAATGCTCGGATCCTTCGCGATCACGGCTTTTTGGACGAAGCCGAGGGCTTGTACCGAACGGTGCAGAAGGCGCTGGCTTGGTCGGAGAATAACGCCAATCAGATCGGGGTCACCGCAAAATACGGAGATTCCGTGGAAAACGAGCTGAATCAGTTTTTGCTCTACCGAGGAAAGACGGACCCGAAAACCTGCAAAAGGGCGTGGGAGAAGGCGCTTGCGGCGTTTGACCCGGAGGATGAGGAATCCTGCTTTCACGCCGTGAAAAGCGGACACAATTACGCCGTAGAGTTGATGATGGAAGGGCGAGGAGAAGATGCCATAAAGGTTTTGGAGCGGGCGGCGGATTTATTCGAACGCACCCGTGTGACCTTGCCTCAGCGTACGCGGGAGATGCAGCTGCAGATTTACAGGGATATGGGCAGAAGCCATCTGCTTTTGGACACGGATGACGATTCCCTCCGATGGGAATATGCAAAGCGCGCCGTCTCCGTGCTGAAAAAGGAAATGGAGCTGTTTGAGGAATACCCCTTCGATACGGTGGAAAACCCGTATTTGTGGTTCAAGATCCCCCAGAACAGCCTCTTTCAGGCAGAAGCGTATTTTTACGGAAAGGACTATGAAAATGCAATTTTGTGCTGCTTGGATGCACTGGATAAAGGGGAACAGATCCGTGAAAAATTGGGAGAGCTTGCTTCCCAAAAGGATATGCCCCTGTCGTTTTTGCAGCTGTTTGCGGAAATCGCCCGTTTTTTGAGCAGATACCAAGAAATTCCCGAGGAATACCTCAACCGCCTCCGCGGAATCTTGGAGCAGTATGAAAAAATGGAGTATAACGGGGAATACCGCCTTTTGGCGCGGGAAAACCTGGAAAAGCTGAAGGGGGCGTTAAGTTCCCTTGCAAACAAAGACGCGTGAGAAGCACAGAATAGGAAGAAATAAAAATAAGCACTCCCAATTTAAAGGTTGGGGGTGCTTATCGTTTGGAGGGTGCTTTATTTTACGTATTTTGCGGCGAGGGCGGAGAGGATGCATTCGGTGATCATATCCATTCCCTTATAGTTGGGGTGGAGGGAGCCGTCTGCCATGCGAATTAGAGTAGATATCGGTAATTAGGGGTGGTTAGTGTTGCTTTTGAACAGTTCACAACACTCGTCAAGGATGTTTTCGAAGATTCGAAATTGTTGTGGGGTCAGCGTGGATAGCTTTTGTGCCAGAAACAGAATATCCCGGTCGATAATTTCTCCTGTCAGTAGATAATCGGCACTTACTTGCAAAACTTGCGCAATTTTCAAGAGGTTTTCCGGGCGCATTGCTCGCTTGCCGGATTCGGCATAAGAAACAAATTGGGTAGTCAGATCGGCCTTCTCAGCAAGTGCTTCTTGGGTCATTCCCAGTTTTTTTCTTCGATCCATAATTCTTTTTCCCATTTTTTGTAGCCACAGAGTTGTTTCTTGCATATAACCTCACCTCTTTTGTTTAATTATATCCACAACACACGAAAAAATTAATCGTTAACTGTTGACTTTTTTTAACAATGTGTGATACAATGAGGGTGAAGGAGGCGAACCAATGAAGAAAATGACGACCAATGACTATTATAAGTATAAAACTGCCATAGAGTCGGCTAACGATACGGCGGATAAGGAAGCACTTAGACAGATTCAAAAACAGTTGATTGCTGAGTATGGTTTACACAATGATGACGTGCAAGAATTACTAAAAAAATTTAAGTATACGGTTTAGAAAACAAGAAAAAAAGGAAGACAAGACTATGTGGTTTATTTTGTTGGTTATTGCAGTAGTAATAGTAGTTATGGTTAAAAATAAAAATGATCGTGGTAACTATGAAAGTCAAGGTTCTGAGGATGAGAAAATCGCACGGAGTGAGGTTTCTTTGATGTTCGCGGAGCATATTTGCGGCCTGTTTTCCGAAGGTGGAGATTATTATCAGTGGCTGATGGTCAACACTAAGGAAAGACATATCAGAATGGATTTCACACAGCGAGGTGTTAGTTGCCAAAAAATAGAGGTCAATAGGCATCGTCTACAAGAAACAGGTACCTATGTAGAGGATGAGGAAGGCTTTGGCTTTGGTGCGTCCGGGTATCAAGATCTTCCCAATGGCAAATATGTTCAAGCCTTCCGTCGCTACATTTTAAAGGAATTAACGACGAGATTCCCCTATATAATAATTAATAATGCGGATTGCGACTGTATTAAAATTTCAGAAAGCGCAAAAAAAAGTTGGTAAAATAGGAGATGAGACTATGAAAAAAAATAGTGTGAAAATTCCAAACTTGATCTTTAACAGCGAGTATTTCAAATGTCCCAGGTGTGGATGGCAGTATCCCGGTCCTCTACTGGTCAAGGGAGATGTTGCTTCCAATACGGCCTGCCAAAAGTGCGGACATTCCTATTTGATTCGAGTAAAATAAAGACAAAACAGAGTTGAAAAGGGTTGTTGTTTTTCCACGGGCATATCAGACAATTGCGAATGAAGTAGTTGCGGAAAAAGGTCGATGTGAAGTTGGAGGGATTTTGGTAGGGTATAAACTGCCAGGCTGTTACATAATCGTTGCAGCAACAACACCTCTGAATGTGCGGGGACAGACTTTGACCAGTTTTTTCTTGGATGGCGAGTATCATGCTAATGAGGTTGAGAAGATTGTCCGTCGTTCTCTATGGAGACCAAAGATTATTGGAATATGGCATAGTCATGTTTGTGATGGAACTGTTTTTTCAGAACAGGATAAAAAATCCAATAGAGAATTTTCTCAACTGTATGGCGGGGCAATTTCTGTACTTGTGATAATGGAGAAAGAAAAGCTTATCTGGAGCAGCAATTTTGTTGCGCCGGACGGCAGTTCTGGTTTATGCAGAGAGTTGATTATACGGAATAAGAGGAGGAGAAGAATGAACGGACAAGAGCGTTGCAGTAATTGTGTATATTGGCAGCATAGGAAGTGTATTGTGACCGGACAGGTCAAAAATGACGGCGTTTGCAATTGCGGACAGTTTAAGCCGCGGACTTAAGAAAAAAAGGCAGTATAAACAACGATAGTAACCATAAATCGTACTATGTATAGGGGCCTGTTGCAATTAATTTTGCAACAAGCCCTTTAATAAATGATATGCAACTAAAACGCAAGAACAGCATAAAACTATGATATTTAAATTGGGAAGCTGAGTTACAAAGAGGTTGTAAAAAAGTCCAATCCAAATAATTCAATAAAATCTTAGTAAAAAAAGAAATGCTATTGAAACACAGAATTTGTGTAACGATAGCATTTTTCTTGCTTATAGAAGCTTATAGCGAGATTCTTCGGAATAATTCTGTTGCAAAAAACATAAAAAACGGGTTTTGTCAAGAATATGTGGTGGGAAGGTTACTTCAAGTATTTTGCGGCGAGGGCGGAGAGGATGCATTCGGTGATCATATCCATTCCCTTGTAGTTGGGGTGGAGGGAGCCGTCTGCCATATGCTCCTTCATATTTTTCCAGGTGATGCCCGTGCCGTTGTAAAGGTCTACCACGCTTGCCTGATACTTTTCGGCAAGGTCGGCAATGGCGGCGTTGAATTTTTCCACGTTCTTGGGGCGGACGGTGGGATTCGACAGGTTGGAGGTGTAAACCAGGGTGCAGAGGTACACGTCTGCTTCCGGATAGGCTTCCTTCATTCCGCCGATCATTTGGTCGTAGGTGGTTTTGAAGGTGCTTTCGGTGACGCCGTGTCTGAAATCGTTGATGCCCAGATACACCACGATCACGTCGGGCTTTTCGCCTGCGGCGTTGTGCAACTGCTTGGCGCGTTCAACTCCCCGCTTGGTCACCCGGTCACCCGACCAGGAATTGTTGACCAGGAGATCCATACCCGTGGAATTTACGACCTGCATCCACCAGGTTTCATTCACGTCGGTAAAGCCTCGGTTGTTGCCCTTGTAATAAACGGCGTTGTCTCCGATGGTGGCGTTGTATGCTACGTTATTGGAATAGCCCTCGTAGGTGGAAATGCTGTCTCCGATAAAGGAGGACTTCTTTCCCTTCAGCACTTCGGTAAGCTTTGCGTTTCTTGCTGTCTTTTCCTCCTCGGTCAGGCGGAGGGCAAGGGGGATCTCTTCCGTGACAGGCTCGGTTTTGACCTCTTCGGTTTTCTTTTCCTCTTTCGTTTGAGGAAGGGTTTCAACGATTTCTGCCGTTTCAGCCGTTTCGGTGGGCGGTGTAAGACCTTCCCCGCCACAGCTGCAAAGAAGCAGGGAGAGCAAAAGGATCAAGGACAGTAATCTGATTTTCATAATAAGCTCCTAAAAACGTTTGAAGTTGACTCATTTTGTCCCCGTGGGCAATGGTTTTCAGACCGTATTTCTTCTGCGTGAAGTTTTTTTGCGGAAGGCGAGAAAACGATATGTTATATCGTTTTCGATGGCTTTCGACAGCCGACACCCGATTCTTTCGAGCCGAATGGCGATGGAAGAACCACGGTGTCAATGAGTATTTCTTTTTTTCAAAAAAGGAACAAAGAAAAAGAATAAACAAAATTCAATCTTTTTTTCAAAAAGCGACAAGGCGGGATTTCGTGGGATTACTGCATAATGTAATACAGATTGTATTCGTTTTCTCGGGAGCGGGCGTAGCGGGAGGCGCGCAGGTTGTCAAAGGCGATATCCAGATGGCGACGCTCGCGGATCTCGGTAATATTGAATTCTTTTACTTTTTCGTAGAGACGGTCAATCAGACTTTCGCGGGTAGGATCCTCCAAGGGGAGGCGGGAAGCCTTGAGGTAGAGCACGGAGAGGGATTCCTTCTCCACGTACCACTTCTGCTTCGGGGTTTTAGCCGCCAAAAGAGCTTTTTCAAAGAGTTCTTCCGCTTCCCGTACCAAATCGTCAGAGAGCATTTCGGCATCGGAGAAGAGATGGATGGTCAGACTCGTTCCCTCGACAGCCGTGAGAAGCAACTCCACGTACCGCTTCATATAAGGAAAGGCGGCATCGCCGTAAACGCCGCGGAGAAATTCGTCTATGATCGCGACGCTCTTTTGATCGGGATCCCAAAGGAGCTGTGCGGCAAGGTAGCATTCCAGATCCGCCAGCGCGGAGGTTTCGCCGTAGGCGAAGTTGCCCTGCTGCATCACTCCTGCAATGCCCAGCTTTTTGTAAGTGCGCATATTTTCGGGCAGGGAGCGGTAATTGGGAAAGGGGATGAGGTAATTCCAGAATTCGCAGGCGTAGTCCCAGATATACAGGTGCTTGCAAAGCTTTGCCCATTCTCCGATATTTTCCATAAAGCCTGCCGCTTCCGATTCGGGTCGCTCCTCCGCTTGCCGCTCCACGGAAATATCCCAGCTGCATTCAATGTTGCAAAGGCGGACGATCACGTTATCGGCGACCTTCAGCTCGCGAGGGGCTTTTTTTGTATATTTGTAGGCAAAGGTGTGGAGAAGCACGTCGGGATAATCCTCCCGGATGTCCTCTGCCAAGCGGTTGACGAAGGTGATGACGGAAGCCGCGGGGGTTCCGTATTTTTCATCCAGCGCCTTGCAGGCAGGGCAGGTGCAGTTGTTTTGCCAGTCATTCTGAGCAATGGAGAACACCTTACAATCGGGATTTTCGCGGATCCATTTCCGCAGGGTTTTTCTCGCTTCCTGAAAAGTACCCTCGCAGGTCAGACAAAGCTGGGTGCGCTCCTTCAGGCGAGCGCCGTCCACCAGAGAAAAATATTCGGGATGGGCATCGAAATGCACCTCGGGCGGTACCAGATCCCCGAAGGAGTGATGAAAGTTGAAAAATTTCGTTTTTCCGCCCCACTCCTTGGGAATGGGCGCCATATTGGAATTCAAGCCGTTTTTTACACAGAAGGCGGGGTCGAAGGCGGAGCGGAAATAGACCTCGCGGTATTCGAAGGCGGGCTCGATCTTCAGATCCAGATCCTCCACCACCAATTTTTCCACGCGGTTGAAGGTTTCCACGTCCTTGGTAAAGCATCGGAATCCGATGAATTTTTTCAGAAAGTAATAGACGCCGTAGACGGTTCCGCGAGGCGTTTTGCCTGCGATGACGATATCCTCCCCCCGCGTTTGGATCAGGAAGCCGTCATCGGAGGCGATATCGCCGACATCGGTTTCGATGCCTCTTGCCTCCCTGCCGATTTGGATCTCGGGTCCGCGGCGGGGGCAACGCTCGTTATCGGAAAAAGAGGGAACCAGCGCGCCGGTCGCCCGAAACAGATACTGATACAAAACGGACGCGGCGTAGTGCTCCGCCGCCTTTGCCGTGCGGCTCGTTACGATATGATAAAAGCTTTTTCCGTTCTCCGTAATGATTCGTTCCATAGGTTTCTCCTCTGTTTTTCTTTTCTGAAGTATAGCACGTTTTGCTTTTCTTTGCAAACAATCCGTAATTGAGACTTCTTTTATTTTTTGGCAAGAGGAAAGCCCTGCTCCTTGGCGTAGGCGGTGGGGGAAATGCCGAAGCGCTTTTTGAAGGCGGTGCGGAAATATTTTACGTCGGAAAAGCCGGACAGGTGTGCCGCCTTTTGCACGGAGTAATACCCCGCCCGAAGGAGTCTGCAGGCGTGGTGGAAGCGGAGCTCCAGGATCTTTTGAAGAGGGGAAATGCCGAAGTGCTGATGAAAGAGCCTGCGGAAATAGACCTCACTGACGAAGCACTTTTCCGCAAGGGCGGTGACGGTAAGGCCGGGATCGCGGAAGTGCTGGAGCATTTCCTCCACTCCCGGTGCAATGACCGCAGGCACTTCCGCAAGCTCCTCCGCCTCACTCCGCTCCAATTCCTCAAAGGTTTGGTAGAGCAGAGCCATACAGCGGTTATAGGAAAAGGGATCTCCCGATTCCCAGACCCGGTGTATTTTCCGAAAAAGAGGCTCCAGTGCCGCCGCCTTGTTTCGGATCTCGATGCGGTCACCGACTTTTCCCTCGCACTTTAAGTGAAGCACGATCAGCTTTTCCGAGCTTTTGGTGGTGCGGCGATAGTCCAGCCCCTGAGGGATGTAAACCACGCATCCGCTCCCCGCCTTGTAGTCTCCGTTTTCCGTGGAAAACAGACTGTTTCCCTCCAGACGGTAGGAGAGGGCGGTGTGAACACGGTCCTTTTCCGAGATCTCACGCCCTTTTCTTTCTACGTAAAATACGTCTAAAATGCGCCAGGAAAGCTTGGGATCGGAATAATACAAGCGCCTTTCCTCCTTTTTGTTTCGTTTCCAATGATGATTATACCGCATTTTGTTTCGGAATTCAACCCTTTTCGTTCGTTTATTCGGTATGCGAGTGGGGGCGGAGGTGTTATACTGAATTCAATGAAAGGAAGTGAATTTCATGATCAATCTTGAAAATGCCAAGGAGCGCAGGATCAAGCGTGCCAATACGGACTGGTGGATCAATTCCAAGGCAGTCGTTGCGGACAACGGCCTGACCTATATCGGGTATTATACCGACGTGGGTGAGATCCATCTAAAGGAGCTGGATGCAAAATGCTCCCGCACTCCCAGCCGTGACGTGCGCCTTGCTACCTTGAACTGCACCTTTGCCGACGAGCATAATTCCCCCTCCGTTTGCGTTTTGAAAAGCGGACGGATCCTGGTGGCTTACACCGGACACAAGGTGAACGCGGTGAAATACCGCTTTACCCAAAAGCCCTACGACGTTTCCTCCTTCAGCAAGGAGCTGAGCCTTCCCTATGACGGGGCGGTGACCTACGTTCAGGTATACGAGAACACGGTCCGCGGCGAGGTGTGGATGTTCTCCCGCGTGGACGGCTATAAATGGGTGTTCCGCTATTCCCGTGACGAGGGTGAGACCTGGAGCGAGGCGAGGGTATTCCTCAATACGGATCCCGGTGCCGCCTTTGACGAGTACGTCAAGGACCGCAGCATTTACGTGACGGAGCTGGGTGAGACCAAATCTCTGTTTTACTTTGACGTGAGAAAGCAGACCGTACCCGTTCCCGGCGGTGTGGACGAGCAGTTTTTCTTCGCCTTGTACGGTCATCCTTACAAGTCTATGGTGCATACCATCCGCAGCGGTATTTTTGATTCCGAAGGATACTATAAGACCTGTGACGGCAAAAGAGGCGAGCTGAACCTGTACGAGCAGGACGGAAAAATTCTGGATATGACCGCCCTTGACGTGGTGTATCAGGCTCCCGACAGAAAGGAAGCCTCCTCCCGTTTGCTGGACGTTTCCTCTACCCTGCCTCTCCGCGTGGCCTTTGCAACCTTTGAAATGAACGAGATCAACAATCCCGATCCCACGGTGCCCACCTATTTTTCCGCCACCTTCCGTGACGGTGCCTGGCATACCTCCGAGCCCATCTGTAAGGCAGGGGAATTTCTGGCGCAGAATATCTACGACGGCTCTCAGACCTATCTGGGCGGTATGGCGTACTACTACGGCGTGGGAGAAGCAGGCTACGAGGAAGAGTTTCTGACTCAGACCCTGGCGGATACCAACCGTATCTATATTGCCCGTCTGGACGGAGACGAGCGGGTGCTGGAATCCTACGTCTCTCATAACTTCGGCAAGAGCTATGAAAGAGAGCAGGTGATCCGCGCCATCGGCAAGGAGAACAACGTGAAGATCTGGCGTCCCACGGTTCCCGTAGGCGCTCAGGACAATATGCCCGTTTATTGGCACGAGGGACAGTACACGGCTCATACGGGCGGCTGGCATTGCGATACGGTAATGCTGGTAGAATACGACGATTGAAGGAGAAAAGTATGAATTCTTTTTCTTTGGAGGGCAAGGTTGCCCTGGTGACCGGTGGTGCGCACTCCATCGGGCTTGGAATCGGCATCGGCCTGGCTCAGGCGGGTGCGACGGTCTGCTTTAATACCTCGAAAATCGAAAACGTTGCCAAGGGGGAAGAGGCGTACCGCGCCGCAGGCGTGACTGCCCACGGCTACTGCGCAGACGTGACCGACGAAAAAGCGGTGCAGGAAATGATCTGCGCCATCAAAAAGGACTTCGGCAGCGTGGATATTCTGGTAAACAACGCGGGAATCATCAAGCGCATTCCTATGTGTGAAATGTCCGTGGAGGATTTTGAAAAGGTGATCGACGTGGATCTGGTAGCACCCTTTATCTGCAGTAAGGCGGTGATCCCCGATATGGTGGAAAAGGGACACGGCAAGATCATCAATATCTGCTCTATGATGAGCGAATTGGGCAGAGAGACCGTTTCCGCCTACGCCAGCGCCAAGGGCGGACTGAAAATGCTGACCCGCAACATTTGCGCGGAATTCGGCGGAGCGAACATTCAGTGCAACGGCATCGGTCCCGGATATATCGCCACCTCCCAGACCGCGCCCTTGCGGGAGACTCAGCCCGACGGAAGCCGTCATCCCTTTGACCGCTTCATCATTTCCAAGACCCCTGCGGGTCGCTGGGGCGACGTGTCCGACCTGGTAGGTCCTGCCGTATTTCTGGCATCCGATGCCAGCAACTTCGTAAACGGACAGATCTTGTACGTGGACGGCGGCATTCTCGCTTATATCGGAAAACAACCTTAAAAGGAGGCTATTATGAAAGACTGTAAAGAAAAGGATCCCCACGTTTGCTACGGTGCAGACGTGATCGGCACCTCGGGGGGAGAGGGTGTGACCCGTCGCATTCTTTCTTATTCCGACGATGCTATGTGCGTGGAAAACGTATTTGAAAAGGGGGCGGTTGGCTCCTTGCACAGCCATCCCCATACCCAGATCACCTACGTGGTCTCCGGCACCTTTGAATTCACCGTGGGTGACCGCAAGTACGTGGTAAAGCCCGGTGATACCCTGATCAAAAAGGACGGGGTGGTTCACGGCTGCGTTGCCCCCGAGGGCGGCGTTCTGATCGACTTTTTTACTCCCTGCAGGGAAGATTTTTTGAAGTGAGGTAGAAAAATGAGAATTGCATTGATTACGGAAAACAGCCAGGCGGCGAAAAACGAGCTGATCCTGAAGGCACTGAAGGACGTGGTAGAGCCCATGGGACACGTGGTTGACAACTACGGTATGTACTCCCCCGAGGACGAGGCGCAGCTGACCTACGTTCAGATCGGTATTCTGGGCGCACTTCTGATCAACAGCGGCGCGGCGGATTACGTGGTAACCGGTTGCGGTACCGGCGAAGGCGCAATGATCGCCATGAACAGCTTTCCCGCCGTTTTGTGCGGTCACGTGGAGGATCCCGTGGATGCGTACACCTTTGCTCACGTAAACGACGGCAATGCCGTTGCCATTCCCTTTGCCAAGGGCTTCGGCTGGGGCGGTGAATTGAATCTGACCTATATTTTCGAGAAGCTTTTCGGCTTTGGTCACGGTCAGGGATACCCCAAGGACCGCGTGGTTCCCGAGCAGAGAAACAAGAAGATCCTGGATGCCGTTCGTGGGGAGACCCTGCGTCCCCTGACCGAGTGTCTGGATCGCATCGACCGCGACCTGGTGCTGGGTGCCTTTGCGGGCAAGGAATTCCAAAAGCTTTTCTTTGCAAACTGCAAGGACGAGGCTCTTGCCGCTTACGTTCGCAAGCTTTTGGGTCTGTAAGATAAAAACACGAAAAAGCTCTTTTCATTACGAAAGGAGCTTTTTTTTAGCGACAAAAGGCGGGAGGACTGCCCTTTACTTTCCGAAGATTTTATGATACAATACGGAGAACAAGGGAGGCGTTGATTTTGCAGAAAGATATTTTTATTTCCTATCGAAACGACGGCTGCAGCAACCAGTTTGCCCACCGATTGGCAAGTGATCTGACGGGGCTGGGCTACAGCGTTTATTTTAATCCCAACGAGCAGCGGGCAGACTGCTTTCCGGATAGACTGAAACATGCGGTGAAGGATTGCAAGGATTTTCTTCTGGTGCTGTCCCCCGCGTGCATTGAGCGTCTGCAGCGGAACGACGAGGTGGATTGGGTTCGGGAAGAGGTGCTTACCGCCAAGGCAAACGGAAAGAATATTATTCCCGTTCTGGTGGACGGCGCGTCTATGCCCTCCAGACCGGAGGAGATGCCGGAAAGCCTTCGCTTTTTGCCCTACGTGGATGCGATCAAGCTCCCCGACGAGTACAAGGATTCTCCCTTTGCCGCCTTGCTGGCTGGTCTGAATTCCAGGCAGGACGGGCAGGATCGGTTCAAGAACGCCTTTAACAGCAATCCCGACTATCCCGTGGACGAGGTGTTCGGGCAGTTGACGAAGGAGGCGCAGGCGGGAAAGGTCGAGGCGATGTACGAGCTTGCCATGATGCACTATTACGGCGTAACCTCCGGTCACGGTCAATCCGACTGGGATTACGAAGAGGCGGTGCGCTGGCTCCGCTTGGTATCGGAAGCCGATCATCCCCTCCGCCACGAGGCGGAGAATATTCTCGCCCGTATGTATTACAACGGTACCGTTCCCGCTGAGCCGCAGTCCTACGAAAGGTCGATGGAATACGTGGAGCGCGCCGCGCCTTACAGCGAATATGCAAAGTCCCAGAAGGCGTACCACCTGCGGGAGGGGATCGGCTGTGAATTCGATTTTGACCGATACCTGGATTTTCTGAAGGAGGATTTCAAGACCGGTGACAGCTTGCGTGCCATCGGACTTGCCAATTTCTTTATCAAATACGGAAAATACGACAAGGCGATGGAGATCTACGATTCCATCGAGAATTTGACGCCGGAGATCAATTATCAGATCGGTATGCTTTACCGCAACGGCGTTCTCACGGATCCGCCCAAGCCCGATTTTATGCAGGCGGCATTCTATCTGCGGAATGCGGCGGACGAGAACCACGTGATGGCGGCGTACGAATACGGGATGCTTTGCTTCCGTCCCACGGGAAGATTTCGCAAGGATTTCCGCAGTGCGGAGAAGTATTTGAAGCAGGCGGCGGACGGCGGACACGTCACCGCTCAGTACGTACTGGGCTTTATGTACAAATCGGGGCATATTACCCCGGATCTGGTAAAGGCGGTGGAGTACCTGGAGAAGGCAAGAGCCCAGGGCAGCTCCTTTGCGGCAATGGAGCTGGTCACCGTGTATCAGCAGCCCCAGGTGCAAAACTATCAGAAGGCGTACGAATGCGCGGTGATGGCGGCGGAGCACGGTGTGGGAGAGGGAGAATTCCTTCTGGCGAATCTCCTGTTTCTGGGGAGAGGATGCGAGCCGGATCACAGCCGTGCTTACGAGTATTTCAAGCGCGCCTACGACCACGGTATCCACTACGCCTCGGTGATGCTTGACCGTATGGACCGCCTCAAAAAGGAGAAGGGCGTTTGATCCTATTTTTGCATAAAAAAACCACGATGATCCATCGTGGTTTTTTCTGTATCAGTAATTGCGGTAGGCTTTTTCGGCAAGGTATTTGTCGATGAGCTGCTGGAAGCCGTTCATCTCGGTCTTGCTTTGGAGCGCCTTGTCAAAGTTTGTGGTAACGGAGCCGTAGGTATAATAGGTACTGCGGTATTTTGCAAAGTCAAAGGCGGGATTGACGGTGGGATCCCCCGTGAAGCGGTATTCCTGACCCACGGCGGAGTCACCCGTGAGAGCGCACCAGGTCATCTGCGCAGTAAGGTAGCCTGCCAGCATATTCTGGTGATGTCCGTCGGAGGCGCTTTTGGAAATGACGAAGCTGTGACGGTTGTAGGTAAGGCGGCTTCCGGGGACCTCCACGTTGCCCTTGTATACGTCGTAGGCGATCTTGCCCCAATCTACCACGGTAACGCCCTTTTCCTCCACGGTCTTCAAATTCTTCAGGACCTGACGGCATTCCTCGGAGGAGGATTCCAGCTCGTAAAGGCGAAGGGGCACCAGACAGAAGAATTTTACGTTGGGGTTTGCCCCGCGGAACAGCGCCATCAGGGTATCTACCGATTCCAGGAAGTTGTCTACCCGCTTACTGCTTTCCTGGAACATTACGTAATCGTAATAGCGGTCGGTCAGATCCGCCGTGTGGTCGTGACCGTCACAGCCGCGGTTCGCCTCACAGCTTCCGCTAAAGGTATCCGCCAGACAGTGGTTTCCGTAGGTCCAGTTGGTTACGTCAACGTCTGCGCCGTTTTCCTTGGCGATCTGGTAGAAATAGCCCTTATCGTGACTGCGATCCTCCTGACTTTGGTTGGAGTTTTTCTTTTCCAGCACGCATTTGCCGTAGTAGGTGTAAGAGTTTCCGATGAAGATGAACTTTTTGCCGTCCAGGGGATGCTGAACGGATTCGGAACCCGTGGGAGGAGCGTAAGGCTCGCCGGTTTCGGCTTCAAGCGTTTCTTTCGTTTCCATTGTTTCGGTCTCCTTGGTTTCTTCGGCTTCCGCCGTTTTTTTCGGTTCGGTTTTCGTTTCACCTGCGGTTACGGGCTCCAAAGAAGCACTGCCGCAGGAAAAGAGGGGAAGGGCGAGGGCAAGGATCAAAGCAATCGCCAGAATTCGTTTCATAACTGCCTCCTGTAAGTTGATGAACTCAGTATATCGTAAAAAGAAGGAATTGTAAAGAAAAAACTTGCAGAAGGGATTTGGCTTTGAAAGCTCGAAAAAAGGAAAACGGTTCGCATTTTTGCGAACCGTTTTTGTGTAGCAAATTCTTATTTGTGCAAAGGACAGTTGACCACGCATTTTTCTCCCGTTACGGGACGGAATTTGAAGACGGGATCCTGCTGACGCAAAGCGTCTGCCAGGGCTTCGGGGGTCACCCGGTCGGGGCAGGGAATATCGGTAAAGTTGCCGGTGTACATATTGCCCTCCTCCATTACCAGGGAGAACTTGGGCGCCCAGTCACAGCGATGGGCGTCTACGGGAAGGTAGGTCACCTGCTTGCCCGCTACGTTCAGATTTACGATGCTCTCCTTGCGAAGTGCGCCCGTGGGACAGGCGTTGAGACATTGTTCGCAGCTTTCACAAGCCTTGGCAAGTCCCTCCTTTACCTCGTCCGCCTCCAGATCTGCATCGGTGACGATGGCAACGAAGCGTTGGTGGATTCCGTATTCCTCGGTGACAACCGAGCCGTTCAGTCCCATTTGTCCGATTCCCGCCGCAACTGCCTCCAGAGCGTTGCAGGTGGCGTCGTTGAACTGTCCGCGGGGGCTTCCCACGGTGGAGCCTGCACCGGTGAGGTTATGGGAGTAGACCGCCTCGTACCCCAGGGAATTCAGCGCTCTGCAAAGGGAATACGCCAGGTGTCCCGTGAGACGGTTGGTTTCATACTGGGTAAATACGTAGGGACCTACGGATTCTGCGGGGGGCTTGCCCACGCGGGTGGCGGGGGTATCGGGATAGTGCAGACCCAAAACGATCACGGATTTTGCCGCGTGGATCAATTCACTTGCCTTGGTGAATTCCCGCTTCACACGGGTAACTACGGGGTCGAAGGGCATCATACGGGTGTTTTTGTCTTCTACGACAAACTGCATTTCGCCCTTTCTCAATTCACGAAGCTGATCGGTGATCTCATCAATGGTCTTGGCAGAGGCGACGCCGAAAAGATCCGCGCCCTTTTCCAGTGCAAGCTGCTTCAGCTGCTTCTTGAGATCCTTTGCGGGTGCAAGGGCGGAAAGCTCGGTGGCGCTTTGATCTGCGAAGGGAGCGGCGGTCAGGATCAGGGAGGTGCGAACGAAGGTATTTTCCGTGTTGGCTACGCCGCACAGTGCGCGGAAAGGCTCGTGATCCATGGTGGTCTTGGGCAAAGCCGTGTAGCCCAGGGTCTCCAGCTCGCGGCACATATCCAGCTCGGTGAAGTCCACGTTGAATTGGGCAATGCGGCCGTAGCTGTCGATGGCGTCCGCGCGGGTCTTGTGACAGCTGTCGAAGCCCTCAATGTGTGCCATACTGCCGTCGTGGTCGATGTTCGCCTCCTTGGGGATCTGATAACGGGAGGTGAGAAGGATGGCACTGACACCGTCGGGAAGCTCTTTTTTGATGTCGATGCCTGCGGAAGCAAGGGTTTCCCGGGAGATAAAATGAACGCTGTCCAGATCCCAGGTCCTTGCGTGAACCAGAAGCTTATCGTATACCTGACGGTGAACGGGAAGCTGGCTCGGGGTGACGTGGCGGATGCGGCGCGCCGTCTTTTTGCAGTAAGACTCGTCCCATTTGCGCAAATGCTTGGGCAGACAAACCTTCAGGCAAACGCCGAATTCACCGCCGCGCAGACCGTGCTTGGCAACGTGCTCCAAAAGCACCTTTTCATCCACCTTTTCGGGAATGGGCAGATCCAGATCAATATCGAAATGCTCGCCCCAGGCGCATCTCCAAAGATTTTTGTTGCAGAAAATGTGATCTTTTCCCTCAACCACTACGTTTTTCGTGCCGTTTGTTTCGGCACGGTAGGCGTTGGTGGGGCATTTGCGGATGCATTCCCCGCACATATCGCAGAGCTTGGGACCGTTGTAAAGGGGAGTGGGGGTCAGCTCCGCCTCGGTGATGATGGAAACGAAGCGGTTGCGGGCACCGTACTCGGGGGTGATGCAAAGTCCGTTCCAGCCAAGCTCGCCCAGACCTGCACAAACGCCGCTGTAAATGTGGCTGATATCGGGGGCGAAGGTGGCATCCATCTCCTTGTAGCCGCGGTATCTCCAGATATTGGAGCTGGCGATGGGAACGGTCTTGTAGCCCAGATCGTCCAGCAATCTTGCAATTTTAAAGGAAAGCACGTCCAGCTTATCGTTCATAATGTACTGGATGCGGTAGGGTCCCATGATCTGGGGGTGGATCTCACCGTCCAGCTCGATGGCGGCATCGGGATGGTGAATGGCGCATACGACCACCGATCTTGCCGTGGGCAGAATTCCCTGAGGGCTCATTTTGATGGGCGCATTCTCATACCGCTCAATATTTGCCACACCCACCAGATCTGCACCCAGACGGTAGGCAAGCTCTTTTACTTTTAAGGTAAGATTGTTTTCCATAAAGCTTCTCCTTGTATCGTGATAACCCTATTATAGCAATTCCGAAGCGGTAAAAAAAGAGATAAAACGACCCTTTTTTCGTAAAAAAGAGGGGAAGGTTGACTCCGATCTCCTCCGATGGTATACTAAACGGAGAGGTGAACGCGAAATGAAAATGAATGCCTTGGTCCACGCTTCCATCAATCAATTATCCCTGGTTGATCTGCGGATCGAGCCCTGTCTGGTTCCCGCCCGTCATCAATACGAGATGGCGCCCGCGCCTATTGAACGGTTCGTATACGTGGTAAAGGGAAGGGTGCGCTTTTCTCTGGAAAATGAGGAATTCGAGGCGCAGGGATCGGATATGATCTTTCTGCCCGGAAAAACCGCCTACCGCTCCCGATGGCTGGAGGATTCGGAATTTATGGTGGTGGATCTTCTGCTTTGCGATATTGAGGGTCAGGTCATTTGCTTTGACGAGGCGCCGGGTGTTTTGTTTCACGATACTCACCGCGTCTATCGCGGACTTTTGGAGAAACTGGCGGCGATCGCATCGGCAAACGGTCCCTTCGATTGGCTGGAGCGGCTCTCCCTTTCCTTTCGGTTTCTGTGCGAGGTGGCACGGGATACGAACCGCACCGAAACGGACGGGCATCTTTTGAAGATCAAGCCGGCTCTTGCGTATCTGGAGCAGAATTTTGCCGAGGATTTTACCGTGGAGGAGCTGGCGAAGACCTGTTGCCTTTCCGTGGGAAGCTTTCGCAGACTGTTTTCCGAATGTACGGGCTTGTCTCCGGTGGAATACCGCAACCGCCTGCGCATTCAGAAGGCGGTGACCCTTTTGAAAACGAAGCGGTATACGGTGGGCGAGGTTGCCGAGGCAGTAGGCGTAGACGACATCAAATACTTCAGCAAGCTTTTCAAGCGCTATACGGGGATCTCTCCCGGTGTTATGAAAAAAGCGTAATTTCAATGGAGAAAAGAGAGAAAATATGATCTATAAAAATTTTGAGATCCACAACGTTGCCGAATGCATTGAAAACGAGGACGGCAGCGTTTCCTGGCGCAGAGTTCCCTTGTCGGTGCAAAACGCAATGGAGCATAAGGCGGCGGAGGATCGGGCGACAAATTCCACGGGGGTGGAGCTTCGCTTCGTCATACGGGGGGATGAGGCGATCCTTCGTATGAGTACGATGAAAAACGATCCCAAGGGCTTTGCCACCTTCCACGTATTTCGGGGAGGAGTCCAGGGCGGCTGGCAGGATCACGAGATCCACCGCCACGTTACGGGCGAGGTTCAGGATTTTGTCATTACAAGATCGAAGAATATGGAAAAGCTGAGGGTGATGAGCGAAAAAAGCGCTTCTCCCTGGGATTGCGAGGTGGTTCGCATTCTTTTTGACCGAGGAAGCTACAAGATCTACGACGTGATCGGGGACGTGGTTCCCCCCACGAAGGCGCAGTGTCCCGGGAAAACGATCCTGGCGTACGGCTCCTCTATCACCCACGGATCCAATTCCATTGACGCCTCCCATACCTGGGTTCAGCAGATCGCTCACAATCTGGGAATGGACGTGCGAAATCTGGGAATGGCGGGGGCTTGTGCCATGGAGCCGGAAATGGCGGAATACATTGCCTCCGAAGGGGAAAAAGGCAATTGGGACGTGGCGACGCTGGAGCTTGGCATCAACGTTTTGAATTGGCCCGAGGATCAGATCTACCACCGTGTGGAAAACATCCTCCGTCAGGTGGCGGGAAGAAACGGGGAAAAGCCTGTTTTCGTCATTTCTCCCTTTTACCATTGCGGAGAGGATTTTGACGAGAAGGACAATGCCAAAAACTGGCGCAGGATCATCCGTGAAATTACCCGGCGCCTTGCTTATCCCAACGTGACCTACGTGGACGGTCTTGAGGTTTTGAACGGAATGCAGTACATTTCCGCCGACGAGGTGCATCCCAATATTTACGGAGTTCAGCGCATCGCCGACGTTCTCACCCAAAAAATGCAAGCGGTCCTGTGATCGGGGAAATACGGGTCGCTTTGCGCCCTACACCTCATCCGTCAGCCTGCGGCTGCCACCTTCTCCCGCCGGAGAAGGCAAATATAGCCGTGATTTTGTGGGAACAAGGTGGGATTTCGCGGGGTTGTGGTTGGTTGAACGGTGAGATTCCTCGGCAGGCTCGGAATGACGAAAAAGATGGGTGCGGGAATAGAAGTCTAAGGTTTGGAAAAGGTAGGTTCTCGTCCTCCTTGATACCGTGGTTCTGCCCGCGACGTTCGTCTTGGCACAACCGGGTATCGGCGGTCGAAAACCATCGAAAACGATATAACATATCGTTTTCTCGCTTTCCGCATCCTGAGCAAGCCCTTTTGGGCGCATCGAAGGATCTCAATTTTTCAGAGACAAAGGCGGGAGGCAGGTTGCCTCCCCTACAAGAGAGGATATTTTGCAGAGCGGGAACAAGGGCGGATTCCGCGGGGGGGATCGGCGGGAGTAAACCCCCGCCCTACGATATGCAAGAAATTAGAATGGACAAAGCGGTTTTCCGTAGACACGAGGGTGTTATTCGTAGGGGAGGCAACCTGCCTCCCGCAGGCGAGCGCAGAGAATGAGGGAAAATCAATTTGTATTTACAAAATTTTTGATCCATTGTAGGGGACGGCGCCCTCGACGTCCCGCAGACGAGCGAAGAGAATTGGGTTATTCACAATGTTCGCACCAATGAGCCTTCCCCTTGAGGGGAAGGGGCGAACGCTTTTTTCAAAAAGGTTTTGCAAAAGTCCCTATTTTTTCAAAAAACGCGGCGGTTTCTCTTGCAAAACGGTGAGAATTGTGGTAAGTTTGTTCCTAGAAAAAATGCGTCGAGGACGCTGAGACGGAGGATCTGATATGAAACAAAAGCTGTTCGTTCTTTCTATGGACGCCATGGTGCGTGAGGACGTTGCCAAGATGATGGAAAGACCCAATTTCCGCAGGGTGATGGAAAAGCGGGCGGAGGTAACGGGGGTTCGCTCCGTTTATCCCGCCAGTACCTATCCTGCCCATACCACGCTGATGACGGGCTGCTACCCTCAAAAGCACGGTGTTTTCAGCAATTTTCAGCTACAGACCATAACCGACGGGTTCGCCCATTGGCCCACGGAGAGCAATCGGATCTTTGCCGAGGATCTTTTTTCCGTAGCGAAAAAGGCGGGCTGTACCACGGCGGCGGTTTATTGGCCCATTACCGGAAACAATCCCCATATCGACCACGGGATCAACGAATACTTTTTCTACTATCCCGGGGAAGGGCTACGGGCGGAGGAGATCTTCAAGGCGCAGGGCGCAGACGAGGTGGCACTGCAGGCGGTGCGGGAGAATCTGAAGTATTTCCCCAGAGCTACGGCGGACGGAGAACCGTCCGAATCCCTGTTCGATAAATTTTTGATGGGCTGTACCTGCTCTCTGATCCGCTTGGCAAAGCCTGACGTGCTTCTGGTGCATAACTGCTGTCTGGACAGCAATCGCCACGCGGGCGGTGTTTTCGGGGAATGGCTGCCCGAGGCTCTGGATCAGGTGGATGCCTGGCTGGGGGACGTGATCGGGGCAATGGAGGATGCGGGGGTCTACGAGGATACCAACTTCGTCATTCTCAGCGACCACGGTCAAAGAGACTGCACCAAAACGGTGCTTCTCAACGTGCTTTTTGAGCGGGAGGGACTATTGCAGCTTTCTCCCAACGATACGGTCTATACCTGGCTCGCCTACTCTCAGTCCAACGGAATGTCTACCACGGTATACCTTTCCGACAATACCAACGAAAAGCTGTACGAGTGGGTGTATTCCTGCCTGAAAAAGCTGCAGGATACGGGCAAGTACGGCATTGAGCGGATCTGGACGAAGGAGGAATTGGCGGAAAGGTACGGGCAAAGCGGTCCCTACAGCTTCATCGTTGAGGCGCAGGAGGGGGTTCGCTTTCTCAACGATCTGACCGGGGATCCCGTCAGCGAGACCTCCGTCAAGGGCGCCCACGGCTATATGCCCGAGAAGGGTCCTCAGCCCATCTTTATGGGACACGGTCCCGCCTTCCGTGAAGGCGCGGTGCTGGAGCGTGCGTCTCTTGCGGATATTGCCCCCACCCTTGCCGCCACGCTGGGGCAGACCATGCCGGATGCCTGCGGTCGCGTTTTGACGGAGCTTTTGAAGTGAAGATTGCTTCTTCCCGAGGGAAGTTTTTTGCTACGCTTTTTTTCAAAAAAGCGTAAAGGAACAAAGCAAAAATCATAACCACCCGTCAAACGGGTGGTTTGCACAAGGGCTATAAGCCCATGAGACCGACCCGCGTCTAAAGGCGCGGGCTTTCTCTTTGTTCAAGCCTTAGAGTCTTTGCCGCCTTGGCGACCCCTAAAGGGGTTAACTAAACGGGTCTGCGTACTCTTTTACACTCAACTTATCTAACGCAATATCCGCTTTCTCTTGGTCTTGGATATATTTCTTTATTGTGCTCTCGTTTAAGCCTACTGTAGAAACATAATATCCTTCTGCCCAAAAGTGACGGTTGCCAAATTTATACTTTAAGTTTGCATGTTTATCAAACATCATCAATGCACTTTTGCCTTTTAAGTATCCCATAAAACTCGCTATGCTCGTTTTGGGCGGAATACTTAACAAAAGATGTACATGATCGGGCATCATATGCCCTTCTATTATTTCTACTCCTTTATATTTGCAGAGGGTTCTTATGATTTCTTGCAAGTCCTTCCGGTATTGTTTGTATATTATTTTTCTCCTATATTTTGGAACAATTACTATATGGTACTTGCATAACCATTTTGTGTGTGATAAACTATTTGTGGTATTAGCCATTAAAATTCTCCTTTCGTAGTTCTCTAAGACTTGAACAACCTTATTGTACTACTACGGAGAATTTTTTTGTATAACTTTTGACGCGCACCCGCATAGCGGGTGGTTGTCTGTTTCGGACGTTCCGTCCTCAACTGGCTAAAGCCATAATAAAAGATCGGCAGAGAACTGCCGATCAAAAATATATGATAAAAACTATTTTACAATTAGCTGACAACCAAGCAAATGCTGACTCGTCCCTCCTGTGCGGTATCATAGGTACATGAAGTCTCTCCGACACCATTGCGGATGATCTGAATATCAAAGACGGTGTTTCCTACCTGAAAATCGTTGACCGTCACGCGATCGATACCGGCAGGAAGCATCGGTGCAAAGGTAACCGTGCCCTCCCTGATGTCTGCCCCAAGAATATGGTAGTAGATTAAG
>JAZPZL010000070.1:0-7874 GCA_045544655.1 Eubacteriales bacterium
CCCACCAAGCTGGAAGCCCTCAAGGAAGAGGATCTGGAATTTTTGGCACAGTCCGCTTTTGCCGATGCCTGCGCTCCCGGTAACCCCAAGGAAGCAAGCGTTGAAGACATCAAGGCTCTCATCCGCAAATTGATGTAACAAAAACACAAAAAATGAGCTACAAATGCAGCTCATTTTTTTGTTTTTTCAAAGGGGTCGCCGTCCTCGGGAGCAAGGCGATACAGACGGGTCGCCACCTTCTGCAATTCGCTTCCCTTTGAAACGAGCTTGCCCGCCAGAATATCCTCCTCGGTGATCTTTGCCACTAAAATTTCACGGGGATAGGAATAGACCTCCTCCAGAGAGGACTTAAAGCAGCCCCGCAAATGATCGTAGGTGATACGGATAAAGCCGTCGGCGCAAAGCTGGGCATCGGGATAGGAAACGCTTTTCCGCTCATCCAGAAGAAGACGGTAGGGGAAGGTCTTTCCGTCGTCCTCGGAAAGGAAGGCAGTCAGATTGTTCCTGCCCGTAAAATCGTGGTGATTGATAAAAAGCACTCTGCCCGAGGGGAGCTTTTGTATGAAGAAGCGGGAAGAGGGGCCTTCATAGACGGGTACGCCCTCGCTCCAGGTCAGACCGCCATCGTGGGAATAGCTTTCACCGATTCCCTTTTCGTGTCCCTTCTCCAGGCGAACCAGCATACGCAGGGTTCCGTCTTTCTGCTCTATCACCATATGCTCGTCAAAGCTGCGGTCCGGCATATCCACAAAGCCAAGTCGGGTGAAGGTCTTGCCCTGATCCTCGGTTCTGTACAGGTAAGCGCCTGCCACGTCCTCGGGGGTAAGTCCCCTCTCCCGCATTTCGGCGTAAATATCCAGTTTCCAGACGGCAATGGGAAACAGCCAATCTCCGTTTGCGCATACCAGGGGCTTATTCATCATAATGCCTCTGCCGATACAGAATTCCTCGCCCCAGCAAAGCTCGTCTGCATCGGGATCCTCGCAAATGGAAGCAAACACCTCTTCTCCGGGCATCACGTTCCAGATAAACCACAGCCGCCCCAAAGGATCCAGCCACAAAACGGGATCAAAGCAGCGGTACTCCCCTTCCTTCAAGGCGACTGCAATGGGCTCGGTAAAATTGGCTTCATCGTCACTGCGCAGTACGGCGGCAAAGTTACCGTAATCCTCGGCAACACCGCCGGAATACAGAGAAATAAAGGTTCTGCCGCCGGGGGTATGGGCAATTCCCGGAATCCCCTGCCAGACTCTGTGGCAGGCGTAAAACGGCTCTAATTTTTCAGGTGATGTGATCAGCATTTTGTTTCTCCAAGTTTTTTTCAAATTATATCACAATGATACTAAGAATGCAAAGCTTTTTTGCACATAGGCAGAAGAAATCAATCTTCCGACGAGCTTTTGGGAATTAAATTCCAACCGTTTAAAAAAAGACCGCAAACGCGGTCTTCTTTTTCTTATGCACCTTGTTGGGCTACTGATTCAAATACCAGGGTCGTCTGGGTGGCAACGGAGATACTCTCCACCTGCACACCCTCACGAACGTTTCCTTGGATAATGCTGTTCGTGCTGTACTGAGAAATTTTTCCGTCCTTGAAGGTCACGGAGATCTCCTGAGAACCGGAAACGTATTCCATTCCCTGGGCCTCAAAGGCCGCTCCCCAAACCTCTTCGTTGAGTTTGTCAATTTTGATCAGATACGTGTCTTCAGCGGTCTTTTCGATGCCGGTCACGGATTCCTTCGCAAAGGTGGCGTAATCGATCAGCTCGTCGACGGTTGCCTTAGCTTCGTCCTCCGTCTGCGGTCCGATTTCACTTTCTCCGTCTACGGTAACCTTCAGTCCGCCACCGTGATAACTCATTTCCACCTTGCCATCTGTGGTCTCGGCAGTCAGATCATAATAGTAGATTCCGTTTTCTTCTCCGTAGGAGATGCGGTCCTCTTCCTCTTCCGTAACGGTCTGACCCATAAACTTCGTTTCGGTCTTGGAGGTCAGGGTGAAACTTCCTTTTTTGGAATTTTGATGTTCCTCGATTCCCTTCTCAAATTCATCCAGGATCAGAAGATCGTCTACCTGGGTATATTCCTCGGGCAAAAAGGCATCAAAATCAAATTTTGCTTCGTTGTAGCGATCGTAATTTGCCTTGATGGTAAATTCAGGTGCCGTGGTGGAATCCTCCTCCAAATCAAAGAGAAATTTAATATTCAGCTTCTTCACGCGGAACTCGGCATCGGCAAGCAGGTCAACGTCCATATCCAAAACGTCCGCGCCAAGCATTTCGTCATCCAAGTCAAGCTCTTTCATCACAAGACCGATGGCCTTTTTGGTATAACCGGAAAACGTAAGCTTCCAGGTTCCATCCTCCTGCTCGGAGAAATCCTTTCTCATGCAGTCGTCAAAATCCACATTCTCCAGCAAGGAATCCTCTTCGTATTCCTTATAGTCCTCAATGGAAACGGTAGAACATAGCTTCTGGTCATTATCCAGCCCCTTATTCATACGGTACATTTTTCCGTCGTAGTAGGCTTCCTTCATTTCCGTCGTATCATCCAGAGAAAGCGCTTCGCAAACCATATGGCTCTTGCCGGAAAAATAGCGATAATAGTTTTCCTCCCCGTTGGAAGATACTCCTTCAAAAGTAGAATCCGTCACGATCTTATTTCCGGAAGCATAAAGCACCATCTTCATTTCCTGCTTGATTCCGTAGGACTGTAAAGCATCCATCACGGAATCTGCCTTTTCCCAAAGCTCTGAGGCTGTGGTGGGTACGAAGGGCTTTTCCTCAGTCTCGGTGGCGGGTGCCTTCCCCTTCCCGCAGGCGACAAGGGAAATCAAAAGCGTGAAAACCAGTAAAATTGAAAATATACGTCTTTTCATAAAAACGCCTCCTCTGTTTGTTAATTTTAATGTAACATCTCAAAGAAAATTTGTCAACAAAAAAATACTCACTCAGATAAAATGCAACACAAAAGCCACGGAATGATTCCGTGGCTTTTTGTAATTCACCGTATTTATTTCTCGTTGTAAAGCTGAACCAGAAGTCCCAGCATTTCCTCTGCCAATTTTTCTGCGGTACCGGAGGGGAAACGGCAGGTATCACATCCGTAGCCGCCGTGAGCAAACGCCTTGACGGTGGGCATATAGCCGAATCCGTGAGCGTTGGTGTAGCCACAGACAAAGGTCATTTCAAAGGGGCTGGAATTCTTCAGGTAGATACCGGTGGTATCGTAAAGCTCGTTGGGAGATGCCACGAAAGCGAAATCACCAAAGGATGCCGCATAGATCTTGTAGGAAATGGTTTCGGGCATCGTAGAACGGGTAATTACCGCATTGCAGTGATATACGGAATTAAACCCAAGCTCCAAGGCAAGTGCTCTCGCCTCGTCGCTATGACCCGCCTTCCAAAGCTCTGTCACTCGCTTTGCATCGTCCACTCTGTTGTCCCAAGCGTGGTTGACGGGACCCTCGAACACCTTTTCCAGGGTGCGGATCTTTCCGGTCTTCACGGGGCGCATCTTGTTTTCCACGATGTCAAAGCAAGTCTGACCCAGGCATCTGCCGTGGGTCTTGTACGCCTTGTTGTCATCGGCATAATAATCGGGGGTGCGATAGGTATTTTCACTTGCCAGACGGCTATGGGTATTCAGGTTACCGGAACAGCCCTGATAATAAGCGAAGAGATACTTATTGCTGGCTTCTACGGTCTTTCTGAAATGCTCGATCAGGTCGGAGGACAGCTCGAACTTGCGGAAGCCGCCGGTTCTGTGAGGATGTGCCTGCCAGTTGACCATCAGAATATCCTTTTTGGTCGTTCTCTTCCAGCGAAGCACCTGCATGGTGGGGTCTGCCTCGGTTTCGTGAGCGACGATGTTATTCTTCTTGAAATCTCCGAAGTTATCTCCGCCGTAGGTACCGTCGGAAAGCAGGTATCTGCGAACGAAATTCAAGCCGTCGGTCTTGCCGGAGCCGATATACAGCTCAGCCTCCTCCAGATCCTCCAAGGCGGGACCTGCGGCGGCAAGAATACCGGGCTGAAGCACCTCGTTGATATACTTGGTAATGCATTCCATACCGCAGTTCAAGGCAGGCGCGGAATGGGTGTGGGTCACGGTAAAGAAAATATTCTGCCGGGGAATGCCGTAGGTCTTTTCAAGCTCTGCCTTGCAGTAATCTGCTACCTCACTTTTGCATCCCGTCAAGTCCAGGTGATAAAACAAAACCTTATTTTCCCCGTCGGAAACGGCAACGCAGGTGGCATACAAGGGATCCAGGTTTACCTGGCTCATTCTGCGCTCTTCATCACCGTAGCCGCCCAGCGGGACGGAAAATTCGGGGGTAATATCTACTCTTGCAAAGCCTGCTTTCATTTGAATGCTCATTTTTTTCTTCTCCTTTACTTTTGCTTTTTCTGATAGAGCTCTACCAAGCAATTGATCAAGGTATCTGCCATATTCTCAGCAATGCCCGCGCTGAAGCGACAGGTATCACAGCCGTAGCCACCGTGAGCAAACGCCTTGATGGTGGGAAGATAGCCACCGTAATTGTCACCGTTGGTATAGCCGCATACGAAAGTCATTTCAAAGGGGCTGGTTGCCTTGACGTACATACCCGTGGTATCGTAAAGCTCGTTGGGTGCGCCGACAAGGGCAAAATCACCAAAGGCAATACCGCCTACGGGAATATCCATCACTTCGGGCAGATCGACTTTTTTTGCAACCGCCAGCGCGTGATAAATGGAGTTAAAACCAAGCTCCCTGGCATACGCCTTTGCTTCTGCGCTCTGCCCTGCCGTCCAAAGCTCGATCGCCTTCTTTGCATCGGGAACGCGGTGATCCCAATCGTGGTTGACCTTACCGTGAACCTGAGCGGTCACTGCGTGGATCTCGCCGCCGTTAAGCTTGCGCAGAGTGGGAAGAATGTCAAAGCAAGCCTTGGCAAGGCATCTGCCGTGAACCTTGTAATCGTGGTTTTCGTCGGCGTAATAATCGGGGGTGCGGTGCATATTCTCCGCAGGGATGCGGCTGTTGGTATTGATGTTGCCCGCACAGCCCTGGAAATAAGCGAAATGATACAGCTTTTCCACCGCAAGACGGAAATAGTGGATCACGTCAGAGGAAAGATCAAGCTTGCGGAAGCCGCCCGTTCTGTGGGGATGCGCCTGCCAGTTGACCATAATAATGTCTTTTTTGGTATTTCTCTTCCAGCGGATCACCTGCATGGTATTATCTACGTCAGACTCGTGCTCAACTATGAAATTCTTCTTGAAGTCACCGAAATTGTCACCGCCGTAGGTACCGTCGGAAAGCAGATATCTGCGGACGAAGTTCAGTCCGTCGGTCTTGCCCTTACCTGCGTAAAGATCTGCATCCTCCAGATCCGCAATGGCTTCATCTGCGGCAAGAATCGCCTTCTCCTCCATTTCGGCAACGAAACGGGTAATGCAATCCATGGGGCAGGAGTAGTCCGGCGCGGAATGATTGTGGGTACCGGTAAAATAGATATTTTCCTCGGGGATGCCGTACTTTGCGTGGATCGCCTTGCGGCAGTTATGAACGGAAGCGGTGGGAACGTTGGTCATATCCATATGATAGAACAGAGCGATATTCGTTCCGTCGGATACTGCCACGCAGGTAGCGTACAGAGGATCCAGATTCACCTGGCTCATTCTTCCTTTGGTATCGCCGTAGCCGCGAAGGGGTACGGAATAATCGGGGGTAATATCGGTTCTGCCGAAGCCGGCTTTCATTTGTACACTCATTTTCTTCTCCTTTACTTTGCTTGATACAGCTTTACAAGTACGTCGATCATAGTATTTGCCACCTTTTCTGCGATCCCTGCCTTGAAGCAGCAGGTATCACAGCCGTAACCGCCGTGAGCGAAGGCTTTGATGGTGGGCAGGTACGCGCCGTAGTGGCTGCCGTTGGTGTAGCCGCAGACGAAGGTCATTTCAAAGGGGCTGGTCGCCTTCACGTATTTGCCCGTGGTATCGTAAAGCTCGTTGGGAGCCGCCACGAAGGCAAAATCACCGAAGGAAACACCGCCCATGGGAATGGTCATGGTTTCGGGAAGCTTTGAATGGCGGATCACGTACATCGCGTGATAAATGGAATGGAAGCCAAGCTCCAAAGCCAATTTTTTTCCTTTTTCGCTTTCTCCCGCATTCCAAAGGGCAAGCGCCTTCTCGGCATCGGGAACCTTAGGATCCCAATCGTGGTTCACCGCCTCGGTCAGCTCCGTTGCAATCGCGTGGATCTTTCCCGATCTCACCTTACGCAATCTCGGCAGGATCTCAAAGCAAGCCGCCGCCAGCTTTTTGCCATGGTGGGCGTGACCGCGCATATCGTCATCCACGTAATGGGGATTCTGCACCATATCCTCGGAGCGAAGTCTGCTGAAGGGATTCAGGTTTCCGGCACAGCCCTGGAAATAGGCAAAATGGAAGCCGGCTTTCTCCACGGAAACGCGGAAGTGATGGATCAGATCGGAGGAAAGATTGAAGGCGCGGAAGCCACCAGTTCTGTGGGGGTGAGACTGCCAATTCACCATAAGAATATCCTTTTTGGCGGGGCGCTTAAAGCGAAGCACCTGCATTTCCTCGTCCGGCTCGTCCTCGTGACCGCGGATCTCGTTCCTCTTGAAATCACCGAAATTATCGGCGCCGTAGGAGCCGTCGGACAAAAGATAGCGGCGCACGTAGTTCAGCCCCTCGGTCTTCCCCTTGCCGATGTACAGCTCCGTCTCCTCCAGATCTGCAATGGCTTCTCCCGCGGTAGCAATGACCGCTTCACACATTTCGGACAAAAATCGCTTGATACAGTCCATCTCCTGGTTTTCGTCGGGCGCAGAATGGGTATGGGTGGCGGTAATAAATACGTTTTTCCCGGGGATCCCGTACTTTTCAAGAATTCCCTTGCGGCAAGTTTCGATGTCCTCGTTGAGGATATCCGTCATATCCACCTGATAAAAAAGCACCGTCTCTTCCCCATCGGACACTGCTACGCAGGAAACGAACAAGGGATCCAGATTGACCTTGCTCATTCTGCCTTCGCTTCCGCCGTAGCCGCCGAGAGGAACGGAATATTCAGGGGTAATATCACGGCAGGCAAAGCCTGCCTTCAGTTGTACGCTCATTTTTTTCTCCTTGTTTTAGAAAAAGTCCTTATCAATTCATTTTATCACTCAATCCTCTGCCTTGCAAGAGTTTGGTGTAAATTTGCTATATTTGTGAAAATGAAAGCCATAAATGGAAAAGCCCCTTGACTTTTCCGCCTTCTTTTCCTATAATGCTATGGATCACACCAAGGAGCTTTGCTATGTTCAGACCCATTGAAGAAAAAGACAGAAAGATTTATCTTGCCATGTGTCGCAAATTCTATGACAGCGACGCGGTGCTCAAGTCCGTTCCCGACGGGCATTTTGAAAAGACCTTCGATCTTTTGCTGAAAGGGACTCCCTTCGCCGCCGCTTTCGTCTTTACGGAGGAAGAAAAAGTGGTGGGATATGCCCTCCTTGCCCGCACATGGAGCCAGGAGGCGGGAGGAGAGGTCATCTGGATCGAAGAGATCTATCTGGGGCCTTCTGCCCGCGGAAAAGGCTACGGTTCCGCCTTCTTCCGCTTTTTGGAAAACGAATACGCTCCCGAAGCAAAGCGCTTCCGCCTGGAGGTGGAAGAAGAAAACGAGGGTGCGGTTGCCCTGTACGAGCGACTCGGCTTTGAATTTTTCCCTTACGATCAGATGAAAAAAGATTTCTAACCCCTTGCATTTTTCTTTTTTCTGTGGTATAATCACTTAAATTGCTAATGTAGCTCAGTTGGGGAGCGATAGGAGCGCCGCAAAGCGGAGTAAGCGACTTGAGCGAGTGGCAGCGGTCG
>JAZPZL010000071.1:0-3177 GCA_045544655.1 Eubacteriales bacterium
AAAACACAATGGCTTTGCAAAGCAAAGGCTACCTCTTCTCTTCTCTTTTCTCTCTTACCTCTTCTCCGGAAAAGCCGCATTTTTTAGAGAAGAGAGAAGAACGAAAAGAGAAAAGTGAAAAGTACAAAAAGAAAAAGCCACACTACCCGTGCGGCTTTTCTTTTTGGTGATTCATCGGAGATTCGAACTCCGGACCCCTTGATTAAAAGTCAAGTGCTCTACCGGCTGAGCTAATGAATCGGAACGCTTTCTCCAAGCGTGCCATTTATCTTATCACAGTTTTATTTCTTTGTCAAGAGAATTTTGAAAAAGTGTGGAAAAGCCTGAGAATTTGTGCTATACTGATAAAAACTCGGTGGGAAGGAGGCTTTGGATTGGAATTTATCATTGATAAAGACATGGCGGGACTGACCGTCAAGAAGGTCTTGTTCGACCGTCTGAAGTTTTCCCGAGCCGCCATCACCAGCCTGAAGACCAGGGAAATGGGTATCACGGTAAACGGAGAGCATAAGACCGTGCGCTACGTCCTTTCCGAGGGCGACCTCTTGCGTCTTTTGGTGGAGGATACCGCCCCCTCTCCCCGTATTCGCGAAAGCTGCGGCGATATTGATATTCTCTTCGAGGACGATGCCATCCTTGCGGTCAACAAGCCTGCGGGAATGGCGGTGCATCCCTCCAAAAAGCTTCAGGACGATACCCTGGCAGGGCGCATTCTCTACCACCGCTACCCTATGGTATTCCGCGCGGCGGGCAGACTGGATAAAAACACCAGCGGCGTAGTGATCTGCGCCAAAAATCAGGTGATCTCCGCAAAATTCTTCCATATGATCAAGGATCACAAGATCAAAAAAGAATATCTGGTGCTTGCCGAAAGCGATCAGACCCCACCCGAAAAGGGAGAGATCCGTCTTTGCATCCGTCGGGATCCGGTCAGCTATATCAAGCGGGTGTGCTTTGAGGCAGACGGAACGGAAAAGGATTGCGAAACGGCTCTGTCCACCTTTACCCTTCTGGCATTCAAGCCTCCCTACCACCTCTTCCTGGCAAGTCCCGTCACGGGAAGGACCCATCAGCTCCGCGCCCATTTTTCCGCCATCGGCTTCCCTTTGGCAGGGGACACCTTATACGGCAAGGAATCGGAGATCATCCCCCGCCAGGCGCTCCACGCCCTGCGACTCAGTTTCAACCACCCCGCCACGGGCGTGCCGCTTTCCGTAACCGCTCCCCTTCACGAGGATTTCAAAAAGGCACTTGTCACCGCCTTCGGCGAGGGGATCAAGGAAACTATCTCTTCTTTATTCGAGGTAAAACAATGAAAAAAATACTGTCTCTCTTTTTCGCGTTTGCTTTTATTCTTCCTCTGTGCGCTTGCAGTTCCGCCTTGAAGCCGATTTCCGACGAGCAGGAAACGAAACGAACGGATGCGATCAAAACCAACGAAAGAACCGGGGAAGAAACCATACCCGAAACCTACGATTATCCGATGATCTCAGAGCCCGTAACGTGGAAAAAAATCAACGCCGTTCCCATTGCAGACGAATCGATGACCGGCGATCAGCTTCGGCAAATTTGTCTTGATTTCTTCCGTCTCAGCCTCACCTTCCAGTGGACTCCTGCCGAGGATTACACTTACACCGTTAACAATAAAAAAGTGACTCTGGAAAAAGGCAGCTTTTTGGCAGGATTACCCTACGTTGCGGAAAACGCCGGAGGAAGCTTGTATTCTTTCCTCCGCTATTATGACCCCGAAACGGGAATTTTGGATCTGAAAGGTAAAAAAGCCGCGGGCATCGTGCCCACTTTGGGAACCCATTGTTCCTCCGGTGCCTTCTGGGGATGGGCAAGGGTGGTCAATTCCATTCCCTCCAATTACGCTACCGTAATGTATCGCCACGAGCAAGGCTTTTTACGCGTGGGTCCCTACCAATATTTTACGCCCGGTGACCGCTGGGACAGAGAAGACAATTCCACCCGTAATTGCTGCAAGGCAAACGGAGAAAGCGTAATGTACAAATCCTACGCAGAAATCCGTCCCGCCGACGGACTGCTTCTGGTTATTCCCGGCGGTATGCACGTGAGAATGGCGGTATCCGTTCACGTAGTAAAAAACGCTGACGGCACCATCGACGGCAAAAAAAGCACCGTGACCTTCCTGGATCAAGGCTCCTCCTGGGAAGATCGAGAACTCTCAGACGGAAGCATCGTTTCCGTTCAGGGCGGCGTAGATGAAACGGAAAGCTTTGAAAAGCTCTATAAAACGGGCTACGTACCCTTCACCTTTGGGGAGTTTTTGGGAACCGATCCCATTGAAAAGGCAGAGGCCACCCTCAAGCCGGAGGGCGACGTGACCTTGACACAGCTGAAGGACGCCAAGCTTACCTCCAATTACTTTTTGGCAGATATCAACCTGACCGCCTACGATGCCGAGGGCAAGGTTCTCTTTACCACCGCCTGCAATCCGGGCAAAACCTTCTGTGTCAAGACCATGGAGATGGAGCGCCTTTTGATGTCAGCCAATACCCAAAAAGAAGTAAAGGCGGCGGAACGCGTCGTCATCAAAGCTTATCTTGCAAACGGAGAAACCGTAACCGTATTTGATGGAAAGGTACAATAATATGAAAACCATTCAAAGCTTTACCGTAGATCATACCAAGCTCCGCCCCGGGCTTTATATTTCCCGTGTGGACGGTGACGCTACCACCTTTGATCTGCGCACCCGTACCCCAAACGCCGGGGATTATATGTCCAATCTGGTAATGCATTCCGTGGAGCATCTGTTCGCCACGGCGGTGCGAAACGGTCCCGTGGGAGACAAGGTCCTGTATTTCGGACCTATGGGCTGTCAGACCGGCTTTTACCTCATCACCCGCGGCCTTGCACCCGAAGCCGTGCGGGACGAGATCTTCCGCGTATTGGAGGAGATCCTTGCCTGGACCGACGAAATGCCGGGAAACCGTGAGATCGAATGCGGCAACTTTCGCAATCTGGACCTTGCCGCCGCAAAGGAGGAATGCAAGGCGTATCTTGCAATCTTAAAAGAAAGGGAGATCGATTTTCAGTATGAAGTATAATAAGATCGGCATCATCTGTGCTATGGCAACGGAAGCGGAAAAGCTTCTCCAAGCTATGGAAAACAAAGAAAGTAAAGCCGTAGGCTCTATGACCTTTCACGTGGGC
>JAZPZL010000072.1:0-2238 GCA_045544655.1 Eubacteriales bacterium
TTTTCTGCGCTCGGCGGTGGGGGGCAGGGTGCCTCCCCTACGAATAATACCGCAACCACTCAAATCCCGCCTTGTCACCGCACGGTAAAAAAATCAACGGTTCCGTAGGGGCTGGCGCCTCGACAGCCCGCTTTCAACCAACCACAACCTCGCGGAATCCAGCCTTGTATCCGCGAAATCGCGGCTACATTTGCCTTCTCCAGCGGGAGAAGGGGGACCGCGCGCGGTGGATGAGGTGTGCAAAGTCGATTCGTGCGCCCGAAGGAAATGCCCTTGAGGTAAATCGCCCGTCATCGCACATACCAATGGAAACCCGCCTTGTTCACTCAAAATCACGGGCATATTTTCCTTTCAGTGAATTTTTTGGGGTCAAGGGACTTGTTGTCGCTTTTTGAAAAAAATTCCTCTCCTTGATACCGGGATTCTGCCATCGACATTCGGCTCGGCGGAATCGGGTATCGGCTTCCGCAAAATTCGACAAAGCGTTGCGTTTTTCGATGCGGTGTGCTAAAATGAGCAAAAAGTGGAAAAAAGAGGCGCGAATATGAGCAGAAAAAAAGAAATCGGTACCCACCTGACCTCGTCGGTGCTTCCCGCCCTGGGCTTTGGGGTGGTATCCGGCGCATTGGCGGGGGTAGCGGTCACGGTCTATAAATATTTTGCCAAGGGAGCGGTGAACGGCTCCTCGGCGTTGTTCGCCTTTTTGAGAGGGCATTTGTGGATGCTTCCCGTAGCCCTTGCGGCAGCCTTCGGCGTTGCTCTGCTTTTGGCGTGGATCTACAAAAAAGAACCCGATCTTCAAGGCGGCGGGATTCCCGCCTCCGTGGGAACCTTGCGGGGACTGTTCCGCTTTCATCCCATTAAAAACGCGGCGGGCAGCTTTCTTTTGTCCCTGATCGCTTTTCTTTTCGGCGTCCCCTTGGGAACGGAGGGTCCCTCGGTTCAGCTCAGCACCGCCCTGGGTGCAGGCGCGACAAGATATGCACCCAAAAAATGGCGTGCCTGGGAGCGTTTTTCCATGACCGGCGGCGCATCCGCAGGCTTTTCCGTGGCAACGGGCGCACCCATTTCCGGCATTTTCTTCGCCGTGGAGGAAGCCCACGGGCGCATTTCTCCCCTCATCGTGCTGACGGCGGTGGTCGCCGTACTGTTTGCAGAGCTTTGTGCCTATTTTCTGTCTCCGCTTTTGGGAGTGGACGTGGCACTGTTCGACGTAAAAGGCTTTCAGGCACTGGATCTGAAGGATTATTGGATGCCCCTTCTGGCGGGCATCCTCATGGGCGTGGCGGCACTCGCCTTTCTCAAGCTTTATCATCTGCTGGACGGATGGATCCGCAAAAAATGGAACGCGCCTCAGCAGCTGAAGATCTTTTCCGTGCTTTGCGCCACCTTGTTGGCGGGTCTTATTTCCGCGGAATTCATTTCCACCGGTCACCACCTGATCGGGGAGCTGTTCCACGAAACGCCTTCTTTGCTTTTCCTTGGGGGAATTCTTCTGATCCGCTCCGTTTTAACTCTTTCCGCCAACATTTCCGGAATTACCGGCGGGATCTTTTTACCCCTCCTTGCCATCGGCAGTACCGCAGGAGCGATCCTGGGCAAGGCCTTGGGCGTGGGGGAGGAGTTGGCACCCCTTTTCGTGGTATTCGGCATTGCAGGATGCATTGCGGGAATGATGAAAATGCCGCTGACCGCCATTCTCTTCGGTGTGGAGGCACTGGGTCTTTCTCACAATCTTTTGCCCTTGATCCTGGTTTGCGTTTGCGCCTACGCCATCCCCGAAGCTTTGGGGGAGGAATCCGTGGGCGAATGTGTATTGGAGCGCCGCAAGGAGCTTTTGCATAAGGGCAAAGTCTTTACCGAGGAAGAAAAGACCTTTTCCGTGGAGGCAGGCGCCTTTGCCGTGGGAAAAGAGGTGCGTGACATTTTCTGGCCGGACGGCGTTCGGGTGCTTTCGGTGAAAAAAGCGGCGGAGGGTCATTTGCTTTCAGCCGGTGACGTGCTTCTTATCCGGATCTCCACCTACGACGGAGAACAGGCGGAGCGGGAGCTGAGCCATATTTTGAAGAGTGAAGAGGCGCGGTAGGCTTTTGTCCTTCGGGCAAAAGCCTGCTATGATGCAGAGGGGAACCTTTTTGCAAAACAGTAAATTCTCCCTGTCATAAGTTTTGGGGGCGGAAGGCGAGAAAAAGGGATGTTATCCCTTTTTCGATGTGTTTTCGACGGCAGACACCCGAT
>JAZPZL010000073.1:0-9968 GCA_045544655.1 Eubacteriales bacterium
GGTGGTGGATCCATACAGCATTCTGTGCTATTCCACCGTGCATTGCCTGCAGCCCTATCAGATCCACGCCTTCGACGAGGTTCGCGGCGGATTGTATTACAGTCATTACAGTCAGAGAATCGCCGATATGCAGAGCGTTCAGCGTTATTCCATGACTCCCTTCCTGGATAAGCGTTGGCACAAGCAAGGCGTACTGCCTTACATCAACGTAGTCAAGGAGGTAGAACGCCGCCTTGATCTGGCAAAGGCTTTCCTGTACGCTTTGTGCTACGGCAAGCTTGGCGTTGCAAAGGTTGGCTCCGAGGCTAAGGTAGTATTCCGTGATGCCAATCTGGATCGTGAGCAGGAGATGATCTTCTACAAGGGACGTTCGGTTCCTGCCAACAAGGTGAACCGCGCCATCAACTGGCTTGCCGAGCAGGAGGATCTGATCGAGCGCTATTCCGCTATGTACGATCAGGCCATCGAGGAAGAGATCGAAAGGCTGTCCAAATACAGCGACACCTTGGGTGGTTATAAGAACGGTATTTTCAATTACGCTCACATCTTGAATCAGATGAAGCGCAACGCCTTCCGCGACTTTGATAAGAAGCCGGAGGAAAAGAAAACTACCAAGAAAACTACCAAGAAGAAAACTGCCAAAAAGGCACCCAAGAAGGAAGAAACCAACAGCATTCTTGCCTTTGCTTGGAAGCTGCATCTGGCAGAAGAAAACGAAATTGATAAGGATTATGCCGAACTCCTGGTGCAGGCCCTTTGCGAAACGATCAAAAAGTATGCAAAGGCTCCCTACAATCAGGACGATATCAAGAATCGTGATAAGGGAAGCAAATCCTATCAGAACTATCTGGAGATCGGCAGACACGTATCGGAGGCCTTCCTGGATGACTTTGCACAGTCCGTTGGCAAGCAGCTGGGCTTGAAGAAGGAAACGCAAGAGGAGAAGGAAGCCCGTCTGAGAAGAAACAGCTTCGGCAGAAGCGATGCGGATCTCACTGACGAGGTCGGAAACGTGAAGCTCAAGTCTGCGGAAGGCGCCAATGAGGAGGCCATTCTGAAGAATCAGAGCTTTGATTGGGTCTGCGCACAGATCAACGATGCGTTCGCTGACTGATTTACGCTAACACTTTAAAAAATGGGTCAAAGGGGACTTGAACGAGATGAAAACAATTGTGATCAATACTTCAAAAGAGGCAAAGAACACCAAGCTGGAGACTTTGTTCAAGGCCCCCTTTGACCATAACAGCCTGCTTTGGATCGAAAGCGAGCTTTGTACGCTGGGAGAAAGCGCCCTGCAAATCAAGGAAAGTCTGCTGAACGAGGCAGATACCGTAGATCGGGATTATCAGCTGATCGTTTTGGTGGATCTGTATCCTTTTCCTTACGGCAACGACAAAAACGCCGTTCTTCTTTACGAGCAGCTGATGGAGCGGTATATGCTTTTCACTTTGGTGGAGAAGCTTCACGGCGAATTGAATCTGTCTCCCAAGGGCGTCAGCTTTTATTTTGTAAATTCGGCAAAGACCGAGCGCGGTCTGGATCCGGAGACTTTGGCGAAAAATCCAAGAGAACAGGAAAGAGACGCCGGGGAGAAGGCGGATCGGAAAAAGGAGAGTCTTGCCGCAGCATATGACGAAAACGGTGATCTGGTGGAGAATGGCGGATCGAAGTTCGTTCCTGCTGCAAAGAGGGTGCTGACACCGCAGGATCTGCTTTTGATGGATATTTTCTCCTGGACGGAGAAGGTTTCCGCAGCGGATTTTTCCTGGCAGATGAAGATCTCCGTTTCGGGAGAGGAAAGCCTGGATTTTTCGGAGGTCTATGGGGATACAGCACGCTCCATCAAAGCGTCTGATAACCGCACGGACGTTTTGACCATTGCTCTGAAGGAGGTTACGGCGTCTGCGGAGGTCTCCTCCCTTTCCTGTATCGGAAGAGTTCCCCATCAGAGCGTAAGTGCTTTTATTTCACGGGAGAACGAGCAGATCAAGCTGGAGGGATTTTTCAGTCTGTTTGCCAACGTTTTTTCTTGCGTGCAGGAGAAGAAGCTGTTTTCCCAGTGGATGCCCGTTGAAAGCGAAACCATTCGAGAGCTTTTGATTGCGGCTTTGAAAAAGTACAAATATTTTTCTGAAGAAGAAAATATTAAGGTTGAATTTGAGCTGATCGCATATCTTTTCGAAAAGAGAAAGACACTTTGCGAAAAAAGAAAAGAGGAAGCGAGAAAGCAAAGTGAATTCAAGGAAAAGTCCGAGGATAAAGTTGCTGAAGAAATAATGGGTATGTACAGTCCGGATTCTTCAGACGAAAAAAAGCATAAGCTGCACGGACTTGATCGTAACTTTCACGGGATTGTCGAGAAGATTTTCCACAATTACGACAAAGAAGTGATCCGGAAACAGAACAATCATATCGTAAAAAGTTGCCTGGAGGGACTTTGGAGCTGGCGGGATAAGCAAACCGGCGAAAGCTTCAGCCGTCTTGTTTCCGGGTACAAAAATTCCGCGGAAGCCGATGAAAGTAAATCCAGTCGTGACTCCATTTCCTTTATTCAAGAGGAGTACGAGGCGCATCGGGATGAATTGATCGATCTGGTGACCGATGCCGAAAACAGGCTTGCATCCAATCAGAATATTTTGTTGGAAACGAAGGATCTGGTTTTGGTATACGGTGATTGGATGCGAAAGGGAAAAAGATATCTGGTTTCTTGTATCGGTGCCATTTTTACAATCCTTGCCACCGCATTTCCCTATTTTTACACCGAATATAATGCCGCCGCCGGCAAGCTCGGCGTGATGCTTCAGGTGATGCTTGTTGTAGCATTTCTTGCGTTTTTGTATACTGTTGCGGCAAGCATCTATATTACCTATATCAGAAAGCAAAAGCTGAAACTGATCCATGATCTGAATCAGCTTCGGAGCCGGAGTGAGGAAGAGCGCAAGGAAAGCATCAAGGCTCTTTATCGCTACTATAATGATACCGTGATTGAGGCGGAAACCCTTTATCTTTTGTGGCGCGAGATCGAGAGAAGAGATCGGGAGAATGCCAAGAAGGGTATTAAGCGCAATTATCACGTCAACCGTTTGAAGAGTTTGGCGAATCAGGTAGAGCGTTTTATGACCATGCTGAAGATCGACGGCGCCCAAAACGTGGTTGCCACCGCCGAGGATCTGAAGCAATATGAAAAAATGCAGCTGCAGATCAACGGAGAACAGTCCTATTTTGAAGGGGAAAACCGGAGGGTGTACTGTTTTCTGCCCGAGAAAGAGGATGATTTGCAATCGAAAGGAGGAAACGAGGAAGCATGAATTTTCTCATTTTTAAGATTCTTTTTATGCTCTTGGTTCTTTTCCTTTTGAGCTTGCCGTTTTTGCCTTGGAAGGGCGGTCTGACTCTGTTTTCCTTGCGTTATGAGAAAAAGCATACCTGGAAAAATATCGCCTTCGTGATCGAAACGATTTTGGTGGGATCCTTGCTCCTTTGCCTGGCTCCCTTGCTGAAAGCCTTCTTCGCTTGGTTTTTCGAGCTGAGGTGGGTTGAGTGGCTTTTGGGATTTTTGTCCGACAGAACCGTCTATACCGCAGATGTGATCGTGGTGTTGGCGTTAAATTTCTTCCTTGCATTTTTCTTTTGCTGTACAAAGAAGTTCTGCCGTGATATTCTGGATGCTACCGTTTTCAAAAACAGCTCTGATGAAGAGGAAGAGGACGAAAAAAAGAGCAAAAAGCTTTGGAACAAAAAGCGTAAGGCGAAAAACCGCGCCCGTTATCAGCAGAAGAACCTTGCCGAAAAACGCAAGGACCTGAAACAACTGCGCCGTGAATCCGTTCTGGTGTTTGGAAAACCCGAATCGGAAGCGAGCGTGGAAACAGTGACTCCTTCTGATTTTGAAGACGAAAAGAAGAAGGAAAAACCTCAGGAAAAGCATTCCAAAAAAGCAAAGAAGCAGGATGATATGTCCCTTGGTCAGCTCATCCGTTGGATTTGGTTTTCCTTTATCGGTCTTTTTTACGAAGAGGAAGAGGGATACGCTTACGTAAAGCCGGGCACGTACCGTTGGGCAAAGCAGCTGAGAATATTCGGTCTTTTGTTTGCATTCTTTTACGTCGTTCTTTGCCTTTTGATACAGATTCCCATTTTCTTCCCCTTACAAAAGGATTCTTTTTTGTATTCTGTGGGTCTGTGGTTTTTGAACAATGCCTACGTGTGTCCCACCATTGCTTTGGTGTTTATTTGTGAGCTGTTTTGGTTTTTAAACGGTGAATATAAGCCCACAGAGGAAGCCGAAGCACCTTTCCTGTCCTTCCTCTCCCGCGTTCGGCAGAACGAGGAGGTCTCCCTTGAAAAGGCGAAGAATGCCATTCTGGAAAAATACGGCAAGGACTATAAGATCCGCCATTTTGAATCGGAAGAGATAAGCGGTAACAGCCCCTATCGCATCGCAGAGAAAAAGCAGGCGATTCAGAATCTTGCCTCGGCGATCCGCGCCGAAAAGGGTGCGGTCAATGAGGAATATATGCAGAGCGTGGAATATATGTTTGACGGAAAGCACGTTCTGTTTGATACGGTTTTGTATTCTGCCCTGGGCGATTACGTGATCCACTATCTGTTCGTTACCCTTTCCTTCGGAAAGCGCGTTTTGTTCATTTGCAAGGACAAAAAGGAGATTGAAAACGTTTCCACTTATTTGAGTGAAAGCTTTCGCAGGATCACAAAATCTTCTCAGATCCTGTGGCGCATTTGCACCTACGAAAGACTTCACGAGGGAGAAAAGCCGGACGTTTTGCTTCTGACACCGGAGCAGTTTCTGGAGCCCACCCTGTTTACCGACGGAAAATGCTTTTTTGACGAGCTGGTAGACGTTTTTGTTTGCGATGTGGATAAGATCCTCACTGCAAACAATTACTACTGCCTGATTATGGTCAAAAAGCTGGAAAAGGCAACCACGGATTTCGAGGAGATCAACAATCCGGATGCCGATTTGACTCTGGCAGCGAAAAAGCGGGTGCGCTATCGCTTCTTCTCCAGCGGTCATATTCAGTCTTTGGAAAACAGCATCCGTCAGTTTTTCAATCTTGAGGATGCGCCTCTGGAGGTATTCCATTCCTTCGGACTGGTGAGCAGAACGAACGTGTTCGTTTGGCATACCGGCATTACTTCCACCTTGTACGTGGATAACGGAGCCAATCAGGTTTCTTTGGAGGTGCAGATCGCTAAGGATGCGGCGAATCTGGGAATCTCCGATATCAATCTCATTTCCGATGCTGCCATCTACAGCAGTCAGCGTAATGAGATCAGCGGTTTGAAGCTGAACGATTGCTCTCAGACCGATTCTCCCATCGGATACGTGATCGTGGCGGACGATTGCTTCAATCTTCCCAATGCCATCTACAATTTCTCCCGCTTCTCCGGGAAAAAGGCGGCGATCCTGCACGTTGTCAGCAAGCCCTATCTGCTTCGTGAATATTTTACCTCCCGGGCAGAGGATTACGTGGCACACTTTGAATTGATCGGAAAGACTATGTCCGAGCATGCCGAGGTTCGCCGCGCCAATATCATCATTTTGCTTTGCGATGCGGTCAACGGTATCGAACGTTCGGAATTTTTGCGCCGTGCCACCGCTCTGCTTGGTGACGGAGAAGAGGGCGACGCCCAAAAGACGGAACGCAGCCTGGACGAATGCGTGCGACTTTGCTATAAAGCTGCTTTCGGCGAGGAGCGGGACTACGAGCCTCAATACAGCCTGAAGCAGGAGCAGAATTCCGAGCTGCAGGATAAAACCTTCGTTTCCATCATGGATTCCGAGCATTTGTTTGAGAATCTTTTGGAACACACGAAGACCGTCAAGCTGGAGTATATCAATACCCAGGGTGTTGAGTATCTTCCCGTTTTCAGGGACGAGATCACCCAGCATTTCATTCCCGGTCAGGTGCTGGTACGGAACAATCGGGGCTATACCATTAAAGATATGTCCGTTGAAAACGGCGTTGTGGTTCTTGACGATACGGTTCCCAGCGTCAACGTTCCCATGGATTATATCCAGACCAGACAATACACCGTTACTCAGGCCGACCTGAATACCACCTTCGGTCACGATTATCGAGCCAAAAACAGCTTGGTTACCCACGTGGATTTCCGCGTGTACGATGCTCAGATCACGGTGGATACGCTGGGATATTATTCCATTGAGAAGGCTTTACAGGCGGTGGATCTGGCAAAACCGAATTTTGCCAAGTACATCAATCTGCGTGATAATGATGAGCTTCGCGAGAGGATCAAACGCAGTCTATCCACGAAAATGCTGATCGTGGAATTGGATACGACGGAAACGGTGGATCAGCGGGCGGCTTACCTGCTTTCCGCAATGCTTCACGAATTTATGAAGACCGTGTTCCCTCACCAGTATCGCTGTGTGTCGGTGTGCTGTCTGTTTGATGACCAGGCCGCTCAAGAGGAGTTTTTCGGAGAAGAAACTGCCATTCGCGATCTGTATCCTCAGTTGGTTCCCTTTGTCGAGGGTGAGGGATCCAAGGATACCGAAAAAGAGGGCGGATCGTTGTGCTTTGCGATCATCGAGGATATTCAAGGCGGCAACGGTGTGGTTGAAACCCTCATCGACGGCTCGGGTATTATGGTTACCAATCTGCTTCATATCGCGGCAGATTTCCTGAGCTGGTTGCATACTCCTGCAGGGCAGGATTATCGGTATCTGAACTTCGGTTACGAGGAGGTTCCCCCGCTCTTTGATTTCGAAGGTCTTGAAAAGCTGATCGCTCAGTTCCGCCATCAGGTGGAGCGGTCCGAGCTGGTGCGGATCAACGATGAAGAAGCCTGCTTCTTCTGTCACAGAGCATTGGAGGATGGCAAGGGCGAGCGTCTGGAGGACGGACGTTTGATCTGTGATCGGTGCAAGGAAAGCTCCGTGGATACTTATGAGGAGCTGGATGAGCTTTCTTCTCAGGTGATGGATACCATCCGAAATTCCACTTCCGTTGCAGATACCTTCCCCGTGCCTATCCGTGTGGAATTTGTATCCACCGAAGAGCTGAGACAGCGCTACGGCGAGGAGGAAGAACACCTTCCCATTGCTTATTGTGACCGTGTAAATAATTGCATTTTTGTAGAATACGGCTTGCCGAAGGTGGCGGTGTGCTATAGCATTGCCCGTTTTGTTACGGAGCTTTGGCAGGATCTGAACGTGGACGATGACGGCAGTGCGCTGTTCCGCGCCCATCCGCAATTTGTGGAAATTCAGGTTCTGGGTGACTTGCACATGGATGCCGAGGCAGAAGCGCTCTCTTCTTACTATCAGGGCAGCGAAGGTCTTGCTGAATTGCGCGCCGCTTTACAAGAGGCGGGGCATCATGACAGCTTTGCCTATTTTTTGGGATGTGCCGGTAAAAAGAACCGTGACGTTCCCGAGGGCATCGAGGAGGAAGAGGATATCCCCTTCCTGTCGGAAAGAAATCCGGATGATCTGGTCAAGGTATACCGTAGCCGTTTGAATGATGACGAAAAGGCAGTATACGATCAGATCTATCAAGCTATCCTTGATCACGCGGAACGAACGGGACCGCTGGTGAAAGAGGTGAATAAAGACCGTTGCCGCGAGATCGTGAATGCCGTGATTTGCGACAATGCGGAGATCTTCTGGTGCGCACATGGCGGCGGATCCATCCTTTGTAACGGGGATAAGGCAGTGGAGGTCATCTTCCGTTATATTATGACCGCGGGTGAAACCAAGCGGCGTAAAAAGAAGATCGAAAAGGCGATCAAGCCGTTTTTGAAGGGTGTAAAGCCCTCTATGAGCGATTACGAGGCGGCCTTGTGTACCTTTGAGAACATCGTAAACATCATCGATTACGACTCCATCGGTCTCAAGGAGCAGGAGCTGGATCCCGAAAGTGATAAAAAGCCGGATAATCTGCGATCCGTTTACGGTGTCTTTGTGGAAAAGAAGGCAGTTTGCGCAGGATACGCCAAGGCGTTCCAATATATTACCAACCGCCTTGGAATCGAGTGTACCTACGTCAGAGGTCGTTGTCATAGCGGAGAAATGCATGCTTGGAATCTCATCAAGCTGGAAGGCGAGTATTATTATATTGACGTCACCTGGGGAGATCAGACCAATACCGACCAAAAGAAAAGCGGCAGAGCAGACGTTTCCTACGATTATTTCTGCATTACCACGGAGGAATTACTGCGCTCCCGTAACATTCAGAATGCAGAGCAGTTCCCCGATTGTAAGGCGACGAGCTGTAATTACTTCCATCGAAATAAGCTGTATTTTGAAACCTACGATGCGGCGCGCTTGCAAACCGCTATCCTTTCCGGCTTGAAGGCAGGAAAGAAGCACTTTTCCTTTAAGGCGAAGGATGTGTCTGTGATGAATTTGATGAAAAACCGTCTGATTTCGCAACGGCAGCTGGTGGATATTTTCCGCCGTGCGGAAGAAGAGGGAGCGACCGTTCGAAATTACAGTAGCTACGTTGACGAGGAATTGAACGTGCTTCATATTATCGTGGAATAAGTGAACAAAAAACAAAAAACGAAAAAACCGCCGAGAAAGGAAATTTTTCCTTTTTTCCCAAGTTTTTTCGGGGGTGGACGGACAGCCCAACTGTCCGTCCTTTTTCTTTTTTTTGGGAGGTGGGGCGCTTGCGGGTGCTTTTTGTTGGGGTGCGGGCGGTGTTTTTTTGCAGTTGATGTTTTTCCATAAAAAAAGTAAAAAAATGTTCGCAAAATATATGAAAATAACGTATTGACAAGTCCTTGCAGCGAGATTTATAATGTATTTTGGTTTATTATCTTGTAAGCGATGCTGAAGGCGAGATTCCCGTGGAAAAAGATGCGTCGTGCGCAAGGCAATTCCCCGATGTGATCCTGAATGAAGAGCGTTCTTCAATAACCTTTTCGAGCCTGTTGTGAAAGAAAAAACATCAAAAAGAGAGGTGCCCATCGATGAACAAGGAAAAAACTACTACCGCACACAAAATATTGACGGTTATCGGTACGATTTTGTGTGTGATCCTGATCCCAATTTTGATCATAAACGTTACCTTGATCGTAAAAAGCTACGTTAACAAGGACGAGGTGCCCAGCATCGGCGGGACCTTTCCCCTGATCGTGCTTACCGATTCCATGCGTCCCGAAATTGAAAGCGGGGACCTGATTATTTGCCACACCGCAAAAGCGGAGGAGATCCGTGTCAAAGACGTGATCTGCTTCTTCGATCCTGCCGGCAACGGAACGAGCATCGTTACCCACCGTGTCATTGAGATCGTGGAAAAGGACGGAGAGACCTATTTCCGCACGCAAGGTGATAACAACAATACCGAGGATAAGGAGCTTGTTTCGGCAGAGGATCTGGTGGGCGTATACAAAACGCGGATCGCCGGTGCCGGACACGTTGCGATGTTTATGCAATCCACTGCAGGATTGATCGTTTGCGTCGTTCTTCCCATTATTCTCCTGGTTGGTTACGATTTTATCCGTCGCCGTATTTACGAAAAGAACAAGCAAGGCGATACGGATGCGCTCCTTGCTGAGCTGGAGGCTCTGAGAGCAGAAAAGGCTGAAAAGGAAAAAGCATCCGAAAGTACCGAGAACGATGACGGTACGAAAGCTTGATTTTAGTATATTCTTCCTTCGGAAGCCACGTCCGAGGGTGATATATAATGCCGCGGCATTCTCTGCGGGAAAAGGACATTTTGTTAAGGAATGCCCGGTAAACTTATCTTTCTCGGAAGGGGAAGAATTATAAAAAGGCGAAAAGCCAAAAAGAAAGGAGTTTTTCTACTATGAAGAAAAACACGATGATGAGAGCTGCTTCCGCTCTGCTGGTAGCAGTACTCTTGACCACCTGCGCTATTTCCGGTACCTTTGCAAAGTACGTTACCGAGGATGGCGGTTCTGATTTTGCCCGCGTTGCAAAGTGGGGCGTTGTTGTTGAAGCAGATGAATTCGAC
>JAZPZL010000074.1:0-7240 GCA_045544655.1 Eubacteriales bacterium
GGCATCAATGGCGGGGTGTCCCCAACGGCAACAGGTGTAGGGCTTGAAATACAGCTTCATAATTTCCCAGTTTTCACCCAGATCGTCCAGATAATGACGGTATTCCTCTGCCTCCAAAAGGTTTTTGTTGCCCTGGAAGCCGTTCATAGAAGCCATCACCGCAAGGGCGCCGATCATTACGCCGAAGGGAACACCGTCCTTGTTCATAGAGGGGTATTCTACGCTGCGGATGCCGGGAACCAGGGGCGCGTTGAATTCCGCTACGGAGAGAACGTTGTTCAGCTCCTCCTTGCTAAAGCCGTAGGTCCTGCCGACGCCTGCCGCAACTCCCACCGCACCGAAGGTGCCGCTGGAGTGGGCGTACTTGTAATAGTCCATAATGGCTTCACCGCTGCGGATGCAGGCTTCGTAGGCAACCGTGAGGGCGGTGAAAAATTCGTTGCGGCTCAGATTTTTTTCATAAGCGGCCGCAAGGATCCCTCCGATGAAGGAGGTGCCGGGATGAGCGCGGATGATGTTGTGACCGTCGTCAATGTCGTACGCGTTGGAGCTGTGACCCATAGCGCAGGAGGCACCCATAAAATTAAAGGTCTTATCGGAGCCGATGACGGGAATATTCCCCTTGCCGTAAAGGCTTTCTGCCAGGCGAAGTCCCGCATCAAACTGCTCGCTGTGCGCTCCGATGAGCAAAGCACCCAACAGATCAAGGAAGCAGCCGCGGACCCGCTCCTGTACGCAATGGGGAAGGTCCTCCCAACGGGTGTTGAGAATGAATTTTTCCAGCTTGTAATCTGTATTGAAAATCATCTTTATTTGTCCTTTGCAAGATCGCAAACCAATTCGTATGCGAATTCGGTATAGGGAATGATGGTATCAATGGCAAGGAATTCCTTGTCACTGTGGTCGAAGTTGCCCGTGGGACCCAGACTGTCCACGCACACGTCACAGAATCTTGCCATATGGTTGGCATCACTGAGCCCGCCCCGCTTCTTCAGAGAGAAGGGACGACCCATACCCTCGGCAACCCCGCGCATTCTCTCTACGTACGCCAAGGTCTTTTCCGTGGGGATCAGGGCGGGGGAGGAGCGATGGGTCAGGATCTCTACTCCGTAGCCGCCTTCCTCGGCGTGCCGCTTCAGCTCTTCAATGCAAGCGTCCAGCTTTTCCCGCAGCTCGGGACGGCTGTAGCGAATGTCCCACTCCACGTGGGCTAGAGGGGCGACGATATTTTTCCGTTCTCCCGCGTGGAACACGCCCACGTTTACGGAGGTATTGGTTTCCTTGGAATGGAAGGCGTGAAGGGTATTGATCCAATGCACCGCCTCGGTGACTGAGGAAAGGAAGGGCTTTTCCAGCATATAGCCGGCGTGACCCGCTTTTCCGATGATGTCTACCGAAAGGGTGGTGGAGCCCTTCCGCTCAACGGTTACGGCACCGTTTGAGCCGCCTGCTTCAAATACGAAGATTTTGTCGCAAAGGGCGGCGTAGCGGTCGAGAATGGAACCGGACCAGGGGGAGAAGACCTCCTCGTCGGGATTGAAAATGGCAACGATATTCAGTTTTTCGTTTACCTCCTCGGGAAGTGCCTCCAGAATATGAAGCATGGAAAGGCATCCCTGCTTCATATCGATCACGCCGACGCCGTAGCAATTCTTTTCATCGCGGCGGAAGGGGCGTCTTTCCGCTTCTCCCTTGGAAAATACCGTATCCACGTGACCGATGAGCATCAGGTCGTAACGCTCGGCTTCCCGATTTTTGCAAACGGTACAGTTGCCCGTATCGGGGCGAAGATCGTATTTTTCGACGATCCAGCCCATTTTTTCAAAGCGGTGGGCGAAAAAGTCGCCCACGGCGGTGATCCCCTCGGGATTGCCTTGACCGCTGTCAATGTTGACGATGGTCTCCAGCTCCCGAAGGTACTGCTCCAGATTCAGATTCAAAGCCATTTTTACAGCTTGATGAAGTTGTCGCTTCTGGTGGTGGTGGCGGGGGGAGCGAAGTCCAGCTTTTCGCCTGCGATGCCCAGAATATCCTCGGGACGGATCCAGGGTCTGGACTGGATGGCACTGGTCTCCTCGTGGGTCAGATAACCCTTGTAAGCGGTGAGGGAGCGGCGGATAAAGCCGTCGGTGATGCAAGCCTTCTCCAAGCCGTTGTTCAGAAGGTTCAGGAGCATGGGAAGAGTCTCTGCCGCAAGAGCCACGGTGGTGGAGTGAGCCACGGCACCGGGAATGTTGCTCACGCAGTAGTGAACCACGCCGTTGACCACGTAGCGGGGATTATCGTGATGGGTCTCGTGGCTGGATTCGATGGCACCGGGGTCGTCGTTGGAAATATCCACCAGAACGCTGCCGGGCTCCATCAGCTTGAGCATTTCCTTATCAATGAGGAAGTCCTTGCGCTGTTTGGGCCACTTTACGCAGTTGAGGACCATATCGGTCTGAGGAAGCACGGAGGCGATGGTCTCCTTGGTGCAGAACATGGTATTGATGTGACCGTTGTACTTGTCACCCAGCATCTTCAGCGTGCCTACGTTGATATCCATTACGGTTACGTTTGCGCCCAGAGCGTAGAGGATGGACAAAGCACCCTGACCTACGATACCGCCGCCGAGAATGAGAATGTTCATACCGGGAGCGCCTGCAAAGCCGCCTACGAATTTTCCCTTGCCGCCGTTGATGGTCAGCATGGATTCCAGACCGAACAGAGCTCCCTGCTTGCCTGCGGCTTCACAGTTGGGAGAGCCGTAGCGGTGGCTGTCTTCCGCGGTGATGGCGATGCACTTGCTGTCCAGGATCGCCTGAACCTCCTCGGGGTGACCTGCGGGATGGATGCAGCAGTAGATCATCTGTCCCTCGCGGAGATACTTATATTCACTTTCTTCAATTTCCTTAACCTTTGCCAGGAAGTCACAGGCTTCCCAAAGCTCAGCGGCAGTCTCGCAGATCTCGGCGCCTGCCTTGGCATACGCCTCGTTGGAGAAGCCGGAGCCTACGCCCGCATCCTTCTGTACCAGAACGCGATGTCCTGCGCCTACGATGGTTGCAACCTCGATGGGCGTACAGATCACGCGGTTTTCACCTACTTTAATATCCTTCAATACACCAAATACCATTTTTATATCCTCCTAAAGGTTTATTTTCATTAGTCCAATATATCACAGTTCCTGTTTCTTTTCAAGTGATACTTCTTGCTTTTTAAGGGTTATTTTTTGCTTTTTCCAAAGGAGCCAAGCACTGAGGACAAGGGCTGTCAGCCATAGAACGATTCCCAGCCACGGAAAGGGATTTTTCACCACGTTTGCATCCAGATTCGGAAGGATACAAAGGGAAAGGCTTCCCACGGAGGAAGGTCCCCACGTGGAGAGCGGCACGGCAAGGATCAGGCGGAAAAGCGGCAAAAATGCCAAAAGCTTCCACGCCTTCGTTTTTCCCTTTTCCAAGCGCAAAAAAAGACAGAAGAGCATCAGGGGAAGGGATCCCAGTACGCGGCACAGAAGCCTGAAAAACAGAGCGGGGAAAAAGGGAAGGGTGCCGCCCCATTGCAAAGCCTCCCTTTGTACCGTGCCGGGCGCGGAAAGGAGGGTGGTGAAAAACAACGATACGGCGCAAAGAAGCACTGCTCCCGTAAGGACAAGGGGAAAAAGGAAAACCGCTTTTCCCTCGGCTTCTCTCTCTCCATAGCCTGCCGCCGCCAGGAAAAGCACGGTCAGAAGACAGGCGATCATACGCTCCGTACTCAGCAGGGTCAGTCTGTTCAGAGGAACGGGATTGCAGCTTCCGTCAAGCAGAAGCGCTTCCTTGTATTTCAATAGTCTTTCAAAGAGGGCTTTTTCTCCCTCCTTCAAAACGGTTTCTTTGGCAAAATACAGATCCTTTCCCGTTTCAAGGCTTTCTTCCAGAAGAAAAATCTCGTGAAGGAGGGCGCGACTTCCGGGAGAAGATGCGTTTTCGGTTGACAGAAGCCGCAGATCGGGATCGGGCAGATCGGGGTCCTCTTTGCAAAGCTCGTACAGTCCGTTTGCATCCCGACGGCGCAGAATATCCGCAAGCTTCTCCAGGGTCTGCCCGGTTCCTTCCTTCAGGGAAAGGGCGGCGTAGAGGGAAAGACCCTCGTAGGCAAAATCGGAGCCCCAGGGGGACAGCTCGAATTGTAAGGCGCTTTCGTAATACGCCTTTTCCTGCAAGAAACGGCCTTTGTCATCCTCCTCACAGGTGGCAAGGCTTTGCTCGGCGGCATCAAGCGCCGCTTCGATTGCCTCCTTCTCATCCTCAAAGGAGAGAGGGCGTTTCGTTTCCTCCTTCGTATAGAGAAATCCCGTCAAGGCACAGAAAATCAGGATCAGGGCAAGAAAGACGTAAAACCGCTTTTTCTTGAAAAGGGGAAAGGCGGAAAAGAGGGTTTTCATAGGCTTTTGTTCAAAACCAGCTCTACGGGGCAATGGTCACTGCCCATGATCTCGGGGTGGATGCGGCTTTCTTCAATGGCGTCGTTCAGGTCGCGGGAGACCACGAAATAGTCGATTCTCCAGCCTACGTTCCGCTCTCTTGCCTTCATACGGTAGCTCCACCAGGAATAAGCGTTTTCCAGGGTGGGGTAGAGGTGGCGGAAGGAATCGGTAAAGCCCGCCTCCAGAAGCAGGGAGAATTTTTCCCGCTCCTCGTAGGAAAAGCCGGGATTTCCGATATTTGCCTTGGGATTTTTCAGGTCGATCTCCTCGTGGGCAACGTTCAGATCCCCGCAGAGGATCACGCTTTTTTCTTTTGCAAGGGACGAAAGGTACGCCCGAAGATCGTCCTCGTATTCCATACGGTAGTCCAGCCGCTTCAGCTCGTTCTGAGCGTTGGGGGTATAGGAATTGACCAGATAAAAGCCGTCGAATTCCAGGGTGATGAGCCGTCCCTCGTCGCTGTATTTGCTGTCAATGCCGTAACGGACGGACAGAGGCTCGTATTTTGAGAAGATCACGGTGCCGGAATAGCCTTTTTTCTCGGCATTGCTCCAGAATTGGTGATAGCCGGGGGTTGGAATTTCTGCCTGACCCTCCTGCATTTTGCTTTCCTGTACGCAGAAAAAGTCTGCATCCGCTTCGTTGAAAAAGTCCAAAAAGCCCTTGCCCAGACAGGCGCGAAGGCCGTTTACGTTCCAAGAAATAAATTTCATTGATCTGAACCTCCTTTTTTACCCTTTCATTATATCGGGTGCTGAGAAAAAAGTCAACGAAAGCGCGCCTGAAAATGACAAAATCCGCCGCGACGAAGCCTTACAATGGGAACAAAGAATCAGGAAAGGAACAAGGACGATGAAATTGATTACAGCGGAAAAAGACGGAGACCTTGTGGTTAGCATTACCGGTGACGTGGATCATCACAGCGCCACGGGGATCCGTGAGGAGATCGACCGCCTTTTGGAGGAAAAAAAGCCAAGCGCGCTTCTTCTGGATCTGGGAGGGACGGATTTTATGGATTCCTCCGGCTTGGGGCTGATCTTGGGACGGAAAAGAAAAACGGAGGAAATGGGGATCGGTCTGGTTCTCATCAATCCCACCGACGGATGCCGAAAGATCCTGCGCCTTGCGGGAATGGAAAATCAAATTGAAATGAAAACGATGTGAGGAAACGGATATGAAAGAAATTGTGAATTTTGCGCGGGTGCGCTTTCCTGCCGTGGGTGAAAACGAGGGCTTTGCCCGCACCCTGACGGCAGGCTTTTTGATGCATTTGCAGGTGACTCCTTCTCAGCTTGCGGATATCAAAACCGTCGTCAGCGAAGCGGTGACCAACGCCATCGTACACGGCTATCGGGGAGAGGACGGAAGGCATCGGGAGGTGCTTCTGGAGCTTTGCTGTTACAAGGACAGGACCCTATTGATCCGCGTGACCGACCGCGGGCGCGGCATCGAGAACGTGGACAAGGCCATGGAGCCCTTTTTCACCACCGATCGGGAGGGAGAGCGAAGCGGAATGGGGCTTCCCATTATCCGCGCTTTTTGCGATAGCGTGCGGGTGGTCAGCCGTCCCGGATTCACCCGTCTTACCATGAAGAAAAAGCTCTGATGCCCGATTACATATCTGATCCCGAGACTCTGCTTTCCGCTCAAAACGGAGACGAAGAGGCAATGGAGCGGATCGTTTCCTCCAATCTTGGCTTGGTGAAAAGCATTGCTCTGCGCTTTGCGGGCAGAGGAGTGGAAACGGAGGATCTGATCCAGATCGGCACCGTGGGAATGATCAAGGCGATCCGCGGCTTTCAGGTGGAAAAGGAATGTAAATTCACCACCTACGCCGTGCCGCTCATTATGGGGGAGATCAAGCGGTTTCTGCGGGATGACGGATGGATCAAGATCAGTCGGGAGACTCGTGCCAACGGTGCGAAGATCTTTCGTTTTACCGAGGAATACGAAAAGAAAGAGGGAAAAAGCCCTACCATGGAGACCATCTGCGCCGCGCTTTCGCTGCCCGAGGACAAGGTAGTTTTGGCTTTGGAGGCTTCCCGCCCGGCCCTCTCCCTTTACGCCGAGGATGAATCCACCGGCTTTTCCCCCGAAAAGATCGTCGGGGAGGACAACATTGAAAAGATCACCGATACCCTTGCTCTGCGGGAAGCGATCCGAGCCCTCCCTCAAGGGGAAGGCAAGCTCATCACCCTCCGCTATTTTCACAACCTGACCCAGGAGCAGATCGCCCGACTTCTGGGAATGACCCAAGTGAAGGTATCGCGGGAGGAGAAACGGATATTGCAAAAGCTTCGCCAACATCTTTTTTCTGCTTCGTAAAATCCGCTACAGCTTCGTCAAACTACGGTAAACCGCTCGGTTATTTACGGGAGTAAACGCCCTCACGGTTTCCTTGTTTTCCTTGCTTCGCCGGATTTTACTTCGCAGAACTGCTTCATAAAACCCGCTACAGCTTCGTCAAGGTGCGATAAATTGCTCGGTTATTTACGGGAGTAAATGCCCTCACGGTTTCCTTGTTTTCCTCGCTTCGCCGGATTTTACTTCGCAGAACTGCTTCATAAAATCCACTACAGCTTCGTCAAGGTGCGATAAATTGCTCAGTTATTTGCATTTAGCAAACGCCTTCGCAATTTTCTTCCTTTCCTTGCTTCGCCGGATTTTACTTCGCAGAAGGATTTTTGAAATTGGCTGCAGCTTCGTTCCTGTTTTGAAAAAAAGGAACCGAAAAAACTTCCTGTTGGGGAATAATAAGTTAAATTGTGTTTCCTTTCGGGGGAAGTTTTT
>JAZPZL010000075.1:0-1999 GCA_045544655.1 Eubacteriales bacterium
CCTCTCGTTGGACGAGAGATCCCCGTTGTTGCCGATGACTACGTTGAAATGGATTTCGGTACCGGCGTAGTAAAGATCACGCCTGCCCACGACCCCAATGACTTTGAAGTAGGAAAGCGTCACAACCTGGAGATCATCAACTGTATGACCCCCGATGCAAAAATCACCGATGATTATCCCAAATATGCAGGATTGGACCGCTTTGAAGCAAGAAAGGTCATCGTAAAGGATCTGGAAGAGCAAGGCTTTTTGATCAAAACCGAGGACTACAACCACAACGTTGGCACCTGCTACCGTTGCGGCACTACCGTTGAACCCAGAGTATCTATGCAGTGGTTCGTAAAAATGGAGCCCTTGGCAAAGCCTGCCATCGAAGCAGTTGAAAACGGCGATATTCGCTTTATTCCCGATCGTTTCAGCAAGAATTACTTCCACTGGATGCGTAACATTCGCGACTGGTGCATTTCCCGCCAGCTTTGGTGGGGTCACAGAATCCCCGCTTTCTTCTGCGATGATTGCGGAGAAATGGTGGTTACTAAGGATGATCACGCTACCTGTCCCAAGTGCGGGAAAGAAATGCGTCAGGATCCCGATACGCTTGATACCTGGTTCTCCTCCGCGCTTTGGCCCTTCTCTACCTTGGGTTGGCCCGACGAAACTGCAGATCTGAAGCGCTTTTATCCCACTGACACTCTTGTAACCGGTTATGATATTATCACCTTCTGGGTTTCCAGAATGATCTTCTCCGGCTTAGAGTATATGGATCAAAAGCCCTTCAGCGACGTTTTGATCCACGGTCTCGTTCGCGATGCACAGGGAAGAAAAATGTCCAAGTCCTTGGGCAACGGTATCGATCCCCTGCTGATTATTGATCAGTACGGTGCAGATGCACTTCGTTTTGCTCTTGCTACCAATAACTCTCCTGGTAACGATATGCGCTTCTCGGACGAAAAAATTGAGTCCGCTCGAAATTTTGCCAACAAGCTTTGGAACGCCGCCCGTTTCATTTTGATGAATCTGGATATCGAAACCATCGCATCCCCCGAGACGGTTCAGGGTCTTGCCATTGAAGACAAGTGGATCCTTTCCAAGTTCAACGCACTCGCCTCCGAGGTCAGCGAAAATCTTGACAAGTACGAGCTGGGTATTGCACTTGCAAAGCTCTACGACTTTATTTGGGATCTTTTCTGCGACTGGTATATCGAGCTTGTAAAGCCCAGACTTCTTGATCCTGAATGTACAACCCGCGTAGCCGCTCAGAATACCTTGGCTTACGTATTCTCTTCCACCATGCAGCTGTTGCATCCCTTTATGCCCTTTATTACGGAAGAAATCTGGCAGAAATTCCCTCACGACGGTGAAAGCATTATGATCTCCTCCTGGCCTACCACCAGAAAAGAGCTTTGCTTTACTGCTGAGGAAGAGGCACTCAAGCGAATCATTGACGTAATTTCCGCAATTCGTAACCGTAGAAGCGAAATGAACGTTCCCGCCTCCAAGAAGGTTCCGATCTTCATTCAAAGTGACTACGAGAAGGATTTCCGCGAAAGCATCGCCTTCCTGATCAGACTTGCAGGCGCAAGCGAGATCTCTTTTGAAAAGAATTACGTACCTGAGGAATGCGTATCCATCGCTACGGATTCCGCAAGCGTCTTCATTCCTTTGTTCGAGCTTCTCGACATTGAAAAGGAAAAGGAAAGACTTGCCGGAGAAAAGAAAAAGGTGATTGCCGAAATCGAACGCATCGAAAAGAAGCTTTCCAACGAGCAGTTCGTAAGCAAGGCACCCGAGAAGGTAGTTGCCGCAGAGCGTGATAAGCTTGTAGGTTATCAGAAGACTCTTGCAAACATCGAAGAAACGATGGCAACTCTTTTAAAGAAATAACCTCAAAAGGGGCTGTAAAAAAAGTCCAATTCAAAAAAGCCAGTAAAATAAAGAATTTATAAAAAAAGAAATGCTATAGAAGCACAAATTTTGTGTAACTATAGCATTTTTTTCG
>JAZPZL010000076.1:0-5735 GCA_045544655.1 Eubacteriales bacterium
AGGTTCTTAAAGAATGTAAAGGTGAGAAACTTGGATTTGACACGCTCCCAAAAAGGAGTGCGGTCTTCAAATTCAACGTCAAACTCTTTTTTCTTGCCGAACTTTTTGGTTTTTGTTTCTGCATTCATCTTTTTGTCCTCCTTTCTCAGTCTCTTCTCTGGTAGAATACGTAGCCGCTCATAATCAAAGCCACTACGGAAATTACCAGAATTACGATGGAGAAGTAGATCCAGTACATTGCGGTTGCAAGTACGTCGCCACCGGTGGTGGTGACACCCTCATATACGGCTCCAACATAGTTCATAACCGTGTTGGAGGAAGACGTAAAGGAGTCGATTACCGTGTATACGGCATTTACCAGGATCATCGGGCTGATCATGGGGAAGGTGATCTTCCAGAAGGTTTCCCAAGTGGTCGCACCGTCAATGGTACAGGACTCGTAAATCGCGGGAGAGATGGACTGAAGACCTGCAAGGAAGATCAGCATCTGTACACCGGAACGGTTTACCAGGTCGTAAATGTCGTTAACGATCTGCACAACGTAGTCAACCAGCTCAGTACCGACCTTCATAGAAGAGAACAGTCCCTGCAAGTCCATGGCGTTAATAATACCGCCTGCCTGCTGGACCGCCTCGCCTGCAACCTCTCCCTCTTCTCCTCCGGCACCTACGCTGCCACCCTCTGCGTACTGAGCAAAGGAGTTTGCGGCGTCGATATCATCGATCAGACCGGTGGAAAGAATAACGGGGATGAAGAAGATGGCACGGAACAAGGTACGGCCGACCATTTTCTGGTTCAGAAGCACTGCCATAAACAGAGAGAATACTACGATGGCAGGAACCTCAAGCACCAGCTGCTTGATACCGCCCGTCAGGGTGGTAACGAAGTTGGGGTCTACAAACAAAGCGTTGTAGTAGTTTTCCCAACCGACGTAGTCCAATACGAAGCCGCCGCCGGACAGGGGGTAGATCGTATGGAAGCTATACTTGATGGAGTCGGTAATAACAGGAACGTAGATCAGGAAAAAGATCAGTACGAAAGGAGCAACGAAGAACCAACCGGATCTTGCCTTTGCCTTGTCAAGGCTCTTTGCCTTGCGCTTCTTGGGGGGCTTTACGGGCTTTGTCATAGGAGCCTTGGGTTCCTTGACAGCCTCTTTGGCTTTACTCATTTTACCTCTCCTTTCCTTAAGCATTCTTTACGTGATAGCTCATCGCGGGGATCTCGAGCGTATCAGCGGTAACAGCGAAGTTGTTGTAGTTCAGGTAGATTTCGGTACCGTTTTCGTAGGTTACCTTCACCACTCTCTCAGCGATGATCTCGTGACCGACGATCAACTGATCCTGCAAGGGAGAAAGAACCTCATTGAGCTTCTTGTACTCTTCAATGATGGACTCCTTCCATACGCCGTATTCCACAGCGTAATACTCACTGTAGCCGTTGATCTTCAACTGAGGAATGTTCTCATAAGCAACAACGAAATAGGGATTTGCACCGTTCTCAATGGTCTTGAGGAGGGTGTATTCATAGTCACCTGCCATATTGATTGCCTCGCCGGTGTAATTCATATAGCCGTGAAGCACGATTCCAAGGAAGGGAACCTCGGCGGTGGTGGTGATACGGTTGGAGCTATCCAGAGGAATATCCAGCACGGTATCAGCATATTTCCAGGTGTAGTAGTTACCGTTTTCAACCAGAACACTGTCGTAGTTCTTGGAGATGTTCTCCAGGGAAGAAGCGGTGTAATCCTTTGCATCCTCACGGTTCAAGGGGAATTCCTCATCCTGGCTGGAGTTCAGCGCGTAACCGAGAGTACCCATGGAAATGGTCTTCTTACCGTCAGCAAAGAGCTTGTTGTACTTATCTGCGATCTTCTCGTAGTAGTAATCAATGGTCTTTGCGGAAATTACGAAAGCTACCTGCTTGTTGTAAGCCTGAACGATGGGGTTGTAGGTCTGGAAGTAAGCAGCCTTACCGTCGATGGTCTTGGCAGCATCACGCTCTTCATCGTAGCCGTCGAAGTTATCGAGAGCCTTGATATAAGAGAAGTTGAGATCCAGATAAATATCAGAGCCTTGTTCCTGAACGTAAGAGATCAGGTTCTTCAGCTCCTTCTCGCCGCCAAGCTGCTTTACGACCTTCAGCTTTGCGGGTGCGGTAGAAGCCATGCCGCCGTTTGCCCAACCCAGGTAACGGAGTACCTGTTTGGAAATGCCTGCTTCCTTCAATTCATCCAGAATGATCTTGGCATCCTCAAAGGTAGTCAGCTGAGCTTTGGTCTTAACGGGAACGCCCAAAACGGTTTTGGTCGTATCCACTGCACCGATCAGATCCAGATACAGATTGATATCCTCGCCCCGGTCTTCCAGCTTCTCAAGAGTACCGTTCTTCAGAAGGTATTCTCTGTATGCATTTGCCATACCTACGTAATCAGCCTGATCATCGTAGAGAAGTCTGTACTTGATGGTATAGTTTCCAACGTACTTTCTGTCGATCGCCTTGGTATACACTGCCATACCGCCGGAAACGGTAATACCGTCCAGAGGATAAGAGTCAGTCTGACGTGCAAAGAAGGTGGTGGAAACGGAGTGATAATCGTGAACGCCGGTACCGTTGACTGCGTCAATACGGGTCAGGGACTCACCCTCGGTAATGAAGGCTACGTAGCCCTGCTTTACCTTGCGGTTTTCAACGAACTCCTTCACAACGTTGCCGTCATTATCAAGAACGGCTTTGCCGTCTTCACCGAGCACGGGTCGGTTGATCACCATATCGGATTCCATAACGGTTCCGTAAACGGGAGCGCGCCAGGTCTGATAGCTTGCGGTAGCCGCAGAAGCACTGTTGTAGAAGCCGTAATCGTTTCCGTACATCATACCGGAAACCTGAGTGAACTTAGAGTTCTGAGTAAAGGAAATGGTTGCGCCGGAACCGTCGGGAATGAAGTTGTAACCGGTATCCTGACGGATCGCACCCTCGGGACCTACTCGACCTGCTCCAAGATAAGGCAGGATCTTTACGGTTTCAAGCGTATAGGTAGCAGCGTCGAAGGAAATACCTCTTGCAGGAAGTCTTACCTGGAAGCCGTCCTCTTCAAGGGTGTACTCCAACGCCATCTTAAAGATTGCGGGGGAACCGTCCTCCATCACGTAACCTACCTCTTCGTGTGCGGCAAGCATATCGTCCAGAGAGAACTCGGTATACTCACGGATGTACTCCTCCAGAGTATTCAAAGCGGTTGCCTTGATCTTCTCGTCCAGCAGATAGATCGCATACTTTTCCGTAATGGGATAAGTTGCAAGAATGGTGGACTGCTCACGAGCAGTCAGGGAGGGATCGGACAGGTCGTTCAGCGTGTAGAACGCTCTGAGCTGACCGAATGCAAAGGACTCGGCTGCAGTTGCCTTCGCCTGATCTTCAAGATCCTTGCTGGCCTTCAAAACCAGATAATCCTCAAAAGCCACGTCGGAGGTGTTGGTAGCCTCATACAAGGGTCTGAGAATATTTTCCTCAAAACGGCCCTTTTCGATCTGGTAAGGAACGAGTCTCTTCTTAATGGCTTCACCCAGGGTGTACTCAACGCGGACACCGCCACGGATGAGCTTGATATTGATCTGCTCGGACATTGCAGCATCGGAGAAGCTGTCCAGGTTACCGTTTTCATTGTTGTTGCCCTTGAAGGAGAGCTGAACCTGGCTGAGCAGTTCGTACTTGACTGCATTGGAAGCACCGGTGTCGGCAACGTCGTAGGGGTTGGTAAACAGCATCTGACCGGTTACCTTATCTACCACGCAGACCTCAGCGGAATATTCCTGAATGTAGAGAGCGTAGCGCTGATTCTCAATGACCTTGGTCATGGTCTCAAGCTTTGCCTCGGGAGAATCAAATACGGAGGTGGTATAGCTGTATGTTTTCAGCTTATCGAAGGTTTCCTTGTTTCCAAGAACGCTTTCTGCCTGAACGGCGGTCAGGAGAGGAAGAACCATACAGATCGCCAGTACAAGGCTAAGTGCCAAAGATAAAATTCTTTTCATTGATAGGCTCCTCCTTTCCTAAACTCTGAGCGACAGCTCAGTATAAATATTTGTAATAAACGAAATGATCTTGCCGAACAATCCTGAGAACAGGAGGACAAGGAACATAATGATGACCATACCCACCAGAGTTCCAAGCACGGTAAGAATGTTCTTGGAAAAGCTGTAGTCGTGGGTTACCATTACACCGAAGAACAGAAGCATACCGGTCCATACGTAACCAACGCTGATCAGCAAGGTAATGATGGCGCTTTCATCCAAGGTGAGAATATGAGTCAAAATGGTCGCGGGGATCATCATAATGGGCAAGGGGATCAAAGAATAGCAGGTTGCAAGACAAATATCCTTGAAGCTGCCTTCACCCTCGAACAGAGTGGTCAGACACCAGTTGGCAATCACCCACAAAGCAAAGGGAACGAGTACGCCGGTAAGCTCTCCGACGATGCTGATACCTTCATTGTAGGGATCGTACCAGAAGGACTTACCCATACCGTTGTAGATATAAGCTGCAATGGTAAGAACTACGAAGAAGATACCTGCCTTGAAGTTACCGCGCTTTTCGTGTTTCAGATCCCAGAATCCGTCGAAGGGATGGAAGATCACGTGGCATCCGTAGAGAGCAGCTTCCTTGAAGGTACGCTTGTCCTTCATAACCTGACCCTTTACGTTTTCCTTAGCGGCATAGCCGAAGAACTTCGCGATCAAAACGGCAACTACCGCACATACGATGGGAATGAGAATGATGTACTTCTCGATCCAGCCCTTACGAAGCTTGGCATAGCTCTTGGAGTAACCCTGATCGTCGTAGGATGCTGCGTAGAACTCCTGAGCCTTCTCATACTCGCCTGCACGGTAATAGCTGTCTGCAATACCGATATAAGCTTCGTCGAAGTTGGAGTTTCTCAAAAGTACTTCCTGCCAGAATTTGGCGGACTGGTCGTAGTTTCTGTCTTCCACGTTCTGGATGGCCGCCATCAGGCTTTCACCGTAAGCGGTGCGCTTATAAATGGTGAAGCAGTTGTTGTTACGGTCGAGAACCAGAAGCTTATCCTTCTGATAGCAGATGGAAGAAATGCTGCTGTTGTTACCCAGCTGAGGACCGTTGTCACCGAAGATGAACAGCAAATTACCCTGAGAATCGTAGGTGTACAGTCTTTGTCTTTCGCCGTCTGCCAAGGTCCAGGTACCTGCCTGACCGAGGGCAACGTCGATGATCATGGATACGCCGGTGTTTGCCTCGCGACCAACGGATTGATAAGTTACTACGGTAACTTCACCGGAGGGAGGCCAGAAGCCGGTACGAAGCATTACGTCGGTACCCTCGGCATTCAGCTTCTTAACGGGAGCAAAGTCGCCGGAGGTAGACTTGGAGGAAATGGCGCTTGCCATCTTTTCCTCGTCCAGAGAGGAGATGGTGGCGTAAATAAAGCCGGAAGCGTCAATGTCAATGTTGTTGTACTCGGTAGGAACCAAGGACTGGAGCGCTGCTCTCTGCTCTTTGGTCTGGAACATTCTCCAGAAGATCTGCCAAGCGGAGGGAGCGGTCTTCTGAGCTCCGAGGAAGCCCAGGAAGTCGCCTGCGGCATTCATGGAAATGATACCCAGGTTGGTGGTGGAAGAAACAACGTAGATTCTTCCTGCGGTATCTACCGCACAAGCGATCGGCTTATAGGTAGATCCTTCGGGGAATGCGGTGCTTTC
>JAZPZL010000077.1:0-4964 GCA_045544655.1 Eubacteriales bacterium
GAGAAGCCGTTTGAATGAACTCCGCTTGAAGCAAGAGCAATAATAACATCACCCTCCTGCATTGAAGCGGGGTTTAATATCTTTGCTTTATCAACAACACCTACAGCAAATCCAGCAAGGTCGTACTCATCAACGGGATAAAATCCGGGCATTTCCGCAGTTTCACCGCCGATCAAAGCAGCACCTGCCTGTACACAACCTTCGGCAACACCTTTTACGATATCGGCAATACGCTCGGGAACGTTCTTACCGCAAGCAATGTAATCCAAGAAAAACAAAGGCTTGGCACCGGCGCAAATTACATCGTTTACACACATTGCAACGCAGTCGATACCGATCGTATCGTGCTTATCCATAATAAAAGCGATCTTCAATTTGGTTCCCACACCATCAGTACCACTAACTAATACAGGCTTCTGAATGCCTTCCAGATCAAGCTCAAAGAGGCCGCCAAAACCGCCAACGTCCGAGCAAACACCGGGAGTATTGGTTCTGGCAATGTGTTTTTTCATAAGCTCAACTGCTTTGTAGCCTGCGGTAATATCAACACCAGCAGCAGCGTAACTATCGGATTTAGACTGATTATACATAGTATTTATTCCTTTCCATTCCAACAATAAGTGCAAAGTTTTGAGGGATCAACCCCAATTGCTTTAATAATCCCTTCCAAGGACTGAAATTCCAAAGATGAAAAATGTAATTTCTCACAAATCGCATCGCGAAGCTTCAAGCCGCGCTCGGTAGAAGAATCGCTGTATTCATCCAAATGCTGAAATCCTTCTTCCCCTTCCAGTTCCATAACGATCTGTCTTGCGATCAGTTCCATCTCGTTTCTTGCTCTGGCAAAACCAAGATATGGACAATTATACATAATGGGAGGACAAGCCGAACGAATATGGACCGCTTTGGCACCGTGATAATACAAGAATTCAACGGTTTCCTTCAACTGAGTTCCGCGGACGATGGAGTCATCAACGAACAAAAGGCTCTTATCTTTAATCAATTCGTGAACGGGAATTTGCTTCATTTTCGCAATTTTATTTCTCTCCTTTTGTCCGGAGGGAATGAAGCTTCTCGCCCAAGTAGGCGTATATTTGATGAAGGCTCTTGCAAAGGGAATCCCACTCTCCTGGGCATAACCGATTGCATGGGGCGTACCGGAATCCGGAACACCGCTAATATAGTCAATTCCTTGATCCTTGCCGTTTTTCCGATCGTTTTGCGCTAAGATCTGACCGTTTTTATAGCGCATTACTTCTACGTTTTTCCCTTCATAAGTTGAAGTGGGATAGCCGTAGTAGCTCCAAAGGAAAGAACAAATCTTCATTTCTTCTCCGGGAGCAGAAAGCTGAACAATGCTCTCGGGTGAAATCTCTACAATTTCACCGGGACCCAGTTCACGCAAAAGGTCATACTCAAGTTTTTGAAAAGCGAAGGATTCAAAAGAAACGCAGTAACCGTCATCGTTATAACCGATCATTACGGGCAATCTGCCGAGCTTGTCACGGGCAGCGATCAAATTACCGTCCTCTTTCAAAATCAGCATCGTAGCCGATCCGCGGATGCTTTCCTGTACCCAACGAATTCCGTCACGGAAATTGCCTCTCTGACTGATCATCGCCGCGACCAGCTCAATGATATTCACTTTGCCACCGGTCATAGCATCAAAATGACCGCCCGGACTGTCGATCAGATACTGCTTCATCAGATCATCCGCGTTCTGAATGTCACCAATCAAGCACAAGCCGAAAGTGCCGAGCGAAGAACGAATCAAAAGCGGCTGAGGATAATAATCACTGATGCAACCAATGGCACTCGTGCCCTGCATCGTATCAAAAATGTACTCAAACTTCGTGCGGAAGGGAGCGTTCTGAATGCTTTTGATTTCCCTCTGCAATCCCAATTCAGGATCAAAAGCAGCAATTCCTGCACGATGTGTACCCAGGTGGGAATGATAGTCAGTACCAAAGAAAACGTCAGAAATCGCGTCTCTTTTACTGACAACACCAAAAAAACCGCCCATTTTTATCCCTTCCCTTTCAAATTATTACAATTAAACATAAAGCACCGTGTTAATTTTGGAATTCCAGGACAACCTTCTTGTCCTTTTCCAAAACCTTTTCAGCATCCGATTTTCTCTTTGCATCCAGCTTAGCAGCCAATTCTCTATCTTCCACTGCGAGAATTTGAGCGGCAAGAAGAGCTGCATTGGTAGCACCGTCAATGGCTACGGTAGCAACGGGAATACCGGATGGCATCATAACCGTAGACAAAAGCGCATCCAATCCGTCAAGATTCGTTGATTTACAAGGAATACCGATCACGGGAAGTGTCGTATTTGCAGCAATAGCACCTGCAAGATGCGCTGCCATACCTGCTGCAGCGATCATAACGCCAAAACCGTTCATTCTTGCATTCAATGCAAAATCCCTGGCTTCCTCGGGAGTACGATGAGCTGAATATACGTGAATTTCAAAATCAATACCGAATGATTTCAGCGTATCAACCGCTTTTCTTACTACAGGAAGATCGCTGTCGCTCCCCATTACAATTCCTACTTTTTTCATAATTTACCTCCAAAAACACACAAAAAGGGCGCACTTAACTCGTAAGAGTTAAATGCGCCCAGACGGTCGGCTAACGGGATAAAATCCCAACCACCACTCCTTGCTCCTTTGTGGTACTCCACTATTATCCGTCAGTCACAAAGAGGGTTTATTTTTCCCACAAATTATATCATAGCGGGAATTTTGTGTCAAGGGCGCAAAGAAGAAAGATTATTTAATAGGAGCACCTTTCTCCTTTTGAATAACGTCGTGTGCACCGCCCTCAATAATACTGGTAGAAGAAACGAGAGTCAGCTTTGCCTTCTGCTGAAGCTCGGGAATGGAAAGCGCACCGCAGTTACACATCGTAGACTTCACTTTGCTCAAAGACAAGGCAACGTTATCCTTCAAGCTTCCTGCGTAAGGTACGTAAGAATCTACTCCCTCTTCGAAGGAGAGCTTCTTATCACCACCCAGATCGTATCTTTGCCAGTTGCGGGCACGGCTGGAGCCTTCGCCCCAATATTCTTTATAATAAGTACCGCCGATATTCACCTTGTTGGTGGGGCTTTCATCAAAGCGGGCAAAATATCTGCCAAGCATAACAAAATCAGCACCCATAGCAAGAGCAAGCGTAATATGGTGATCGTAAACGATACCACCATCAGAGCAAACGGGGACGTATACACCGGTTTCAGCAAAATACTCGTCTCGAGCTTTGCAGACCTCAATCAGTGCAGTTGCCTGACCTCTGCCGATGCCCTTGGTCTCACGGGTAATACAAATGGAACCGCCTCCAATGCCAACCTTTACAAAGTCGGCACCGCATTCAGCAAGAAAACGGAAGCCGTCTGCATCTACAACGTTGCCTGCACCAACCTTTACAGATTCGCCGTAATGCTCACGGATCCACTCGATAGTCAGCTTCTGCCATTCGGAAAAGCCTTCTGAAGAGTCGATGCAAAGCACGTCAGCGCCTGCCTCGATCAAAGCAGGAACTCTTTGTGCATAGTCGCGGGTATTGATACCGGCTCCCACAACATAACGTTTGTCAGCGTCCAGAAGCTCATTGGGATTCTGCTTATGGGTATCGTAGTCCTTACGGAAAACGAAATAGCAAAGCTTGCCCTCATCATTGATAATCGGAAGAGAATTCAGCTTATGATCCCAAATAATATCATTCGCTTCCTTCAAGGTAATTCCCTCTTTTGCCCATACCAGCTTTTCAAAAGGAGTCATAAATTCCTTAACGGGAGTATCGGGACTCATACGGGTAACGCGGTAGTCGCGACCGGTTACAATACCGAGAAGTTTTCCTTCGCTGGTTCCATCGCTGGTAATCGCAACGGTAGAATGACCGTTTTTCTCCTTAAGCGCTACCACGTCTGCAAGGGTTGCGTCAGGAGTAAGATTGGATTCACTGGTAACAAAGCCGGCTTTATAGTTCTTAGCGCGTTTTACCATAGCAGCCTCATCTTCAACGGTCTGAGAACCGTAGATAAAAGATACGCCGCCTTCGACAGCGAGTGCGATGGCAAGTCGATCACCGGAAACGGACTGCATAATTGCAGAAACCATGGGGATATTCATGGTAATCGCCGGAGTTTCACCCTTTTTATACTTTACCAAAGGGGTTTTCAGGGATACGTTCGCGGGAATGCATTCGCTGGAAGAATACCCGGGAATGAGCAAATACTCGTTAAAAGTATGTGAAGGCTCGTTGATGAAGATTGCCATTATTTTACCTCCTTATGTACAGCGTCTTTTTCACAGTATACACAGCGATATACTCGCTCTTTCAATTCTACAGAACGGAATTTATGAGCCAATTCCTGCTCAATAGAAGTAATACAACGAGGATTCTTGCAAATATAGGAATCAAGTTCTTCACCTTCATCCCGAATTACTTCTTTATCCTTTTCGGCAAGAAGCTTCAAAATTAGCGCCATACGAATCAATTTTCCGTTTAAAACCTGTTTAAAATAACAAGCACGGGGATCAGCATCAATGGCAACACTAATTTCATTTACACGAGGCAAGGGGTGTAAAATACACATATCTGCCTTCGCATCCTGCATTTTTTCCGTCGTTAAAATATAACTATCTTTCAACCGTTCATAGGTTTCAAGATCATCGAAGCGCTCACGCTGAATTCTGGTCATATACAATATATCAAGTTCGGGAAGCGCTTTCTCCAAGCTCTCGGTTTCCTCATAGCACATCCCATTCAGATCCATAACGTCTGCCTTAACGTAATCGGGAATGGCAAGCTCTTTTGGGGAAATCAAAACGATTTTTACGTTTTGATATCTGCTCAAAGCAGAAATCAGAGAATGGACGGTGCGCCCGTATTTCAAATCGCCGCAAAAGCCAACGGTTAAATTATCAATTCTACCCTTTTCACGGTGAATGGTAAGA
>JAZPZL010000078.1:0-20979 GCA_045544655.1 Eubacteriales bacterium
GCAATGAGGACCGCAAGGAATCTGCCGTACCACAGAAGCTCACTGCTTCCTGCCGCAATGGTCACCTTCAGGTCAATGTTATTGAAAATATTCATCGAAGCATTTCCGTCTGCCAAAAGGCTGGGCAGATAGTAGATCACGAAGATGAAAAGCATCAGCGGAATACCGCGGATGATCCAGATAAAGATCTTGGTGGGGATCTTGATGACCTTCAGCTTGCTCATAGAGCAGAAGGCGAATACAAGTCCCAGAGGGATCGCAAGAACCAAGGTCAAGGCAAAAAGCATACAGGTAATGCCAAAGCCAGCCAATAATTCCTGCGTGATTGTCAAAAAGTCCATCGTATATCCTTTTCTAAAAGACAGAAAACTGCAAGGCGATAACCGCCTTGCAATTTTCACGTATATTGCTCGTTTTACTTATTTCTGATCTGCAAAATCGGTGATAGCGGTATTCTCAACGCCATACTCTTTTGCAAGCTTTGCAATGATACCGTCCTTTGCAAGCTCTTCCAGAGCGCCGTTTACCTTTGCGGTAAGATCGGAGCCCTTCTTAAAGCCGATTGCGTAGTACTCTGCATCGCTCTCAACCTTTTCAGCGATCTCCAGACCTGCATAGTCACCCTTGCCAACGTAAGCCTTTGCAAGCTGCTCGTCCAATACGACGAAGTCGACCTGACCCAGGCTCAGCTCCTTCATAGCATCCAGCTGAGAGGTAACGCCCTTCTTGATGGCGCCTTCCAGCTTTTCGGTAAGGAAGGTAGCACCGGCAGAACCGTTTTCAACTGCACCAACCTTGCCTGCGAGGCTCTTGGTATCCTTGATCTCCTTTGCAAGATCAGCCTTTGCAACGATCACCTGCTTGTTGCCCATATAGTTGTAAGAGAAGTCAACCTTGTCAGCACGTGCTACGCCGTCATCGTCAGCAGTGTTTGCGGTAAAGCCGTTCCAGATACAACCGATCACGCCGGAGTTCAGCTCGGTGTACTTCTGATCCCAGTCGATCTCCTTAAAAAGAACCTTGTAGCCAAGCTTTTCGAATACAGCCTTTGCAAGATCGGTATCAAAACCAACCAGCTCGCCGTCCTTCATATAGTTCATCGGCTCGTAAATGGTGTAGCCTACGACAACGGACTTTGCAGCATCCTTGTCATCATCCTTGTTGTCAGCCTCGTCGTTTGCGGGAGCGGTGGCGGTTTCGCCTTCTGCGGTAGCGGTCTCAGCGGGCTCTGCAGCGCAAGCTGCAAAGGATACCAGCATCAAAGCCGCAAGAATCAGTGCCAAAAACTTTTTCATTGTGATTTCCTCTTTTCTTTTTTTGTTGTTTTGGTTTGTTTTACTGTTTTAGCAATTTAGTCTGCTAAAGCGATGAAGATACTATAACACCAAGAACCTCTTTTGTCAAGTGTTTTTTTAAGTTTTTTTTATTTTTTTCCAAAATCACAAAACACTCACGAAAAGCCCTTGCAGAACTTCGTTTTTTATAATAGAATAAGGAAGAGAAAAAGAAAGGAGGATCCGTATGAAACCGATGAAAAAGCTGCCCCGCTCTCTTGCCGTGTTTTTCCTTGCAGGCTTGGGGATCCTGCTGCTCCTTCCTTTTTTCATTCTGTTCCCCGACTTTGCGGACTGGTTCACCCGTTATCCCGCAAGCTTTTTCCGATTGCTTCTGGGCGGCGTATCCTCCGTTTTCCCCTTTTCTCTGTTTGAATGGAGCATCTTTTTCGGAGTTTTATACCTGATCTTTCTTTTGATATTCACGCCTGCGGTGCTTCTTCGGAGAAAAAAGGGAAAGACGGCACCGCGCCTTTTTCCCTTTCTGATAACGGTTCCCGTGGTGCTTCTCACGGTGCTGGATCTGTTCGTTTTGACCTTCGCCTCCAGCTATTACCGCCCCTCTCCCTTGGGAGAGCTTGCACCCGCTCCCGAAACGGTTGAGGCCGAGGACGTATTCTTTGCCCTGGAAAATCTGGTGGATACGGTAAACGAGACCGCGCCGAAGCTTCCCAAAGAGAAAAACGGCGCAAGCGCCCCCCTCCCCTTGAGCGAGGTAAACGGGCGGGTAAAGGATGCCTGTGACGCCTTCGGTGACCGCAATGCTTTTTATCAGTCCCGCGGCTACAAGGCAAAGGTCTTCCTTTCATCACCCCTTATGACCTACACTCATATTTCGGGCATTTTCGGATTTTTCACCGGGGAGGCAAACGTCAATACCAACTACCCCCATTTCATCATTACTCCCTCCCTTGCCCACGAAAGCAGCCACGCCCGCGGGATCGCTCCCGAAAACGAATGCAATTTTCTTTCCGCCGTGATCTTGATGGAAAGTGACGATCCTTACCTGCGCTACTGCGGAGCCGCCTTTGTACTGGACGATTTTATTTCCGTTTGCCGCAAGCTGGACCGAGAGCGAACCGAGGCGATCCTGAAGGATCTTGACCCGGTTTTCAGCGCAGATCTTCAGGCGTACCGCGAATTTTTCACCCCTTATCGGAACAGCACCGCCGCCAAGGTTGCGGATGCGGCAAACTCCGCCTATCTGAAATCCATGGGGCAAAAAGAGGGCACCGTGTCCTATTCCCGTATTATTCGCCTCACCGCCGCGTATTTTCGCGAAAAAACGACTTGAAAAATTCCGTATTTTGGAGTAAAATAAACTGTAAAACCCTTGTAAAATGAAAGGATCCCCTATGAACATCATTTCTACCCTGTGCAAAGAGCTGAAAATTTCCGAAGAGCGTTGCCTTGCCGTTATTGAGCTTCTCGACGGCGGGAACACCATCCCCTTCATCGCCCGCTACCGCAAAGAAAAAACGGGCGCGATGGACGACGTGACCCTGCGAAGCTTTGCGGACCGTCTGGAATACCTGCGAGGACTGGAAAAGCGCCGCGATGAGGTCAAGTCTGCCATTGAAGAGCAGGGAAAAATGACCGATGAGATCGCCCTGGCATTGGAAAACGCCTCGATCCTGGCTGAGATCGAGGATATTTACCGTCCCTTCCGTCCCAAGCGCAAGACCCGCGCCTCCGTGGCAAGAGAAAAGGGACTGGAGCCCTTGGCGCAGGTCATCTTTGAGCAGGGCAAGGGCGAGGCAGCCGAGGTGCTTGCCGAGGAGTATATCAATGAAGAAAAGGGCGTGCTTACCGTTGAGGATGCCATCGACGGCGCGCTGGATATCGTTGCGGAGGACATTTCCGACAACGCCGAATTCCGCGGTGAGCTTCGCCGCATAATGACAAAGGAAGGAAAATTCGTCACCCACGCCGTTGAAGGCGCGGAGATCGGCGTTTATTCCATGTACGAGGATTTCTCTCAGGAGATCCACGCCATTCCCTCCCACCGCATCCTTGCGGCAAACCGAGGAGAAAAGGAGGAGGTTCTGAAGGTCACCCTGGAGCTGGGGGATTACGCTCCCCTCTCCTTCCTGCAGAACCGCTTGATCGATCCTGCCTCCACCTACGCCGCTCTGATGGAAAGGGCGATCGAGGACAGCTACCGCAGACTGATCTTTCCTTCTCTGGAGCGTGAGATCCGCACCGCTCTCACCGACGATGCGGGAGAAAAGGCCCTGGTGCTTTTCTCTGAGAATCTGAAAAATCTGCTTCTGTGTCCTCCCCTCAAGGGAAAGACCGTTCTGGGCTACGACCCCGGCTACCGCACGGGCTGTAAGCTTGCGGTGGTGGATCCCACGGGCAAGGTGCTGGATACAGGTGTCATTTATCCCACCAAGCCTTTGGAAAAGACCGAGGAAGCGGAAAAGAAGGTTCTGTATCTGGTTCGCAAATGGGGCGTAGATACCGTTGCCATCGGAAACGGCACCGCCTCCAAGGAAAGTGAGATCTTTATCGCGGGAGTCATCAAGCGCAACAATCTCTCCGTGAAATATACCATGGTATCCGAATCCGGTGCCTCCGTTTACTCCGCCTCCCCCTTGGGCGCGGAGGAATTCCCCGATTTTGACGTGACCCTCCGCTCCGCCGTCTCCATTGCAAGAAGATTGCAGGATCCTCTGGCAGAGCTGGTAAAGATCGAGCCTCGCAGCATCGGTGTTGGGCAGTATCAGCACGATCTGAAGCCCGCCCGCCTTTCCGAGGCCTTGGGCGGTGTGGTGGAAAACTGCGTAAACCGCGTAGGAGTGGATCTGAATACCGCCTCCTATATGCTTCTGTCCTACGTGGCGGGCATCGGAAAGGCGGCGGCAAAGAACATCGTGGCATACCGAGAGGAAAACGGTGCCTTCGACAGCCGCAGTCAGGTGAAAAAGGTGCCGAAGATCGGCGCAAAGGCCTTTGAGCAGTGCGCAGGCTTCCTCCGCGTTCCCGGTGGCAAGGAGCCTCTGGACAATACGGGTGTGCATCCCGAGAGCTACGACGCAGCAAAAGCCCTTTTGAAAAAATTCGGTTACGATCCCAAAAAGCTCACCGCAGACGGCTTTGCAGAGCTGGGTAAAAAGTGCGACGAAACGGGCAGAGACGCCCTCGCCCGGGAGCTGGGGATCGGCAAGATCACCCTGGACGATATCATCCGCGAATTGGAAAAGCCGGGCAGAGATATGCGTGACGACTTTGCACAGCCCATTCTCCGGGACGACGTTCTGGGAATGGAGGACCTGAAAGAAGGTCAGGTCTATCAGGGCGTTGTCCGCAACGTGGTGGACTTCGGTGCCTTCGTGGACATCGGCGTGCATCAGGACGGTCTCGTTCATATTTCACAACTTTCCGATCGCTTCGTCAAGCACCCCTCTCAGGTGGTCAGCGTGGGAGACACGGTAAAGGTAGCGGTGCTGGGAGTAGACCTGAAGCGCAAAAAAATCAGCTTGACCATGAAAGGAATCAAGGAATAAATGAAAAACATTTCCTTTAAAACCATCCTCGCCCTTGCCGCAGGAGGCTTTCTCCTGTATCTGGGCATCCACTATTGGCCCGCCATCGGGAAGTTTCTCGTGGGTCTTTTTGCCGCCGCCCTTCCCCTTTTGATCGGCTTTCTCATTGCGTATATCGTCAATATCGTAATGAGCTCCTACGAGCGGGTCTTTTTCGGAAAGGCAAAGAAAAAATGGCTCCTCGCCATCAAACGTCCCTTGTGTATGATCACCGCGTTCCTCTCCTTTTTCGCAGTAGTGGCTCTGGTGATCGGACTCATCATCCCTCAGCTGGTGGAATGTATCCGCCTCCTCGTGGGTATGGTCCCCGACGCCATTGACCGGACCATCGACTTTTTCGACAAGCATCACCTCCTGTCCAAGGAGGTACTGGCTACGCTGGACGCCATTGACTGGAAAAGCCGCGTGGAGCAGCTGGTCGACGTGGTCACAAACGGCGTGACCGACGTGGTAGGTCTTGTGATCCAGACCCTGCAAAGTCTGATCTCTGGTGTGATCACCACCTTCCTCAGCTTCATCTTCTCCATTTATCTGCTTCTCTCCAAGGAAAAGCTGAAGGCGCAGGCAAGCCGCCTTTGCACCAATTTCCTTCCCGAAAAGCTGTATAAGCGTATTCTGTACGTAGTCTCCAATCTGAACGTTTCCTTCCGCAAATATCTGATCGGTCAGTGCGCGGAAGCGGTGATCCTGGGGCTTTTGTGCGGCATCGGAATGGCGATTTTCGGCTTCCCCTATGCGGCTATGATCAGCACCCTGATCGCCTTTACCGCCCTCATCCCCGTAGCGGGCGCTTACATCGGCGCCTTCGTGGGTGCCTTTATGATCCTCACCGTTTCCCCCATTAAGGCGTTGTTCTTCCTGATCTTCCTGGTGATCCTCCAGCAGCTGGAAGGCAATCTGATCTACCCCCGCGTGGTAGGTGAAGCCCTGGGTCTGCCCGGTATCTGGGTATTGGCGGCAGTTACCGTAGGCGGTGGCATCGCAGGCATCGCAGGTATGTTCCTGGGCGTACCCCTGGTAGCCGCTCTGTACCGTATGCTCCGCGACACGCTGAACGCAAAAGAAGCCGCCGAAGCGGCAAAAAATACGCCCCCCGAAGAAGAGGCCGTATAAAAACCAAAAGGCTTAGCGCAATGCGCTAAGCCTTTTATTATGCTTTTTTCTCAAATTTCTTCCATAAAAAATCCACGAGCTTTGCCGCAAGGATGGCAAACAAGCTTCCCAAAATCGCGCCTGCCAGCACGTCGCTGGGATAGTGGACCAGAAGAAACAGCCTGGAAATACAAACGAAAAACGCCAGTACCAAAGCGGCGATCCCCCACTTTTTGTGGTGAAGCAGAAGCCCCACGGATGCCTCGAAGGAAGCAAGGGTATGTCCCGAGGGGAAGGAATAGTCGGTGCTCATTTCTCCCCAGGCAAGGCGGTGGGCAAGAGTAGGATCAAAATCGTAGGGGCGGGGCCGTGCAAGAACGTTCTTCAAAACACCGTTTCCCACGATCACACCAAAAAGCAAGGCGAGACCCATGGTAAAGCCCGCTTTTCTCGTTTTGGGGATCAGCATCAGCACAAGAGACAGGGCGATCCAGAAAATCCCCGCTTCCCCGAAGCTTGTGATGGCAGTCCAGAACACGTCCGTGGCTTGAGTAGCACCGTCCTGAAGGAGGTGCAAAAAGGAAAGCTCCCATTCATTCAATACGTTCCACATATTACTCACCTACGTTCACACATTCAAAGATCCGCCAGGTGCCGCCGATCTTACGGGCAAAGACGGTCATGGAAAGATTGTCCACGTAATTTTCCCGACCGGTCATTTTAAGGATCTGATCGAAGGAAATATGGCAGCAAAGGGTATTTTCATCGAAAAAGTAGAAGTCCTCTACCTTTTCGTTTTTAAAATCGTAGCCGTTGTGATCCCAAACGAAGGAGGAGGGATTGCTGGCGGTACTCTTATAGAAATCGGAACGGGTATCGAAATAGGGAGATACCCTGCCGATGCTTCCGTCGTCCTGCATATAGGCGGCGTATTCCTTAAGTCCCTTCAGAAGTCGGTCGGAAATTGCCTTCTCCACGTCGGCTTCAAAGACGAGACCCGCCTCCCAAACACCGCTTTCCTCGTTTTTCACGAGAGCGACCTCCTCACCGTTTTCATCCTTTACGGAAAAGGTGGGCTCGGACAAAAGCCCCTGAAAGCGATAGGTGGCAAATTCGATCCCCTTGACCCCCTCGGGCAAATGCTCGTTCCAGGTGTGAGGGGTCAGCCCGTCGATCCGCTCGGCGTTGATCGCCTGATCGGAATCGTACAGGGTATAATGGGAGGGGATGCAGACCTCCGCAGATTTATTTTTCTTCAAAAAGACCTCGAGAGCGGAAAATTCATAGCCGAAAAAGCCCCATTTCCCCTCGGTTTCCTTTTTGGTCACGGTAATGGTGGCGATCTTGGTGGAGGGAATTCCCTTTACGCTCATTTCCGCGGTAGCGTCCTTTACGTCCTCTCCCGTTCCCGTAGAAGCGGAAAGATCCTCCGGCTCTACCAGAACCACGTTGTACCTGCATACTCCGTCCGTGGTGCCTGCGGAATAATAGCTCATCGCCTTATCCCGTCTCAGCTCGGCAAGGGCAGCGGCGGCGTCTCCATCCTCCTCCAGATCCCCCTTTTCGTAGCCGGAAAGCTTCAGCACCTCGTCCCATTTCTCGGAAACGAAATACTCGTTGAATACCGCCTCGACGCTGTGGATGGGCTGACTTTTTTCAAAAGCATCCAGCCAGGAGATCAGAATTCCCGTTCCCAGAACGGAGACAGTCACCAGTACCGCCACGAAAAGACCGTAGATCATCCAAAAAGAAGTACGCTTCGTTTTCATGATTGTGCACCTCCCACCATAATGAAGGTAGGCAGCTTTCTGGGATCCGTAAAGGCTTTGTAGGTATTGACCAGACCCATACGTCCGTATTCATCCAGGCTGTCCTTATCCATACCGTAAAGATCGTAATAACCGGGATAGCACATCATCGCGCTGCTGCCGCCGTCCAGCTTGCCCGCCGCGGTAGCGCCGTACTCCAGCATCACCTCGATCAGATCGTTGTGGGTTGCGCCCAGGCTGGATGCGGTTCTGCCGTCGGTCACAAGAAGCAGAACGGTTCCGTCTGCCCGTTGACCCACTGCGGTACGCTGTGCTCTGCCCGTATTCTTATCGGAATAGTGAAGGGTCATATTCTGCCCGTCGTTGGTGATCAGACAGTTGCCCGTCTGGAAGCAGACCCCGTCACGAACGCCAAGCTCCTTGGCGCGCGCCTCGGTCATCCCTTCGGAAACCACCAATTTATTTTCACGGGTCAAGCCGATAAAGGTGCGGTTGGTATGACCGGAATACACCAATTTCCCTTGGGAAAAGGTGATCCCGATGGGCAAACCGCCGTTGCCGCCGCCTGCGCCGTCGGGAAATTCCCCGCCGTTGATGGCGCAAACCGCGTTGTATTTTTCCACAGCCTCAAAAATCCGCATACCCGCTTTGCCGGACTTAAAGTCGCTGGAGGTCCCCACGAAGACGCGAGTAGGATCCTTGATAAGAAGCATATATCCCTTGAAAGCAGGCTTTTGTATGATCTCCAGACGGATCCCGTCAACGGCGTCCGCCCATTCATCCTTCTCCGCTTCGGGGGTAGGGGGCGTTACGTCCTCCATAGAGACCACGTCATAGGTGACCGTCTTGCTGTTTTCCTCAATTTGGCGAACCAATTCATCCTCAAGAAACAGGCCCGGGATCCACTTGGTGGCGCTTGCCTGCTTGGCGGAAAGAACCAGGGCGTCCCGCATGGGGGTGCTGGGTCCGTTGAGAAGCACGTAGCAAGCGATCACTACGCAAACCAGCAGGAAAACGAAAACCGTTCCCGCGTATAGGCAGATCTTCCCCGCAAGCCCTTTTTTCCCTTTTTCCGATTTCTTTCGTTTCGGCTCTTCTTCTTTTTTATGAAGCGTTTGATTTTGTGCCGTTTCTGGCGCATCCATTACCAAAACCACGTCGTCAAGCTGTTCCAATGCGATCCTCCGATGAATGATATTGCCCTTTATTTTACCATACCACGGCGTATAATTCAACACATTTTGCAAAAAATCGCCTTTTTCCGAAAAACACCCTCGGAAAACGCTTTTCTATCCGAATTTGATTGCATTTCTCTTCCCTTTTGTGTATAATCATAGCAAGAAACGGAGAAAAGGGAGGGATTTTAAAGCGTGGTCGCGTTTTTTCAACACAAAAACAAAAGCCGTCTGTACCCCGTTTTCAAGCTGGATTTTCCCGCCCATTTGCACCGCGCGGTAGAATTCGGGTATCTGGAGGAAGGCAAGGGCAGTCTTTCCGTGGAAGGAAAAACCTTTCTTCTGGAAGCAGGCGACGTATTTCTCATCTTCCCCGACAAGGTCCATTTGTTCGAGAATTGCACGGGGATCCGCGGCTTTCTCGGTCACGCCTTACCCGACGAGTTTTCCGTATTCAAGCAGAGCTTTGACAGCCTTTCTCCCGCTTCCCCCGTGATCAAAAAAGCGGAGCTGGAACGCGCGGGGATCAGAGAGCTGTTTCAAAATGCCGCGGCGGATCCGGATCTGGAAAACGCCGGCGTTCTCCACGGATACCTTTCCCTTCTTTTGGGGAAGCTCCTTCCTTTTTTGACCCACGAGGATCAAAGAAGCCCCAAGGGGGAAGAGCTGCACCGCGTTCTGACATATTTGGAAAAGAATTTCCGTGAAAATCTGACCCGCTACGGGATCGCACGGGATCTGGGAATCAGTGAAAGCACCCTGTCCCACCTGTTTTCCTCTTCCCTGCACATTACCCTCCCCACCTATCTGAATCTCCTGCGGCTGGAGGAGGCACAGCATCTGCTGACGGAAACGAATCTCCCCATTACCGCCGTCGTAAGCGCGGCAGGCTTCCCCTCTCTCCGCACCATGAATCGCGTGTTTCGCGCAAGATCGGGCAAAAGTCCTTCCGAGTATCGCCGTGAGCACGCGCCAAATTTGAAATACAATAAAAAAAGCAGTAAAAAAAACGTCAAGGAGGATTCCCATGAAAACTGAATCTCACCGTATTGCTACCTGGTGGTATCACCTGCCCGATCTGCAATGGCCGGATCCCGACAACCGTGACAAGGTCCGTCGCAGAGCCTACGCCTACGCAGAAGCAAACGTATCCGCCGCAATGCTCTTCGGCGCGCATTTCCGTTGGGACTGGCTTCCCTTCTTCCCCTTGCTTCACGACTATATCGCCACCGTAGCCGAGGAATTGCACCAATACGGAGTCAAGCTGTTCGACCACCATTCCGTGTGTCTGGTTCACCGCTACACCACCAGAGCCGAAATGCGTCACGTAATGGAGGACAGTCAGCCTCATCTCCCCTTAAGTCCCACCTTTGAAGCGGCGGCAGACTGGACCTGGCGCGGAAAAAAGCTGAACGATTGGCGTATGATCGACGTTTCCACCCGAAAACCCCTCTGGCATCCCCAATACACCGGGGAAGGCTTCTGCCCCCGCAATCCGGAATACGCCGAAGCCTACCGTGAATACGTGGCATACCTGATCTCCGAAACGGGGATCGACGGGCTTTCCGCAGACGACGCCCGCTATTTTTACGGCTACAACGCCTGCGCCTGCGAGCATTGCCGCGCAGAGCTGCAAAGAAGAGCGGGGATCGATCTGCCTCCCGTAGAGGATAAGAATTTCTGGGGCAACTGGGATAACCCCGCCTGGCTCCATTGGCTGGATCTTCGCTACGATACCATGGGCAAATTTTACGAAGACCTTGCAAAAACTCTGCCCGAGGGCTTTATGCTCACCGGTTGCGGAGCAGCCTCCGCCACGCCCGGCGCTTTGATGAACGCCTGCGACGCCAGAGTTTTAAAGCGCGGCTGGAATTACATCAATATGGAGCTGGTGGGCAATACGCCCCCCTACAAGCACGATCCCCTCACGGGCAACTCTCCCATTCCCATTCGCGTAGCCCATTCCTCCCACCATCAGGCGGCGGCTTGGGAAGGAGGCGTTCGTGCCTTTTGTACCGCCTTTGCCCATAACACCGCGTCCGCAAATCACGCCTGGGCGCTGTGCAAGCTTCTGGATGCGGACGCATGGATCGGCACCCTCAAGACCCGTCTGGGTCTCCCCCGCAGCATCACCGACACCCTTCCCTGCGAGGAGGACATCGTGGGCGAGGCATTCGGCTTCGAAGCGAAGCACCCCGAGCTGTTCCAAGGCGAAAGCATCGGTCAGCTGGGCGTTTATTTTTCCGATGAGACCCGAAACCATACCATGTTCGGCAATTTGAAAAAGGGCTACTGCGCCGACTATGAAAAGTCTCTTCATCTGCTGTTCGCCGCAGGTCTTTGCCCTCACACCGTATTCAGCTTCCCCGAGAATACGGACAAATATCCCGTGATCCTCTTATCCTCCGTAGCAAAATTCACCGAGGAGGAAAAGAAGGCTCTGAAGCGTTATCTTGCCGCAGGAGGCAAGGTGATCGTCACCGGTCCCACCGCAGTAGAGGGCTGCGTCCATACCTGGAAGCTCCCCAACCGTCTGGACGTTGACGCGGATCAATTCTTCTCCACCGTTCCCGACGGCATTCACCTCAAGCAGCCCGAGTGGTTCCGCGAACGCGACGTTGAACCCTCCGGAGATGAGGATGCCTGGCAGAATCCCGCAGAGGGCGTCTGGTATCACCCCCACCGATTGGGCGAGAGCAATTCAGACAGAATGCTGGAGCTGGCGCGCAGCTTCGTAAAGCCTCTCCCCGTGGAATTGACGGAAAGCAAGGGCTATATCAGCACCGTACGCCGCGACGGAGAAAAGGTGATCGTGCAAATGTTTGCCGAGGATTACGACGTGGATATCAACCACGAATTAGACCGTATCCGCACCCACCGCAGCCGCGTAAATCTTTTGACCACCATCAAGCCCATCGGCATCGGGGGACGCGTCTCCTTCAAGACCTCAAAGACCCCCACCGTCTACACCCCCTTCAACAAGGAGGAGGCAGTGGTGGAAAGAGACGGAGAGATGGTTACTGTTCATTTGCCCGAGGACTGCTCCTACACCATCATTTCCTTTCAATAATGCAAAAAAATCTGCACGGAAAACCGTGCAGATTTTTTCTTTAATCGGGCTTATCGCCCTTGTGAGCTCTTTTTCCTGCCAGAATGTGCTTGCCATCCAAAATTCCCGTGCCCCAGGGATGGGCCTCCAGGCACTCCTCCTGCGTCGCCTTTTGCACCCGAACGTCCGAGGAGCATTCGATCACCTCCACCACGTCGTCCGTCGCGGCGAGAATGCGAGGATCCTCGTAGCCTTCAAAGGTGCAATGGTCAAAGACGATCTTTTCAAAGTTTGCCGCCACGAAAAGCGGCTCCTTCTCATAGCCCTTGCGGCAGGCAATGGTCATATTGCGGAATACGCAGGTCACCTTTTCCTTCTCGTCTCCCCAAAGCATTCCCGCGCGGATCAATTCTCTCACCGAGCAATCCTCAAAGGTAATGGCGCGCAGGGAACGATTACAGCACCAAATGTGGTAGCCGTCAAACTGCAAACGGATCAGATCCCTTGCCTGGGCAAAATGACAGTTGCGGATCACAATGTTTTCCGCAGGCTTTCTCAGGATCGCTCTGAAATCACAGTAATAGGAGAAGGGCGTGATGGATTCTCTGCGGCAGGAATCGTTGGTCAATTCTCCCATCTCCTTGGACTTATCGTCCAGATGCTTGCGGAAGCCGAAGCGGCGCTCCTCGGAGGTACAGTTTTCAAACAAAACGTTGTTCCCACCGAAGCGGATGCACTGGCAGGCGGAATTGAGCTTGCAGTTCCGCACGATCACGTCGTGGTTGTCAAAGCCTGCAACGGCGTCGTCTCCCACGTAGAATTCGCAGTCCTCGACCAAAACATTATCGCAGGTGCGAACGTCCAGCCCGTCGTGACCGCCGTGAACTGAAATATTCCGAACCGTAATATTCCGGGTTTGGAAAATGGCGTGGCACCAATTGGCACTGTTGATAAAGGTATACCCCTCCAGACGCACGTTCTTGCATCTCCAGATGCTCATTCCGTGAGGTCCGCGATAGCCGTCCTCACCGTCGGGCATATCGGCGCAATTGGCGCCGTCAATGTACGAGCCCCTTTCACCGATCACGGCAATATTTTCCGCATCCAGAGCGCGGATGAGTCCGTTGCACCAGCGACTGGTCGCTACGGCACTTCTTCCGGTGGCAGGGGTGTTCCCGATGGGCTCCATGGTCACCGGCTCGATCTTGTCAAATTCAAAAGCGCCGTAATCGTCGGGATTGCGGCTTCCCCGTAAAATGGCACCCGACTCCAGATACAGCTCCACGTTCGTGCGCAGACGGAGTCCGCCCGTCATATAAATTCCGCAAGGGATCACTACTCTTCCGCCCCCTGCCAAAAAGCAATCGTCAATGGCTTTCTGAATTTTTTCCGTTTGCAGGGTGTCGGCAAAAACCGCACCGTAATCCCGAATATTGAATACGTTCATCTTCAAAACTTCCTTTCCCGTTTCCGGAATTATCATACGCAAAAAGTGATGAAAAGTAAAGGTAAACAAATTTTAACTATTTTAAGAAAAGCTTTCTCTCACGATTGACTTTTTCACCCCTTCGTGATAGGCTTTTTTTATCAAGCCTTCGGAGGTTTTTATGGACGTCAATCAATTCAGATATTTCAAAGCGGTTGCCGAATACGGAACCATTTCTGCCGCGGCGAAGGCGCTTTTCATTACCCCGCCCGCCATTTCCTCGTCTATGGCGGCATTGGAGGAGGAACTGGGCACGAAGCTGTTTTCCCGCACGGGAAACCGCCTGATGCTGAACCGTCAGGGAGAGATCTTTCTGGAATACGTAAATTTTATTTTGAACAGCGTTTCCGATGCAAAGACCGAGCTTCTGGAAAGCCTGACGGATCGGAAAAACGGCATCGTCATCGCCACCACCTCCGCCAATCTGTTCGCGGATCTGTTCTCGGATTTTTCCATCGCCCATCCCGAGATCCCCCTATCCACCTCCACCGTTCAACCACGGGATATTACCGCCGCAGGGATCAACACCCGTTTTTCCTTTTTGTTTGCCACAGACGAGGACGTCCCCGCCCCCTTTGCCGCAGATTGCAACAGCCTCTTTCTCTTTGAGGATTCCCCTGCCCTTATGATGCACCCAAAGCATCCCCTTGCCAAAAGATGTCGGATCAGTCCCGAAGAGCTGTCGGGAAAAAGCCTGATCTGGCCCAGGATCAATCACGGTCTCAAGGAGCTTTTTCTCAAAGGCTTTGACGCAAAAAAGCTTCCCCCTCCCGCCTTTTCTTCCCACAATTATATGACCGCCTGGTCCCTTGCAAAAAAGGGAGCGGGAGCGGTGCTGGTCACCCGGCATAGCAAAACCACCTTAACAAAAGGTCTGGTCCTGCGCCCCGTCGATCTGCCCGAGTGCCGCCGCAATTACCGCCTTTTGTGGCGCAAAAGCAGGCTCCTGACCGAGGAGGATCTTCTCTTCCTGGAATTTCTCAAAAAAAGTCTTGCCCTTTAACGCACAAAAAAACGCATCGGAAATCCGATGCGTTTTTTTCTTCTTTACTCGAAGTGGCTCATCATACGAAGGATTCTGCGAACAGCATCCAAAACGGCGGTACGGGAAATGTGACCCTCCTCCATACGCTGAACGATGTCGAAATCCGTGGGAGCGCCGGGCATGGTCTCGGTGAATTTCACGGGCATCTTTACGTCACTTCCTGCGGCAAGCTCATCTTCAAAGTGGGCGTAGGTCCACCAGTCGGTCATCACCAGACCGGGATACTTCCACTCGCCCTTGAGAATACCGCGGATCAGCTCCCAGCTTGCGCTGGAGCGTCTTGAGTTCACCATATTGTAGCTGGTCATAATGCACCAGGGATTTGCCTTCTTCACGGCAATTTCAAAGCCGCGGAGATAGATCTCGCGCAGAGCTCTCTCGGAAACGCGGGAGTCGCTCATCTTACGGTTGATCTCTTTGTTGTTACAGCAGAAATGCTTTACGGTGGCGGCGATCTTCTGACTCTGAACACCCTTGACCATCGCGGCGGCAGTCATACCCGTTGCAAAGGGATCCTCGGAGTAATACTCGAAGTTTCTTCCGCACAGAGGGCTTCTGTGAATGTTCATACCGGGAGCCAGCCAGATGCCGGAGTTGTTCTCCTTGACCTCCAGCGCGGCAGTCTTACCGATCTTTTCCACGATACGAAGGTTCCAGGTCTGCGCCATGGTATTTCCGCTGGGGAAATAGGTGGTGAAAACGCCGCTGGCGTCGTGGGTACGGCAACCCGCAGGACCGTCGGAGGTGGGAACGGGGGGAATCTGATGCTCGTCGCGCCAGCCCTCTTTGGTGCGGAGGGGAAGCATTGCGCCGATGTAACCGGTCTGAGTGGCGTTGACGGCGGGATGACCGTAAAGCATATCGGTCATTTCACGGTCGGTCAAGCTTGCAATGAATTCCTCCACGCAGTCGTTTTCAAGGGCGTATTCCAGGCTGAAGTCCTTCTCGGGCTTCTTTGCCTTCAGAGGGGCGCCGCGACGGGGGGTAGCGGGAATTTCCGCCTTGGGAAGAGCCTCGTATTTACCGGATGCGGTCAAGCGCTTCTCCAGAGTGGTGGGAGCCAGGTAAGAATGGAGACGGCGCAGGATCTCGTCTTCCTTCTTCTGAAAGGTCAGAACCTCCTTGCAATCACGGACGTTGGTACCGAGAAGCACCTTGTATTCACCCTTTTCCAGAATGAAGGCGCTCTTCTCGATCTTGCCCAGATCGTCGAAGGAGCCGAAGGCACGCAGATCGAAGGTCAGGGTCAGCTTCTGGCTGTCACCGGGCTGAAGCTCCTTGGTCTTGGCAAACGCAGTCAGCACCTTGGCAGCCTTGCCCAGCTTTCCTTGAGGAGCGGACAGATACAGCTGAACGACCTCTTTGCCGCGGAAAGCACCGGTATTCTTTACCGAAACCTCAACCTTTACGGTGTTCTTCTCCAGATTTGCGGAAAGGCACTTGATCTCGTAGGTGGTATAGGAAAGACCGAAGCCGTAGGGGAATACCACCTTCTCGGGACAGAAGGTCTCGAAGTAGCGGTAGCCTACGAAAATATCCTCCTCGTAGCGAACGTAGTCGTTGCTTTCATTATAAGTGGCAGTGGAGGGGTAATCCTCAATATGCTCTGCCAGGGTATCCTGCAGGTGACCGGAGGGATAATTCTTGCCCAGCAGAATATCCACCAGAGCCTCGCCTGCAAAGGAGCCGCCGAATACGGGATACAGCATTGCACCTACCTTGGGATTGTCCAGGAAGGGCTTGGTTGCCAGCATGCCGCAAACGGTGAAGATCACGATGACGGATTTAAAATCACGTCCCAGCTTTTCGCAAAGCTCGATCTCGGAGGGAAACAGCTCAAAGCCGCCCACACCGGGCTTACGGTCACCGTCCACAGTACCCTCGGTAGAATAACGGAGAATGGACAGAATTGCCACGCCGCCGAATTTCACCGCCTCCTGATAAGTCTTTTCGCTGATGGGCAGGGGATCCAGATCACGGTAGGTATTCCAGACCCTTCTTTCCTGACGGGTCATCGTCTTCCCTTGCTCCATAATTTTTGCGACTTCTGCCTTCGCCTCGGTAATGAGAGGCTCAAACAGCTCGATCTCCCCGCGCTTTGCGGCGGTCTGAAGCGCGTCGGAAAGGCTGATGCGGACGTCGGACAGTACGTTTCCGCTTCCTCCGCCGCCGAAAATGAATTCACCCGCGCCTCTTCCGAACAGACAAACTCTTTCCCCCTTTTGCAGAGGAAGAATTCCGTCGTTCTTCAAAAGGACCGTGCCTTCAATGGCAGCCTCCTTGGAAATTGCCAAATGCTTAGCCGAAGCCGTAACACAGCGGCCATCCTTGCCCAAGGGCTTTACGGGCGCATAGCGAAACCGTGCAAATCTTGCCATAACAAATCTCCTTTTTTTCATTGTTTCTTGTCTTCATTTTAAGACAAAAAAGAGGGCTTTTCAAGTCAAAAAAAGATATTTTACAGTCATTTTGTGCAAAACTCCCCGTTATTGGTCAAAAGGAAGATTTTTTTCAAAACTTAACTGCACGTTATTGACATTTTACACAAAATTCGGTATGATATAAGATAGGAACATGGATAGGTATATAAAGAGGTAACAAAATGAAACGATTTTTAGCGATCTTTTTGGCTCTGAGCACGATGCTGTGCTCCCTTGTTTCCTGTTCTTCAAGTCTTCCCGAAGCAGAAACGGAAGCGATAGAAACGGAAAGCGGAAAAACTGAGAAAAAAACCGAAGATAAAAAAGAAGAAAAAGGTGAGATCGTCTACCCCGAGGGCTTTTCCGTAGGCTTCGGCAGAGTGGATATTTCTCCCCCCGTTCCCGTTACCATTGATACCTACGGAGACGGTACGAGAGGCGAGATCCTCCGTGAAAAGCTTTACGCCACCTGCGTTGCCGTTTGCGACGGTGAGACCGTGGCTTTGATGTTCTCCCTGGATATGAAGCAAAGCACCGCCAGCGTGATCGAAAGGTTTGAAAAGGACATCGAGAAAAAGCTGGGCATTCCCGCTTCCAACGTGACCTTCACCGCGACCCACACCCACAACGCCCCCATCCCCACCGTAAAGGACGACCCCGCCAACATCAAGTGGCTCCAGACCTGCTACAAGGCCATCCCCCAAGCGGCAGAGGACGCCCTGCGTGACCTTGCTCCCGCAGAGATCTACACGGGCAGAGGTGATACCACGGGTATGGGCTACGTGCGCCGCTATCTGATGGCGGACGGCACTTATAAAGGCATCCACTCCGGCAACCCCAGCGAAGATTACGTAGGCAGAGAATCCGTTGCCGATCCGGAGCTTCGCACCATTCGCTTTGAGCGGAAAGACAAAAAAGATATTCTGATGACCAACTGGCAGTGCCACGCGGCCTCCTCCGCCGGAGATAAGGTGAACGGAAAATACGTGGTTTCCGCAGATTTTATCGCTCCTATGCGCGAAGGCGTGGAAAAGGAGCTGGACGTACATTTTGCTTACTATAACGGAGCCTCCGGCAACGTAACCTTTTCCACCAAATTCCCCGGTGAAAAGGTCTACGCCAACAATATGGCGTGCGGAGAAGCGCTGGTAGGCATCATCAAGGGTGCCGTTGAGAGCGAGACCAAGGTAAACAGCGGCAAGGTCCAGGTACAGACCACCGTCATCGAGGGTCAGGTCCGTGCCGAAACCAAGGAAAGAGTCGAGCAGGCAGAGCTTGCTCTGAACGCCATTGCTACGGAAGGGCTTTCCAACAAGGAGCTTTTTGCAAAATACGGCTTTAACTCCAAGCGGGATTGCACTCATACCATTTCCCGCGGCTCCGAGGAAAGAACCATCAGCATCAATCTGACCGCCATTCGCTTCGGCGACATCGGCTTTGCGGGCGCTCCCTACGAAATGTTTGATACCAACGGCAAAGAGATCCGCGACGCTTCTCCCTGCCAGACCACCATTTCCTGCGGCTACACCGACGGCTCCTTGGGCTATATGCCCTCCGAGTTTGCCTTCCCCCACGGTCAGTACGAGGTGTACGCTTGCAAATTCGTAAGCGGCACCGGCGAAATCTGCGCCCAAAAGCTTGTGGAAATGCTCAGCTACACCACCGAAACCAATTCATAAAAAAGAGAAAATGTAATGAAAAAAATTCTTTTTCTGCTTTTAGCACTTTCCCTGATCCTTCCCCTTTGTGCCTGCTCCTCCTCTTTGGATACGGACGTAGCCACCGCCGTTGAGGAAACCTCCGAGAAAAATAAGACCGAGGAACAAAAAGACGAAGCGGCGAAGATCCCGGAGGGCTTTTCCACCGGCTTTGCCCGCGAGGACGTGTCTCCCTACGGCTACTCGGTGCGTATGAACAGCACCAGCACCGCAACCAAGGTAAAGGATCCCATCTTCGCTACCTGCGTCGCCGTTTCCGACGGGAAGCAGATCGCCCTGTTTTTCTCTCTGGATATCCGCAACACCACCAAGGGTGAGCAAATGATGAACATCGTTTCCAAAGCAACGGGAATCCCGAAGGAGAATATGTTCTTCACCGCGACCCACAACCACTCGGGACCCGATCCTACGGCTTCCACCTCTGACGTGACCCATTGGTACACGGATTTCTATAAGTCGCTGGTCAAAGCGGCAAAGGATGCCATCGCAGACCTTACCCCCACCGAGATCTATCTCGGCAAGGCAAATTCCCCCGAGGGAACCAACTTCGTCCGTCGCTATCAGCGTGCCGACGGCTCCTGGGACGGCATTCACAATGCCAACGTCTCCACCGCTCCCGTGGTTGCCTATGAGAGCGAGGCAGACAAGGAGCTGCGTACCATCCGCTTTGAGCGCGGCGATAAAAAGGACATCGTAATGGTCAACTGGCAGGCGCACGCCGCACACGCACTGACCTCCGATCATACCGCGATCACCGCAGACTTTATCACCAATCTTCGCGAGGGTGTGGAGAAGGAAATGGACGTGAATTTTGCCTACTATCAGGGCGCTGCGGGCGATATTAACTTCTCCTCCCAGATGAACGACAGAAAATATGGTGGCTGGGAAGAGATCGGAACGGTCCTCGTTGACACGGTCAAGGAGGCTGTAAACGCCGAGCAGGCTGCCGAAAGCGGCAAGCTGCAGATCACAAAATCCGTTTTGGACGGTGTGATCCGAAAAGAGACCGCAGAACGCGTCAAGCAGGCAAAAGAGGTCAATAACGCCTCAGGCGATGAGGCAAAAGCCGCTTTGATGTCCAAATACGCCTTCGCTTCCCGCTATGAGGTAAGTGCAATTATCAAGCGTGCGGGAATGGGCGAGACCTCTCCCCTGCCCTTGTACTGCATCTCCTTCGGTGACGTGGCATTCGCCTCCGCCCCCTTTGAAATGTTCAATACCAACGGAGTTCAGCTCCGCTCCTCCTCTCCATACAAAATGACCTTCAACTGCTCTTACACCAACGGAGCTTGCGGCTATATGCCCTCCGCTGAAGGCTTTGACCACCGTGGATACGAGTACGACACCTGCTACTATGAAAAAGGGACCGGCGAACGGGTAGTAGAAGAATCCGTCCGCATCCTGAAAGAGCATTTTTCAAACCGGTAATACAGCAATCGTTGCTTGAAATAAAACATAAAGGAGAACCCCTATGAAATCCATTCGTCAGATTATTTCCTTTACTCTTGCATTGCTTTTGCTTTGCTCCACGCTGGTGAGTGCGGTATTTGCAAACGGAATCGATACTCCCTTCTTCCCCGTCCCCGGCGAAGATGAGGATGAGCTTTTGATCGGCTCCTTCTATTACACGCTTAGCGGCACCAACGCTACAGTGGTAGGATATGCCGGCTGGGAAACCGACATTTCCATTCCCGCTACGGTGGAGTATGAGGGTACTACTTATACCGTTACCGCCATCGGGGAAGCTGCCTTTGCCGCAGAAAACAGCATCACCTCCGTAGCAATTTCCAAAAACGTCAAGACCGTGAGTGCAAACGCCTTCACCGGCTGTACGAAGCTCACCGACGTATGGTATGAGGGAACCGCCTCCGACAAAACCGGCATCACCATCACTTCTACCGGCAATACTACCTTTACCGGAGCCACCTGGCATTACAGCGCCTGTATCACCCGCCCCGGCGGAGATAAGAATCACGCCTTTGATAACGCCTGCGATACAGAATGTAACTACTGCGACGTAACCAGAACCGTTTCCGATCACGTTTATGACAACGAGAAGGACATCACCTGTAACGAATGCGGATATATGAGAATCGTTCCCGGCGACGTGGATGAAAACAACAGCGTTACCGAAGACGATGCCGTTCATCTGCTGTTCCATCTGTACTTCCCCGATCGCTATCAAATCAATAGCTACCACAACCCCGACTACAACAAGGACGAAATGGTGGATGTTAAGGACGTTTTCTATCTCCTTTACCACAGCTACTTCCCCGAACGTTTCCCCATTGTGCTGGAGCTGTAAAAGCGCATAAAAAAGCATAAAAAAACTGTAGCAATCCA